>DATGKF010000148.1:0-21208 GCA_035294785.1 Caulobacteraceae bacterium | reverse complement strand
GCTGTCGATCATCATGGTTCGGATAGGTCTCCCCTCGGTGGCTGTCGGGTCCACGCCGTAGGAGCCGTAACTTCCGAGGGCTTTAAAGTCTTGTTCGGGATAGAGGACCGTGTCGTCTCCGTGATCGTAGGCGGCATAGTTGAGAGCGGTTACGTTGGAGCACCCGTTTGCTTTCAGGTTCATCCGAAACACGTGATAGATGAATGGGTCAGCCTCAATTGCGTACACGTTGCCATCGGCGCCGACCAAGCCAGAGAAGATCATCGCCATCTGACCTAGGTTGGATCCGACGTCTATAACGGTCGTCCCAGTGTGAATATAGGGCCGAATCGTCTCAACAATCTCGGCCTCAAAGACCTGTCCGGCCTTCATCCGACGAATAATAATGTCGTTGGGCGCGTCGGACGGAAGATAATAGGTGCCGATGTCTGTCTTAAAGAGGTTGAGAGGCGGCCGGTTGAACTGGCTGCACTCGGCGTCCGAGGGAGTCGGAAGCCGGTTCATTTCGCCGAGCGCGTCGCAGGCTAACGCATTGTAAGTGTCCACCTTGAGCGCCTCGACATAGAAGGCGCGAGCTTCACTGTCGGCGCCCATGGCGCGGAACATCGCGGCCCGCTGCGCGGCCGAGTTCGCTATCGCCTTGCGGCGAAGCTCTTGCGCCTGACGGACGTTCCCCGTTCTGTCGAGCACGTGCGCCGCGAGTTGTAGGACGTCGGGATGGTTGGGCAGCTGGCCGAGAAGCTGACCCGTGAGTGCGTTCGCTGTGGCGACATCCCCCGCGTCGATCGCGTCGAGCACCATTCCGAGGGCCTCATGGATCGTCGTCATTGGATGGGTGGCCTATCGCCGCAACGAGGTGTTGGAGTGGGCCATAGTGTCTGCGGTGCACGTCGCCGTCCACAATAGGGCGAGCAACGCGACCTGCAGTGCGCGGCTCGGCTGCGCCCGCCAACGCAACTAAGAACGCGGTGCCTTCGGCCTGGCCTTAGCTTAGCGGTAGAAGACGTTGCCGCCGATGCGGGCGACTTCGGTGCGGCGGCGGAAGAAGCCGGGCGGGCGGACGTAGGAGGCGTGGAAGAAGAGGGCGCCGGGGGCGACCTGGGGCGCGTTCAGCGTGATGGCGATGCGGGCGACGCCGACGGCGGTGTGCCAGCGCGGGGACGAGGCGGGCACGTTGTAGCGCGCGGTGTGGAAGAACTGGCCGGGCTGGTTGACGACGGCGCAGACCGACTTGGGGAAGATCGGCGACTTGACGCGGTTGAGGATCAGCTGGGCGACGGCGAGCTGGCCCTTGAGCGACTGGTTGGCGGCCTCGTGATGGACCACCTTGGCCATGCACTCGATCTCGGGCGTGAGCCCGGCGACGTCCTCGCCGGCCTTGGCGACGCGCAGGTCGAGCGGCATCGCCAGTTGGGGCGGGCCGCTGGGGCCGGGGTTCATCTCGGTGGAGGGGGCCGGCGTGTCGGTGGCCGACTGAACGAGGCGCTGGCCATCCGTGGAGGTCACCACGGCGCCGGTCGGCGCGGAGAGCGTCTGGGGCGAGGCCGCCGGCGCCAAGGCGATGGCGACACTGGCGACAGCGGCGATGGGCAATGTGGCCCTAAGGGACATTCGACTACTCTGCCATTGCGCCAACTGGCCCTGGGCGGCGCTTACGCGCACACCGCACAAGGTCCGAAGTTCACGTCTTGCCGCGGCCCTCCGGTGAGGAAGGGAGCGAAGGCCCGCGACCAGATTTTTCGTTCCGCAATTGCAGGCCCCCGGAGGGCCCCGTCGGTAGGGCTCGCGGCCTATCAAGGCAGGGCGAGCAGTCCGGTCATTAGCCGCCACGGCGGCGCCTGGCAAGGCAAAGCCCGATCACGGGGGCTTGAACCGGCGCAGCTTGTAAGGGGTCGTCAACCATTCAAGGCATTGAAATCATACGCTATGGCAACGCCTGATATTGTTTCAAACGCCGTAACAATAAGGTCCGTGCACGAGCGTTTGCGCCGCTGAATTGAGCGCCTACTGTGCGAAATCCGCGCACCTGCCGTCCTCGTCGAGTCGCCCAAGCATGACCATCGGCATCCTCGTCACCGGCGAGCCGCCCAAGTCCCTCGAGCCGCGGTTCGGCGACTACATCGACATGTTCGAAGGGCTGATCGGCCGCGACCTTGACTATGCGACCTTCGATGTCGCGGGCGGCGAGCTGCCGGCGTCGGCGAGCGCCTGCGAGGGCTACCTGGTCACCGGGTCGGCGGCGGGCGCCTATGACGACCTGGCGTGGATCCCGCCGCTGGAAGACTTTCTCCGCGCGGCGAAGGGCAAGGCGCGGCTGGTCGGGGTGTGCTTCGGCCATCAGCTGATGGCGCAGGCGTTCGGCGGCAAGGTGGTGAAGTCGCCGAAAGGCTGGGGCGTCGGGCTGCACCGCTATGCGATCGGCGAAGGCGAGGCGTGGATGGACGCGCCGGCGCCGATCGCCGTGCCGGTCTCGCACCAGGATCAGGTGGTGGCGCTGCCGCCCGGCGCGCGCGCGATCGGCGGCAACGCGTTCACGCCGATGGGCGTCATCGCCTATGGCGACCAGCCGGCCATCTCGATGCAGTGCCACCCCGAGTTCAGCGCCGATTTCGCCAAGGCGCTGCTGGAAACGCGGTGGTCGGCGAAGGTGCTGGGCGACGAGGCCGCGCGCGAGGCGATCGCCTCGCTGGATGCGCCGAACGACAACCGCCGGGTGGGCGGCTGGATCCGGCGTTTTTTGACCGGCGCCTAGGGCCTGTCCTCGATTTTGGGAGGCGGGGCACAAGCAAAATCCCTTCTCCCGCTTGGGGGAGAAGGTGGCCGCGAAGCGGTCGGATGAGGGGTCGCGCCGAGCCGTCCGGCTAGCGTAGCAGCGGCGCGACCGCCCCAAGAGTTTGACCACGAAAGAACACGAAAAACACGAACGAGATCAACCCGCTGGGCCGCAGCTCGGGTTCGTGTTCATTCGTGTTTTTCGTGATTCCTCTTGCCCGCGCCTAGCCGCCGCCAGCTGTCATCCGGCTAGGTCTGAGAGACCCCTCATCCGACCCCCTCCGGGGGCCACCTTCTCCCCCAAGCGGGAGAAGGGACGCCGGGGAGTCGCATCGCCTTTGAGTCAAAGCCTGCGTCCTCGGCTCAAGTGAGGACAGTCCCCCAGAGGCCCAGGCCCTTGCTAAGCGCAGAGATCGCGGAGGCGCAGCGGCCTTCTCGGCGTCCTCCGCGCTTCTCTGCGTCCTCCGCGGTTTAATCGAGCGGCGCCGCGGCCAATCCAGGCTCAGGCAAAAACGCCTGGGTCCCCGCGTTCGCGGGGATGAGCGGGTTGGGGTACGGTCGCTGCGGCCGCGCGCCGGGCGCGCACGGCGGCGGCGAGGTCGTCGAGGACCGCGACCGAGGTCTCCCAGTCGATGCAGGCGTCGGTGATCGACTGGCCGTAGGCGAGGGGGCGGCCCGGAACGAGGTCCTGGCGGCCGGCGACCAGGTGGCTTTCGACCATGACGCCCATGATGCGAGTCTCGCCGCCGGCGATCTGGCGGGCGAGGTCGGCGGCGACGAGCGGCTGGTTCTCGTGCCGCTTGGCGCTGTTGGCGTGGCTCGCACCGACCATCAGTCGCTCGGGCAGGCCGGCGCGGGCGAGTTCGGCGCAGGCGGCGGCGACCGAGGCGGCGTCGTAGTTGGGGCGAACGCCGCCGCGCAGCACGATGTGGGCGTCGTCGTTGCCGGTGGTGGAGGCGATGGCCGCGCGGCCTTCCTTGTTCACCGCCATGAAGTGGTGCGGGCGGATCGCCGCCAGCACCGCGTCGATGGCGATCTTCACATCGCCATTGGTGCCGTTCTTAAAACCGACCGGGCACGAGAGGCCGGACGCCATCTCGCGGTGGATCTGGCTCTCGGTCGTGCGCGCGCCGATCGCGCCCCAGGCGACCAGGTCGGCGATGTACTGGGGCGTGGTCACGTCGAGGAACTCGCAGGCGGCCGGCAGGCCGAGGGCGGCGATGTCGATGAGCACGCGGCGCGCGAGGCGCAGGCCGTCGTTGATGCGGAAGCCGCCGTCGAGGCCTGGGTCGTTGATCAGCCCCTTCCAGCCCACGGTGGTGCGCGGCTTTTCGAAATAGACGCGCATCAGGATTTCGAGGGCGTCGGCGTGACGGGCCCGCTCGCCGGCGAGCCGGCGCGCATAATCGAGGGCGGCGATCGGATCGTGGATCGAGCAGGGGCCGATCACGACGACGATGCGGTCGTCTTCGCCGTGCAGGATGGCGTGGACGGCGGCGCGTGCGTCGGCGACCTGGTCGGCGATGGTGACGCTGGCTGGCGCCTCGCCGATCACCTGGGCGGGCGGCGAAAGCATCTCCAGGCGTTCGATGCGGAGGTCGTCGTTGGCGGGGGGCATGTCGGGCTGGCTCCTTGGGGCTCTCAAGGCGCTGGCGGCATGAAGAAAGCCGCCAGATCCCTGGCGGCTGATGGACGGTTCGGCTTTCGTGGTCGTCAGGCCGAGCGATCCTCCACCGGCGCCAGGAGCGTCGGGTGCGCGAAATACCAAAAGTAAAACTGGGCGCGCGAGAGGATCATCGGGCGCGGCCTATACAGGAGCCGCCCACCGCTGTCACGAGCCGCCGCCTGCCAAGCTGGCACGGACTTCGCAGGTTCGGGCGCAGTCGTCCCTGGCCGGGAAACCGGATGGGGCGTCGGTCGATTTGGCTGCTTTTCGAGGTTTTTGAGATGTCGATTACCGTTCTGCCCACCGTGCGGCGCGACACTGTCGAGGACGGCGAGACGCTGTCGGACACCATGCGCCGGCTGCGCGCGGAGTCGCAGGCGCGCGCCCGCGAGCACAGCATCATCTTCGAACACGCCATCAGCGAGCTGGAAGCGCTGGCGCAGGACATCGCCGACGGCGGCGAGTCCTATCTGTTCGGCGTGCGCGAAGCCGCCCGCCGCCTCGTGCCGGAGCTGACCAACACCCGGCTGCAGCTGGACTCGTTCCTGGGCCGCAAGGCCCTCTAGCGGTTCAGATAGATCGGGTTGCCGATCATCAGCGTCTGTTCGCCGTCGGCCGAGCGGACGTCGGCGCGCAGCCAGTGGCGGCGGCCGTCGCCGGGCATGGCGAAGACAAAGCTCTGATCGTCGCGCTCGATCGTCGTGTCGGGGAGCGCCGCGCCGTGCGCGCCGTCCATGACGATGTCGAGCCGCGCGCCCGCGAGAGCCTTCACCCGGACTTCGAAAGCGACCTCGGCGCCGGCGGGCGCGGCGAGGCTGTCGCCCATCATGGCGCTCGCTGCGCCGCAGCGGGCGTTGAGTTCGAGGCGCCGGCTGGTCGTGCCCTCGACGTCGACAAACACGTGTCCGGCGCGGATCGCGTCCAGGATGGCGCGCTCGGAGAGCGCCTCGGCGAAGACGACGGTGGTGGGGAAGGCCACGGCCGGATGCCTGGCGGGATCTGAATCCGGCTGGTGGTTGTCGCTGCCGCCGATGGCGGTGGGCGAAAAGCCGTCGTTCAGGCGCCGCTCCCAGAACGGGATGCCGGAGAACGGTCCGTCGGCCTTGCCGCCCTGGGCGCGGACGGCGCCGCCGTTGACCACCTCGACCGCGGCGACGCGGGCGTAATCGGTCCCCTTCGCCGTCCAGCCGCAGCCCATGCAGGCCTCGTTGGACGGGAGCGCCGGATGATTGACGATGAAGAGCCCGTGCTGGCGGTCGACGGCGTCCTGGAGGTCGCGGACGGTGGGCAGGTGGCGACTGGTCAGACGAAACTCGACGAAGCCGATGGCGCCCAGGACGCCGGCGTGGCCGCAGAAGGTGGTGACCTCGACGCCAGGGATGAGCAACAGCCGGTCGAAGAAGGGCTGGAGTTCGCGCAGCGCGTGGTGGTGCGAGACGGCGTTGTGGTCGGTGACGGCGATGAAGTCGACGCCCTTGGCGCGCGCCGCCTCGACCGTCTTGTAGACCGGCCCCGGCGAGCGGCCGGCGCCGCTCTCGGTCTTCACCGACCCGTCCGAGTGGCAGGTGTGCATGTGCAGATCGCCGCGGTACCAGCGGGCGCCGACCTCGAGCGGGGCTTCGGAAAAGCTGGAGACGGCCGTGGCCTCTCCGCGGCCGAAGCGGATGGTGGCGGTGTAGTGAGCCTCGCGGCCCTCGCGGATGTTGGGGACGCCGAGCAGCAGCGTCCAGCGTCCCGCCGGCAGCGGGCCGGGCAGGTAGGAGGGGGTGGCGTCGATGGTGGAGACGGTGAAGCTCGCCTTGTCGCCGCCGCTCCAGCCGCGGAACCGATGCGGATCGAAGAGGCCGAGATCGATGACGGCCTTCTCTTCCCGGCCCGTGTATTCGAACGCGACCGTCAGCCGGTCGACGCCCTCGGGCACATCGAACCCGACCTCGCGATAGGTCTCATGATCGGCGCGGGTGATCACGCCGGTGAGAACGACGGCGTCGGCCTGCTTCTCGATCTCGGCGATCACGTTCATCGGATGCGACCTTCAACAACAAGTTCGGACTATCACAGGTCGTCCAGGGCCAAGAGGGCGAAGCTCGCGAGCCAGTGTTCGCCCATGTAGTCCGCGGCGAGGTGCGGCAGCGCCGCCGCGATGTGGGCGTCGGCGGCGGCGTTCAGGCGCGCCGCCAGCGCCGGCGCCGCACGCGCCAGGCGGCGGAAGGACCAGGCGCGGCTGAGGTTGAGGCCGTCCAGGTGGGCGATCTGGCCGTCGGCGCGGTCGCTGACCTCGGCCGGCGCGAACAGGCTGCGCGGCTCGCCCTCGGCCAGGCGGGGCAGGAAGCGGGCGAACCAGGCGTCGAACACCGGCGGCGGGGCGAGGTCGGCCATCGCGTGCGCTTCGGTGAGCGTCGGTGAGAGAAAGTCGTTGCCGCTCGGCTCCCAGGCGGGCGCATCGGCGTCGTTCGCGTACCAGCGGTGCGCCGTGGCGGCGAGCCTGCGGCCCGTCGGGCCCGGCTCGGTCGCGTGCGGCGCGTAGCGGTCGAAGAGGATGAAGGCGAACGCCGTGTTGGCGTGCGCGCCGACCCGGTTGGGGTAGGTCGCCTTCGGCAGCCAGGCGAGCAGGCGCTGCTCGAACGCGCGGGCGAGCGGGCGGAGGATATCGCCCCAGCGCTCATCGGCGTGCTGCTCGAGCTCCGCCTGCAGCATCAGGAGCCAGGCCCAGCCGTAGGGGCGCTCGAAGCCGGCGGTCCCGGGGCGGGCGAGGTAGGCGAGCTCGCCGGCGACGGCGTCCTCGGTGAGGGCTTGATCGAGCCAGCCGCGCACCGCGCCGGCCGCGGCCATCTGCGGGAAGCGGCGCAGCAGGCGGGCGAGCAGCCAGTGGCTGTGGACCGCGGAATGCCAGTCGAAGCTGCCGTAGAAGATCGGGTGCAGCGCGCGCGGCGCGGCGAAATCGCCGGGGCCGCTCAGCACCAGACCGGGCGCGTTCGGGTACTCGCGGCCGACGTGCCCGAGCGCGATAGCGGCGAAACGGTCCGCCAGATCCGGCGTCATCCCCTGCATGCGGTCGGGAGTTGATCACGGCCAAATCGGCGGTGCTATAGGAGACGGGCTGTTCCGATCCGGGGGTTCTGTCGCCATGCGTCTCGCGTTCGCCGCCGCGCTCGCCGCGGGCCTTTTCCTCACGCCCGCCGCGCTCACGGCGCAGACCCGCGACTATGGCCCGGAATCCAGCATGCAGGCGCAGGCGAGCCGGCCGGCGCCGAATCGCACTGAGCGGCCGGCTGCGGACGAGCCGGGGCGCACCACGCCCGCCGATCGCCCCGACGCCGTCGAGGGCGCCCGCATGGACTCCGCCTGCGACGGCCACGACGCCGCCACCGGGGCCGACGCCGGCAAGGGCGATGCGCGCGCGGAGCGCGCCAACTGCCGCAAGCTGACGGACGCCGAGATCGCCACCGCGCCCATCGTCGAGGTGCGGCGCGTGAGCCGGCACACGGCGGTGATCGGGGGACGGACGATCGCCTACACGGCCACGGCCGGCACGCTCACCCTGCGCGACGACGACGGCAAGCCGACGGCGAGCATGTTTTATGTGGCCTACACGACCGGCGAGGCCCGGCGGCCGGTGACGTTCCTGTACAACGGCGGTCCGGGCTCATCGACGCTGTGGCTGCACATGGGATCGCTGGGGCCGGTGCACGTCGAGACCGACAGCCCCGAGGCGACCCATAACGCGCCCTTCACGGTCGCCAACAACCCCGACAGCCTGCTCGACAAGTCGGACCTGGTGTTCCTGGACGCGGTCGGGGCCGGCTTTTCGCGTCCGGTCGGCGACACCAAGCTCAAGGCGTTCTGGGGCACCGACGAGGACATCGACGCCTTCGCCCGCGGCATCGAGCGCTGGCTGACGGTCAACGAACGCTGGAACGCCCCCAAGTTCATCTTCGGCGAATCCTACGGCACGACGCGCTCGGCGGGCCTCTCCTACCGCCTGCAGGAAGACGGGGTGCAGCTGAACGGGGTGATCCTGCTGTCGTCGATCCTGAACTACGGCGTGCGTCAGCCGGGCTTCGACCAGCAGATGGTCAACTACCTGCCGAGCTACGCGGCGGCGGCCGTCTACCACCATCGGCTGGCCAATCCGCCGGCGGACATCGACGCCTTTTTAAGAGAGGTGCGGGAGTTCGCGCGCGGCCCCTACGCCTTGGCGCTGGCCAGGGCGCAGGACCTTTCGGACGCCGAGCGCCGCGATGTCGCGCAGAAGATGGCGGGCTACATCGGCCTGCCGGTCGACTACATCCTGGCCTCCGATCTGCGCGTCTCGCCCGGCCGCTTCCGCAAGGAGCTGTTGCGCGACCAGCGGCTGACGCTCGGCCGCTACGACGACCGCTTCACCGGATCGGATTTCGACGCGGCCGGCGAGTCGCCGGAGTTCGATCCGTCCGACACCGGCATCACCGGCGCCTTCGTCGCCGCCTTCCACGACTATCTGGCGCGCGACCTCGGCTATCAGACCGAGCTCACCTACCGGCCGACCTACTATTCCTCCGGCATCCAATGGGACTTCGACCACAAGGCCGCCGGGCTTGGCGGCGGGAACGGTTCGAACCAGGCGGACGTGGCGCTCGACCTCTCCGAGGCGATGCGCGAGAACCCGCACCTGCTGCTCTATTCGCTGAACGGCCTCTACGACCTGGCGACGCCGTTCTTCGGCACCGAGTACGACCTCGGCCACATGCAGCTCGACCCGGCGCTGAAGGGCAACGTGCGCTTCGCCTACTATCCGTCCGGGCACATGGTCTACCTGAACCCGGTGGCCCTGCGCGCCATGAAGGCCGACCTGGCCCGCTTCTACGACGAAGCCGCGCCCGAGCGACGTTGACGCCTGGCTCGAGCCATCATACCTTGACTACTCAAGGTAAGGGTGAGAGCGAATGCGGAAGCGTGTCGACCGGTCAGACGCCAGCCATGCTCATGTGCGCCTCGAGCAGCCTCGCAACCCAGTCGAGGAAGCGCTCCGTCCCCGCATCGCCGGCATCGTCGCCGGCGGCCAGCAAGACGGCGTCGCCGGCGACCGGCATCAAGGCGTGGACGCTGCTGAGAAGCGCAATCACGAATCGGGTGTCGGAGATCGGCGGCGCCGCGCGACCTTGCGTCCGCGCGCGGCGCTCCCGCGCCTCGTGGACGGCCTCAATCAACCCTTGCATAAGCCCGGAGCCCTGGGGCTTGCGGCCGGACAGCGCCACCCAAAAGATGAGCCGGCTCGCGCCGCGGTCCGAGTAGGTTTTCCGGAAGAGCTCGCCGAGGCGATGCATGTCGAGCTGATCGACATCCCAGGCCGCGAGGATAGCGTCGATGTCGGTGAGAAGCCGTCGCGCGGAAAAGCGCCGCACCGAGTCGATCAGGGCCTCCCGGCTGCCGAAGTGATGATGCACGGCGGCGTCGGTCACACCGAGGTCGGCGGCGATGTGTTGCACCCGCACGCTTTCGGGACCGCCGTCGATCAGCCGGCGTTCTGCCGCCTCCAGGATAGCCAGCCTGGCGGCTTCGGGCGTGCGCCGGATGCGTTTGGACGTGCCCGAAGCCATTTTCCGCGCCCCGCATGAGCGATTTGCTCGCCAGCATCGTAGGGGCCGGCTCAGCGCCCGGGCAAGGCGCAGACTTCGTCGCCTTGCCCTCGCTCGCCCGTCGGCTGGGTGTCGAATTCGACGATACGACGCCGCCGCGCCACATCGCCCTGGCCGGAGCCGGCGGACTGAAGCTGCACGCACTGGACTGGGGCGGCGAGGGACCGCCGGCTCTCTTCCTGCATGGCGGACGACTGACGGCGCAGACCTGGGACTACGTCTGCCTCGGCCTGCGCGGGACGGTTCGCGCCGTCGCGCTCGACCTGCGCGGCCACGGCGACAGCGACAGGGCCGCCGACTATGCCTTCGAGTCCCATGTCGCCGATGTGGGCGCTGCGCTCGATGACCTCGGCTGGTCGGAAGCGCATCTCGTCGGCATGTCGTATGGCGGTCTCATCGCGACCCACTTCGCCGCCGGTTCGCCGCACCGCGTCGCCAGTCTGGTGACCGTCGACGTCGGGCCGGGCGTGCTGTTCGAAGGAACTGCCCGGATGCGCAGCTTCTTCGCGCGGATCGACCCCGGCGAGGGCCCCGAAGCCGTCATCGAGTCCGCCATGCAAACCAGCCCCCTCAGAGACCGCGAGCGGATCGCCTACCGCATGGCCGCCATGATGCGTCGCCGTGACGATGGCGCGTGGGCGTGGGCCTTCGACGAGCGGCGCGCCGTCGACTATCCCGCGGTCCTCGCCAAGGCCGAGGAAATGGCCGCCGCCGCCGAGCGGTTGAGCTCGCCCTGCCTCGTCGTCCGCGGCGCCCGCAGCCCGGTGTTCCCCGAGGAGGCGGCCGCTCGTTTCGCTGGCGCGTTCCGCGACGGGGCGTGGGCCGTTGTCCCGGACGCGGGACACAATGTGCAGGAAGACAACCCGGCCGGGCTGCTCGCCGCGCTCGCGCGCTTCTGGTCGACGCGCCGGGGGTAGAGGTCAGCGCCATGCGGGAACCAAGCTTGGCGGAAAACGTTCCGCGCGTGGCTGGAGTTGGGCCCGGGGCTATAAAATCGGAACGTGTCATGCGCATGACCTGCACTCTCTTCACCGAGACGCCCGGCCCCAACCGGCTTGAGTTCGCCTATCCGGACTTCGAGGCGGCGGTGGATTTCGGCCTCGCCCGACGCGCCGCCTTCGCGCGGGCCGAGCGCGTCTGTCCCAGCGCCGACGCGATCGAGATCCTCACCGACGAGCCGCACATGCGCGAAGTCTGGATCAAGCGCAGCGGCGCCTGGCAACGCAACGGCGGCGTGCACTGACAATCCCGAGCGCCGACGCGCTCAGTCCGGGCGGCGGAGCCTGAACGAGCGCACCTCGAACGGGCGGATCGTTTCGGCCGGCGCATCGATCGCATCCTCGAGCAGGCTCGCTTCGCCCACCACGCGCCAGCCAGGCGGCGGTTCGACCGTGATCGGGCCGCGGGCGCCGGATGGCTCGTAGAGGCGAAGGATCAGGCCGTCGGCATCCTCTGCGGGCTTTAGCGCGCCGAGCGCCGTGGGCTGGCCGGTGACGCGGAGCGGGGCGTGGATTGCGTCAGGGCCGGCGTGGGGGTGGTGGAAGAGGGGGCGGTTCAGGTCTTCCGCCTCGGCCAGCACGCCGCCTTCGATCCAGTCGCCGGTGTGGGGCAGCAGCGAATAGGTGAGGCTTTGCTCGCCCTCGTCGGCGAGGCGGTCGGGCAGGATGGGCGAGCGGAGGAGGCTTAAGCCCAGCTCGCTCCCGCGCGCGTGGCAGCCGTAGCGCCCGTCATTGAGGAGGGCCGCGCCGTAACCGGGCTCCGAGAGGTCGAGGAAGCGGTGGCAGGCGACCTCGAACTTGGCCGCGTCCCAACTGGTGTTGGCGTGGGTCGGGCGGCGGTGGACCCCGAAGGCGCACTCGAAGGTCGCGTGGTCGGCGCGAATGGCGAGCGGGAAGCGGGCCTTCAGGAGGATGCGGCGATCGCGCCAGTCGAAACGGGTGGCGAAGTCGATGCGCGCCGCGTTGGCCCAGAGGCGGACCGACTGGGCGATGGTCGAGGCGCCGATGCGGCGCGTGACGCGGAGCGCGCCGCGCTGGGGGCCGGTCTCGACGGTCTCGATGGCCTCGGCGACGAGCTCGTCGCCGGAGCGCTGGTAATCGCCCTCGACGTCCCAGGCGTCGTAGTCGCGCGGCTGGTCGCGGTAGGCCCAGATCTGGTTGCCGCGGCCGTCGAGCACCTCGCGGCCGACGCGCTTGTCGAAGACGCTGGCGAGCGCGCCGTCGTCGCCGAGTTCGACGCGCAGCAAGGCGTTCTCCAAGACGCGATCGGAGACCGAAACGCCGCTGGCGGGCGCCGGGCGGCCGGTCAGCACGCCGAGCGGCGGGACGCGGGCGTCGGCGGCGAGGACGAAACCGTTCTCCGCCGGCTGGCCGCCGGGCAGCGGCGTGGCGCTCTCGATACGGACGGGGCGTTCGTTGAGATCGGGGTTGGCGATCAGGAGGCCGGGCTCGCCGTCCTCGCCGAGGCGTTCGGCGATCGCGCCCAGCGCGGCGTCGGCAGCCTCGCCGGCCGCGGCGACGACCTCGCCGAGTTCGCGCTCCGTGCGGGTGTAGACGTCGGTGATGCTGGAGCCGGGCAGGATGTCGTGGAACTGGTTGATCATGACCAGGCGCCAGTGGTCGGCCAGCGAGGCCGGCTGCGCGCCGCCGAGCAGCGCCGCGACGCCGGCCAGCGCCTCGGCGGCGACGAGCCCGCGCTCGGCCTGGCGATGCAGGCGCTTGGTGCGGCCCTGGCTGGTCAGAACGCCGCGGTGATATTCGAGATAGAGTTCGCCGACCCAGGTGGCGATCGGCGTTGCGGCCGCCTCGGCATGCGCCTGGTCGAAGTAAGCCTCCGGCGTCACCCAGCGGGTCTTCGGCAGCAGCGGGAAGCCGGCCAGCACGCGCTGGGCCTCGATCATCTCGGCGGTGGGGCCGCCGCCGCCGTCGCCGTGGCCGATGGGCTGCAGGACCTCGCTCGCCCACCGCTTGTCCGAGTGTGTGCGCCAGGCGCGCAGCAGCGAGTTGGGGTCGACGAGGCCGTTGTAGGTGTCTTCCGGCCGGTTGAACTGCTGCACCAGCACGCGGCTGCCGTCGATGCCCTCCCACCAGAAGCGGGTGTGGGGGAAGCGGTTGGTCTCCGACCAGCCGAGCTTGATGGTGAAGAGGCTGGTGAGGCCGGCGCCCTTCAGGATCTGCGGCAGCGCCGTCGAGAAGCCGAACGTGTCTGGCAGCCAGCCGGCGGTGTGGCGCGCCCCGAACGTCTTCTCGAAGTGCAGCTGGCCGTAGAGGGCCTGGCGGACGAGGCCCTCGCCCGACGGCATGTTGATGTCTGGCTCGACCCAGAGGCCGCCCGCTGGCGCCCAGCGGCCGGCGGCGACCTGCTCGCGCACGGCGGCGAGCAGCGCCGGATCCTCGTCCTCGAGCTCCCGGTAGTACTCGGCGAAGGACTGGACGAAGCGGAAGTCGGGGTTGCGCTTCATCAGGTCGACGGCCGTGCCGAAGGTGCGGCGGACTTTGCGGCGTGTCTCCTCGATGGGCCAGAGCCAGGCGGTGTCGATGTGGGCGTGGCCGACGTAGGCGACCGCGCCTTGCGGCGGAAAGCGCTCGCGCAGCGCCGCAAGCTCTGCGGTCAGCCAGGCATGGGCGGGGGCGATCGAGGCGCGGGCAGCCTCGTCGAGTTCGGTGATCGGGAAGTGGCGCGGTTCGTCGTCGCGACCGCCGTAGCCGCGCGCGAAAGGGCTCTCGCGCCCCACCACATCGAGCGTGCGGGTCGGCATGGCGATGCGGACGATGGCGTCCTCGACCGCCTCGAGAACGAGCGGCGAGAGGTCGTGCTCGCCCAGCGCGCCGGCGAGGGCGATGGCGAGTTCGGCGGTGCGCACGAAGGCGACGAGGTCCGGCTCGAGCCGGCGAAGCTCGGCGCGGCGGAAGTGCGGATCGGGCACGGCCTGGCCGAAGGCGCTCTTGGCCACCGCCTCGATGCGCAGGGCCCCGGTCCGGGCGTCGAGCGGGAACTCGTTGTGGTTGGGATCGAGGCCAAGGGTGTTGGACGGGCCGCCATCGTAGACGATGGTCAGCAGGCTCTCGCCGCCGGAGTCGAGCGAGAGGCGCGCTTCATCCAGCGGCCAGTCGGCCGGGACGGCGAAGGCGCCGCCGTCGAGGACGTGCAGGCCGCGCTCGTCCGGCCACGCATCGCCCACGGCGATAGGGGCGCCATCGAAGGTGAACGGGCCAAGCGGCTGCGTTGCGCGCACGCGCCAGGCGGCGATCTCGCCGAGGCGGCGACGCGCGCGGCGGACGCGCTGCTCGTGGGTGAGAAGCTCGTGCATCGGCTCAGGCGTTCGCCCGCTGCAGATCGCGCAACGGGCGGTAGCTGATCAGCCGGACGCCCGAGCGCTCGATCAGGTCGCGGAGGTCGGCGTCCATGATGTTGCGGTAGTCGCCGGCGCGGATGTCGGCGGCGGCGGGATCGTAGGCGCGCAGCTCCGGGCCATCGACGACCGGGTGCAGGTAGATCTCGGTCACGCCGGGGCGAAGCTTTGGAATGCGGGACTCGAGCACCGGCCGGGTCGGCTCCGCCCAGCGCGGCGAAATGAAGTGGTCGGTGAAGAGCAGGCCCCGCTCGGCCGCCGGCCGCCGGCACTCGAACCCCAGCACCCGCTCGCCGCTCTCGCCGGCCATGCGCAGCGGCAGGCGGAACTCCGCGGCGAGGTCGATGTAGAGGGCGTGGAAGCGCGGGTCGGTCTGCACGGCGCCCATGTGGGTGTCGATGTGGGTGACATCGAGCCCCCAGGCCAGCGCCTGGGCGATCTGGGCGCGGCACTCGGCGCGAGCGTCGTCCAAGCTGGCGTTGGCGAACACCTCGTCGGCGGTGGCGGGCAGGTAGCCGTCGGCGTTGTGCAGCGACCTGGCGCCGGTCAGAGAGCGCCAGCGATAGCCAGCGTATTCGGCGGTGAGCGTCAGGTGCACGCCGACGTCGAACCCGCGCAGGCGCTCCGCCGCCTCGAATGCCCATGGGCAAGGGACCATCAGTGTCGCGCTTGTGGCGAAGCCGCGCCGGAACGCGTCCTCGATGGCGACGTTCGCCGCGTGGCTCGAGCCGAGGTCGTCGCAGTTGACGATGAGGATGTGGTCGTCGTGCGCATAGCCCAGGCGTTCGGCGAGGCTGGCGGCGACCACGCTACTCGCCTGGCGCCGGGGCGGCGACCGCCTGGCCGGTCAGGCCCTCGAGCAGCGCCGCCTCGCCCAGCGCGGCGTCGCGCGCGTCCAGTGCGGCGCGGATCTCGCCGTGCCGCGTTGCGTCCAGCTTCCATCCAACGAAGCAGGCGCCGCCGACCATGACGAAGAAGATCGGGCCGAGAATGTAGATGTACTCGAGCCACTGGATCGCGGCCTGGGTGTTGTGCGCGCCTTCCTTGGCCTGGTAGCCGACCGCGGCCAACAGCCCGAACGAGAAGGCGAAGGCGAACGCGCCGGCGATCTTGGCCGCGAGGCCGGTGACCGAATAGATCAGGCTCATCCGCTGGCGGCCCTGCTCGAGCCGGACCTCGTCGCCGACGTCGGCGGTCATCGAGGAGGTGAGAAGGCCGAAGCCGGAGGCCATGAACCCGCACCACAGCATCACCGGCGCGGTGACGAAAAACTGGCCGCGCGGCAGGACGAAGATCGTGCAAAGGCCGATCGAGTAGGCGGTGGTGGCGGCGATCAGCGTGCGATGCTTGTTCAGCCGCGAGGAGACCCAGGCCGTCGCCGGCGCGCCGGCCACGCCCGCCAGGATGTAGAGGATCAGTAGGCCCGACGACTGGGCGAACGAGAAGTGCAGCACGTCGCCGAAGAAGAAGAGATAGAGCGCGCTCATCCAGCCTGGGCCGAGGGTCAGGCAGGCTTGGGCGAAGAAAAGCCTTAGAATCTCGGGCTTCCGGGCGATGGCCAGGTAGTCGCTGAGTGGGAAGCGATGGGTCTCGACGTCCGCGGAGACCTTCTCGGGCACCCGCCACGCGACGATGCCGACGCACAGCGGCGCAAGAAGGATCGCGACCCACCCCATCGCCTGGACATCGGCCGCTTCAGAAAGGTGCGTCGGGATGATCGGGATCGCGAGCACCGCGACGGTGGCGACGATGCTCACCATCGATGTGATGCCAAAGAGGCGCGTCCGCTCGTTGTATTCGGGCGCGAGCGTCGCCGACCAGGCGCCCTGGGAAAGGCCGAGGATCGAGGTGCCGAGGTACAGGACGAGCAGCCAGCCGACGATGTAGACCTCGCCGATGCCGGGCTTGGCCATGAACAGCTGATAGACCGCCAGCATGAGGATGGGCGCGCCGGTCAGGAACCAGACGCGGTAGCGGCCGATCCGCGTTCGTGTGCGGTCCATGAGGACGCCGAGCACCGGATCGACCGGAATGTCGATCATGCGGACGGCGAAGAAGGCCGCGCCGACCACGCCCAGCCCTACGCCGAGGTGCCCGGCGAAATATCGCGGCAGGTAGATGCCAAGCGCAATCCCGAGTGCGCTGGTCGGGATGGTGGCGAGGGAGAAGGTCAGGATCGTCGAAAGCTTCAGTCGGCCTGTCGCGGCCGGCCGCAGGTCGTCGGTCAAGGAACTCTCCCAGGATGGTCCACCCCGAACGCGATCTCGGCTGGTCCGGGCCCGAAAAGCAAGTGAAAGAACGGAAAGGTTCGCGACCCGGCGCGGCGCGGACGCGAAGCTCGCCTGCCGCGCGAATGGTCCCCGACTTGTAGGGCGAAAGCCGTGTCGTCCCGTTTCGGCACAGGTTTTCGGAGTCGCCCAGGATGGAGCGCGCTGACCGCCGGGCCGACATGCGCGGACGCCGCGCATGAGCTTCTCGCAGATCGCGGACGAGGGGCGCACGGGCGCCGGCCTCGCCTCGCTGCGCGCGGCGGCGACGATCGACGCCCCGGCGGGCGCATTGCGGCCCTCCCGACCCATCGAGATCCCCTATCTGACCACTGGCGTCCTCTTGCTGCTGTTCCTGGTGTTCGCCGGCGAGCAGGCGTTCGGCGACGGGGCGGCCGGCTACACGGTGAGC
Organism: Caulobacteraceae bacterium; assembly: GCA_035294785.1. Classification (GTDB taxonomy): domain Bacteria; phylum Pseudomonadota; class Alphaproteobacteria; order Caulobacterales; family Caulobacteraceae; genus Poindextera. Next base: position 4,122 of record DATGKF010000148.1, on the reverse strand, counting down.
GGCCAGACGCTGGTTGCGCTCGGCGCCCTCGACCGCAATCTCGCTCTGGGGTCGGACGAATGGTGGCGGATCGTCACCGCGCCCTTCCTGCACGCCAGCATGGCCCACGTTCTCGGCAATGCGGCGGTGCTTCTCGCGGTCGGCTGGATGTTGGAGCACCTGATCGGGCGCGCCTGGCTGGCGCTGACCTTTCTCGTTTCCGCACTGGGCGGGGCGGCGGCGGCGTTGCTGCTCAACCCACCCGACGTCCCGACGGTGGGCGCATCGGGCGCGATCATGGGGCTCTTGGCCGCCGGCTTCGTGTTGAGCTTTCACCTCGGCGCCTTCGGCTGGGCGCTTCGGCTGCGCCTGGTCTGCGCCGTCCTGGCGCTGCCCGCGCTCGTTCCCTGGGGATCGCCCGCCAACGCAAGCCTAGTGACCGACTTCAGCACCCACTTCGGCGGCGGGACCGCCGGCGCGCTGATGGGCTTCATCGTGCAGGCGACCTGGCCGGAGGACGATCCGCTGCCGGGCCACGAGCGGTCGGTCCGCAGCCTGGCGTGTCTCGGCGCCGGCGCCGTGGCGCTGGCCTTCTGCATGGTCGCCTTGCGCTTGCCGGCTTATGAGGCGCGGGGGCAGCTCCTAATGACCGAGGCCGAGATGCCGAAGACGGCGGCCGAAGGCGCCTCGCGCTCGGCCGAGCTCATCGCCGCCTACCCGCACGACCCGCGCGCCCACATGTTCCGCGCCGCTTACTACGAGAGCTTCCACGACTGGCGCGCCGCGGAGGGCGAGGTCCGCACGGCCCTCACCGACCCGGAGATGCAGGGGATCGCGCTCGCAGAACCGTTCCGGCTCGAGCTGCGCTACGAGCTGGCGATGCTCGAGGTGGAGCAGGGCCGGTTCGGCGACGCGACCATCGCCGCCCGCCCGGTCTGCCTGGCCGGCCCGTCGGTGGTCGTCTCCGAGATGCGCGAGACCCTGAACGGCGCCGGCCTCTGCACGGGCGACTGAAGCGTCGGCGGCCTTGCACTGGGCCGCCGTCGGCCTAGCTTACGGCGGGGGCGCTGGGAGAAAACCCAAGATGGCCGACGGCGAGATCAGCCTGCGCGAAGGGATCGCGGCGCAGGGCAAGGACGCCTTCATCGAGCGCCTGCACGAGGAGGCGCCGCTCTACAAGGACGCGTCCGGTTTCTGGGTGGCGAGCCGCTTCGACGACGTTCGCGCCATCCTGCTCGACCACGAGCACTTCTCGTCTTCCGCCATGGGCGGCGGCGGAGGCGGCGGGGCCATGGGCGGGCTGGCGGCGGGCGGCTTCCCGCTGCTGACGGACGATCCCCCGCGCCACTCGGTCTTGCGAGGCCTTCTGGCCAAGGCATTCACGCCGGCGGCGATGGAGGCGATGCGGCCGGCCATCGAGCAGATGGCGCGGGATCTCGCGGCCGCCATCCCGAAGGGTGAGGAGATCGACGTCGTCGACGCGATCACAACGCCGCTGCCGGTCGCCGTCATCGCCGGCATGATGGGCGTGCCCACCGACCGGGCGATGGACTTCAAGCGTTGGTCGAACGCCATCGTCGGCATTCAGGAGAGCCCGTTCGAGGGCGACCGGATGAAGACGCTGATGGAGCTGGGCGTCTATTTCGCGGGCCTCGCCGCCGAGCGCCGCGCCGCCCCAGGCGACGACCTGATCAGCGCGCTGACCAAGGTCAGCGACACCACCGAGACGCTGACCGACCAGCAGGTGGTGGCCTTCTGTATCCTCCTGATGATCGCCGGCAACGAGACGACGACCAACCTTTTGGGCAACCTGCTCAACCGCCTGGCCGCCGCGCCCGACGACTGGGCGGCGATGCGTGGCGATCCGGCGCTGATCGAGGCGGCCATCGAGGAGTCGCTGCGCGTGGACTCGCCGGCGCAGATGGTCATGCGGCGGACGAAGGCCGACGTCGAGATCGGCGGCCAGACCATCCCGGCCGGCCAGCTGGTGATGATCTACCTCGCCTCCGCCAACCGCGATCCGGCAAAGTGGGGCGAAGCGGCCGCGTTCGAACTGGCGCGCGAGCGCGAACGGCACCTCGCCTTCGGCCACGGCGTCCACACCTGCATCGGCGCCCCACTGGCGCGCATGGAGGCGAAGGCGGCGATGAGCGCTTTGGTCGACCGGTTCGAAACGATCGCGCCGGGCGCCAGCCCGGGCAAACGCGTGCCGATGGGCATCCTCTTCGGGTTCCGCGAACTGCCGATCGTGTTTGGCTAGGGGGCGGGCGGGGGCTGGCCTAGGCCTTCCTCTGCGCTTCAGACCACCGTTCCGACGAGGGCGCCCACGCCGGCGGTGGTTCCCATGGCCAGGGCGCCCCAGAAAAGTACCCGCGCGGCTCCCTTGGTCATGCTCGCGCCGCCCGCCCGCGCCGCCAGGGCGCCGAGCGCGGCAAGCGACGCCAGCGACGTCGCGGCGACAAACGCCGACAGGCTCGCCATGGGCGCCGTGGCTGTGATGAGCAGCGGGAGGGCGGCGCCGGTGGAAAAGCTGACCGCCGATGCGAAAGCCGCTTGCAACGGCTTGGCCTTCAAGGTCTCGGAGATCCCGAGTTCGTCGCGGGCATGCGCGCCCAGCGCATCGTGCGCCATCAGCTGATCTGCGACCTGTCTGGCCAGAGCCGGGTCCAGGCCCCGCCCGACGTAGATGGCGGCCAGTTCCCTGTGTTCGCTCTCGTTGTGCGTGGCGAGCTCTTCCTGCTCGAGCTTCAGGTCGGCCGCTTCGGTGTCGGCCTGGGAGCGCACCGAGACGTATTCGCCCGCGGCCATGGACATCGCGCCGGCGACGAGCGCCGCCGCGCCCGCGACAAGAACGCCGCCGCGATTTCCGTGGGCCGCGGCGACGCCCAGGACGAGGCTCGCCGTTGAGAGAATGCCGTCGTCGGCGCCCAGGACTGCGGCGCGCAACCAGCCGACGCGCCCGGTCCGGTGCCTCTCGGCTTCGCGACGGCGCATGGCGCGCGCCCTAGCCGGCGGCGGCGCCCCATTCGGCGGGGATGGGGCGAGCGCGCTGGTTGGCCATCAGGCCGGAGCGGCGCTCGCGTTCTTCCGGCGTGATCGTGGCTGGATCCTCGCGAAACTCGGGGCCCATCGCCATCGCCTTGGCCACGGCCGGCCGGGCGGCGACGGCGTCGAGCCAGCGCTTCACGTTCGGGAATTCGCCGAGGTCGATGCCGCGCATGTCGGAGTTGGTCATCCACGGATAGCAGATCATGTCGGCGATCGTGTATTCGCCGGCGGCCAGCCATTCCTTGTTGTGCAGGCCAAGGTTCATGACGCCGTAGAGCCGGTGGGCTTCGTTGTCGAAGCGCTTCACCGCGTAAGTGAGGTCGCCGTTGTCCTTGTTCATGGCGGCGCGGCGGAAGTGGCCCTGCTCGCCGAGCTTGGCGCCCTGGTTGCCGGTCTGCCAGTACATCCACTGGGCGACCTCGTATTTCGCATGCGTCTCCTGCGGCCAGAACTTCCCGCTCTTTTCAGCGAGATACATCATGATCGCGCCGGATTCGAAGATGGGGAGCGGCGCGCCGCCGCCCTTCGGTTCGTTGTCGATGATCGCCGGCATGCGATTGTTGGGCGCGATCTTGAGGAAGTCGGCGCTGAATTGGTCGCCGCGGCCGATGTTCACTGGCGTGATCTTGTAGGGGAGACCCATCTCCTCCAGCGCGATGATCACCTTCTTGCCGTTGCCGGTGGGCCAGAAATAGACGTCGATCATCGCAGAACTCCTTCTTCGCGGAACGTAAGCTGGCCTTTCTCGGCCTCTCATCACCTTATCCGATCAGGGTTGCACGCGGGAAGCACCTCCCGCTCGCCGCGGCGGCGGTCTAAGGGGTTGTGACCGTGCGGTTGGGGAGCCTTCGATGCGCAAGTTGCTGTTCGCGATCGGCCTCGTCGTGGGCCTCGGGGGCTTCGCCGCCGCCGGGGCGCAGAGCGCGGCCCCCAAGCCGGCGTTCGACCCGCTCGTGACCTTCGCGCCGCAGGCGATGCCCGAGGCGGTCAACGGGTATCGATCGGGAAGCGGGGCGCCCGGTCCCGACTATTGGCAGAACCGCGCCGACTATCGCATAGCCGCGACGCTCGATCCGGCCGCCAAGACGCTGACCG
>DATGKF010000147.1:0-4962 GCA_035294785.1 Caulobacteraceae bacterium | reverse complement strand
TCAGGCTGTCGATCCGTTCGCCCAGGCGAAGCTCCATGCCGCCCATGCCGGTGATGTAGCCGACCTCCTCGTCGATCACCGTCTCCGGCAGGCGAAAGCGGGGGATCTGGCTGCGGATCATGCCGCCCGACGTCGGGTCGGAATCGAAGAGCACGATCTCGTAGCCCAGCGGCGCGAGGTCGCGGGCCACCGTCAGGCTGGCCGGGCCGGCGCCGACGCAGGCGATGCGCTTGCCGTTCCTGGTCGGGGCGGCGGTCGGAAGGCGGTCGGCGATTTCGCCCTTGTTGTCGGCGGAGACGCGCTTCAGCCGGCAGATGGCCACAGGCTCGTCCTCGACCCGTCCGCGGCGGCATGCCGGTTCACAGGGCCGGTCGCAGGTGCGCCCGAGGATTCCGGGGAAGACGTTGGACTTCCAGTTGATCATGTAGGCGTCGGCGTAGCGGCGCTCCGCGATCAGACGGATGTATTCCGGCACCGGCGTGTGCGCCGGGCAGGCCCATTGGCAATCGACGACCTTGTGGAAGTAGTCCGGCCCCTCGGTAATCGTACGCTGCAAAACGGCTTCCTCTGCCGACGCTCTACTCCCGTTGGCGCGAGCCGGCGTTGCGCATGGTGCGGCCGAGCCCGCCGCCCCGACGCGGCGTCCGAACCGCATGGTAACGCCGTCGTGAAGCGATAGCCAACACCCAATCTGAATGTTGATAACTGGGGCCGGAGTCTCGGCGCGCCGAGGCGCTCGCACGGTCAAGTCTTCGTGAGCCTGCGCCCTTTTCGCGCGAACGGCGTTGTTTGCTTCGCGGATGCCAGCCAAGATGAAATGGCTAATAGTCCGTTAACCAGGGGGCCGAGGAGGCAAAAGGCGATGGATCTACCGATCGAACTCGACCCGGTCCCCGAAGGCGCTCTGCCGTTTTCCGCCTTCGACTCGCGCGAAGACCTCGAACGCACCGACGTCTACGCCGAAATCGCCGAGCGGCGGGCTCAGCTTGAGTGCGCCGAAACGCTCCGCCGGGTGCGCGCGCTCTAGCCCTCTTTCCGACAATCCGGGTATGACCGCGCAAACGCGCGCGAGTCGTCCTTGGCCATCGAACCGGTTTCCCTGACCCTCGCCGAGGGACGTTTCGACGCATTCGCCGAGGCGCTTGGCCGCTCGTTCGAGCGCTATGGCTTTGCGGTGGTCGAAGACCACGGGATCGAGGCCGCCGCGATCGCCGATGCGCTGGCGGCGACCAAGGCGTTCTTCGCGCTGCCCGATGCGGCCAAGCGCCGCTACCTGATCGAGGGCGCGCGGGGCCAGCGCGGCTACATCCCCTTCGGCGTCGAGACCGCCAAGGGCGCCCGGCACGCCGATCTGAAGGAGTTCTGGCACGTCGGCCGCGCCGGCAACGTCTGGCCCGCTGAGCTTCCGGCGTTCGAGCCGGCGATCGGCGCCCTCTACGCGGCGTTCGACGCGCTGGGCCAGACGCTGCTCGCCGCCATCGCCGTCCGCCTCGGCCTGCCGCGCGGCCATTTCGCCGACGCGATCGCCGACGGGGACTCCATCCTGCGCCTGCTCCACTACCCGCCCACGGACGGGCTCGGACCGGCCATTCGCGCCGGCGCGCACGAAGACATCAACGCCATCACTCTGCTCCTCGGCGCCGAGGAGGCCGGGCTCGAGCTTCTCGATCGCGACGGCCGCTGGCTGGCGGTGAACCCGGCCCCGGGCGCGGTCGTGGTCAATGTCGGCGACATGCTCCAGCGGCTGACCAACCATCGCCTGCCCTCGACCACCCACCGGGTCGTCAACCCGACGCCCGACCGGAGCGGCGTCGCCCGCTACTCGATGCCCTTCTTCCTGCACTTCGAGCCCGACTATCGGCTCGAGACGCTGGCGGGCTGCGTGAGCGCCGCCGCGCCGAACCGCTACCCTGAGCCCATCACCGCGCGCGCCTATCTGGCCGAACGGCTGAAGGAGATCCGGCTCGCGTGAGCCGGCGCCGCGCCGCCGGCCCTTGACCTTCCCCGCCGTCAGTCGCCGAGTGTCCTTCGCCAATCCGCGGAGGACGCCCATGCAGCTCGACGACCTGATGTTCAAACCCGGCCTCATGAAGGGCGAGCGGATCCTGGTCACCGGCGGCGGCACGGGGCTGGGCAGGGAGATGGCCGAGGCGTTCCTGATCCTGGGCGCCGAGGTCTACATCTGGGGCCGGCGCGGCGGGGTGCTGAACGATACCGCCAAGGCGCTCATGGACGCCCACGGCGGCAAGGTGGTGGCCCAGGCCTGCGACATCCGCGTGCCGGAGGCGATCACCGAGACCCTCGACCACATCTGGTCCGACGGCGGCGCGCTCACGGGCCTGGTCAACAACGCCGCCGGCAACTTCATCAGCCGCACCGAGGACCTGTCGCCGCGCGGCTTCGACGCCATCGCCAACATCGTCTTCCGCGGCTCCTTCTTCTGCACGCTCGACTGCGGCAAGCGCTGGATCGCCGAGAAGAAGCCGGGCTCGGTGCTCTCGATCCTGACCACATGGGTCTGGAACGGCGGCCCGTTCACGGTGCCCTCGGCGATGTCGAAGGCTGGCCTGCACATCATGACCCAGTCGCTGGCCGTGGAGTGGGGCCCGAAGAACATCCGCCTGAACGCCATCGCGCCGGGGCCTTTCCCCACCGAAGGCGCCTGGGCGAGGCTCAACCCCGGCGGCGGCCGCGACAGCTCCAGCAGCCCCGGCAATCCCATGGGCCGGGTCGGCAAGATGCCCGAGCTCTGCAATCTCGCGGTGCTGTTGATGGGGCCTGGCGCCGAATACGTGAACGGCCAGACCATCGCCATCGACGGCGCGGCGCACCAGGCGGGCGGCGGCGGCTTCTCGGCGCTGCGCAACTGGACCGACGAGCAGTGGGAAGAGGCGCGCACCCAGATCAGAGGCGCGAACGAGAAGGACCGCGCCATGCGCACGGTCTGATGACGACTCGGCGGGAGCGGGTGTAGGGGAGACCGGCTGTTCCGCGGCGGCGTACGCGCCGAAGGGCCTTCGATGAACGACCAGCCTCGACTGAGCCTGCACATCCCGGCGCCCTCGCGCCGGCCGGGAGACCCGCCGGACTTCTCCAACATCCTTCCGCCGGCCGCGGGCGAGACGCCGCGGCCGCCGATCGACGTCGAGCCGGAGGACATCCGCGAGCTGGCCTATGGGCTGATCCGGGTGCTGGACAACACCGGCGCCGCCCTTGGCCCATGGGACCCGAAGCTCGCGCCCGAGCGGCTGATCGCCGGCCTCACCACGATGATGACCACGCGCGCCTTCGACGACCGCATGTACCGCGCGCAAAGGCAGGGCAAGATCACCTTCTACGCCAAGTCCGCCGGCGAGGAGGCGATCGCCGCCGGCCAGGCGCTGGCGCTCCGCCCGGGCGACATGGGCTTTCCCACTTACCGCCAGCAAGGCCTCCTGATCGGGCGCGGCTATCCGCTCGAGACGATGGCCCACCAGGTCTATTCGGACGCCGCCGACCCCATGCGCGGGCGCCAGCTCCCCTGCCTCTATTCGTCCAAGCTGCACGGCTTCTTCACCGTCTCCGGCAACCTCGGCACCCAGTTCAGCCAGGCGGTCGGCTGGGCGATGGCCTCGGCCTATCGGGGCGACACCCATATCGCCGCCGCCTGGATCGGCGACGGCGCGACCGCGGAGGGCGATTTCCACGAGGCGCTGGTGTTCGCCCAGGTCTACCGGGCGCCGGTGGTGCTCAACATCGTCAACAACCAGTGGGCCATCTCGTCCTTCCAGGGCTTCGCCGGCGGCGAGGAGACGACCTTCGCGGCGCGCGCCATCGGCTACGGCCTGCCGGCGCTCCGCGTGGACGGGAACGATCTTCTCGCCGTCTACGCCGCCACCGACTGGGCGGCCCAGCGGGCGCGCGCCAACCTGGGCGCGACGGTGGTCGAGCTCTTCACCTATCGGGCCGAGAGCCACTCCACCAGCGACGACCCCACGCGCTATCGCCCCGCCGACGAGGCGAAGGCCTGGCCGCTGGGCGACCCGATCGAGCGGCTGAAACAGCACCTCATCGGCATCGGCGCCTGGTCGGAGGACCAGCACGCCGCGCTGGCCGCTGAGATCGACCTCAAGGTGCGCGCCGCCCAGCGCGCGGCCGAAGCGAAAGGGCCCTTCGGCAAGGCCGATCCGGCGACCAAGGCCGCCGCCATGTTCAGCGACGTCTATGCCGAGACGCCCTGGCACATCGCCGAGCAGTCGAAGAGCATCGAGGGCTGACCCGGCCATGCCGCAGATGACCATGATCCAGGCGCTGAACTCGGCCATGGACGTGATGCTGGCCCGCGATCCGGACGTGCTCGTGTTCGGCGAAGACGTCGGCTACTTCGGCGGCGTCTTCCGCGCCACGGAGGGCTTGCAGAAGAAGCACGGTGTCACCCGCTGCTTCGACACGCCCATCGGCGAAGGCGGGATCGTCGCCATCGCCATCGGCATGGGCGCCTATGGCTTGCGCCCCGTGGTCGAGATCCAGTTCGCCGACTACATCTACCCGGCGTACGACCAGCTGGTCTCCGAGGCCGCGCGGCTGCGCTATCGCTCGGCCGGCGACTTCTGGTGCCCGATGACCATCCGCAGCCCCTACGGCGGCGGCATCTTCGGCGGTCAGACGCACAGCCAGAGCCCGGAGGCGCTGTTCACCCATGTCTGCGGGCTGAAGACGGTGATGCCGTCAAACCCGTACGACGCCAAGGGCCTGCTGATCAGCGCCGTCGAGGATGACGATCCGGTGATCTTTTTCGAGCCGAAGCGGCTCTACAACGGCCCGTTCGACGGTCACCCCGACCGGCCGGCGGTGTCGTGGGCCGGGCACCCGCAGGGCGAGGTGCCGGAGGGTTATTATTCGGTGCCCCTCGGCCGGGCGGCGGTGGTGCGGCCGGGCAGCGCCGTCACCATCCTCGCCTACGGCACGATGGTGCATGTCGCC
>DATGKF010000146.1:0-12024 GCA_035294785.1 Caulobacteraceae bacterium | reverse complement strand
CCCTCAGGTCGCCGTCCATCGCGAGCTTGGCCGAGGCGTCGCTGACCCGCGCCTGGGCGAGGTGCGCCGTCAGGGTTCCGCTCAACGCCCTGTCATGGCCGGTAAGCGAAAGGTCGGCGTCGATGCGGCCGGCGAAGTCCTGGTCGAGCGTGGCGACGTCGACTCCGGCCAGCTTGGCCGTCGCGTTGAAGTCGCGCCCCGTCTCGCGCGCATCGAGGTCGAGGCGGCCGGCGCCGATGGCGACGCTCGCCTTCGCGGTCATCGCCGGTCCCCCGACGCTGAAGAGCGCCGGCGAGAGCGTGCGGAAGGGGGTCTTGCGCAGCTTGCCGGCGCCGGAAAAGCTGATGGCGTAGGCGCCGCTGATCTGGCTCGCAGCGCCGGCGCCGTTCAGCGACAGCGGCTCGCCCGACCAGACCAGATCGCCGTCGATCTTGTAGGTCGCCTGCCGCATCGGCCCGCTGGCGCTGAGCGAGACGGCGTTCGCGGTCAGCGGCAGGTTGCGGAAGGCCGCGCCGTCGGCCTTCGCCGCCAGCGTCAGGTTCGGCCCGCCCGCGGCGTCGACGACCGTGAGCTTGGCGTCCGCATGGCCGGCGGTGAGCACCGCGCCGGGGCCGATGTTCAACGTCAGGTCGGCGACCGACGGGGTGTTGTTGGTCAGCGTGAGCGCGCCCGCCGCCGTGACGCCGCCGCCGACCGCGTCGATGCCGGTGAGCGCCACGCCGGCTGGGAGGAAGCGGAAATCGGCGCGCGCGTGCGCCGGGCCATAGTCGCTGGCCGCGGTCAGCGCGACGTCGCCGTTCGCCCCGCCCGGCGCCTGCAGGAAGGAGAGCACGACGTGGGCGCTCTTCAGGGTCAGGTCGGGGACGTCGATCTCGGCGAAATCGGCCAGGAGGTCGGCGCGCGGGGCGGCGAACGTCCCGGTGACCGCGCCGGAGCCCTTGGCGTCGCCGGCGATCTCCACCGGCCCGACGGCAAACGGCCCGCGCGCTGTCCAGTTCAGCGCCAGCTTGAGCGTCCCGTCGATGCCGACCGGCCCGGCGGCGTGCGCGGTCGCGGCGGCCCCGGTCAGGGTCGCTGTATCGATGGCGAAGGTTCCGCGGTCGTAGTCGCCGCGGCCGGAGAGGCGCGGGCTTGCGCCCAGCAGCCGATCGAGCTCGGCGAAGCTCGTGCCCAGACCCTGGCCCGTCGCGTCGACGTCGAAGCTCCACGGCCGCCCGGCGCGCCCCTGGGCCGCCGACCAGCGCGCCTCGACCGCCCCATGTGCGCCTGCCCGCGCCGCGGCGAGGTTGGAAAGCCGCAGCGTGCCTTTGAACGCGAGGTCGCCCAGCAAGCCCTGCTGGCCCGTCGCGTCGATGGAAAGGCCGGCGCCCGCGGCCCTCAGCGACTGGATCAGGATGCGTCCGTCGCCCAGGCGGCTTGCGGCGAGGCTGGCTTGCGGGCGCCCGCCGACCAGCGCGGCGAGGAGACCGGCGCCGCGCCCGCCTTCGCCCGTTGCGTCGACCTTCAGCCGCCAGGCGTCGCGATCGTGCAGGATATCCACCGGACCGGAGAGGCGCGCCAGCGAATAGCCGGCGACGCCAAACTGCTCCACGGCCGCCTCCCCGGTCAGGTGCAGGTCGGCGAACCCGCCGGTCAGCCGGCCGGCGAATGTCCCTCGCCCCATGGCCGGCGCGGCGACGATGCGGCGAAGGTCGGCGACCTCTGCCGTCACGCTAAGACCGTTCGGGCTGGTCAGGTGCGCGGCGTCGGCGACCCCTTGCGCCTGCACGGCGGCGTTGTCGCCGTTCAGAAAGAGGGCGACGCCGAAAAGGCCGTTCGCGGCCGGGCGTCCGGCGGCCGAGAAGCGCACGTCAGGACCGAGCGCCTTCATCAGCGGCGCCGTCCACCGCGAGGCCGCCAGCGACAGGCGCCCCGCCGCTTGTCCGCCATCGTGCGTCCAGCGCCCGTCCGCCTCGGCGATCGACTGCGTCCCCGACATCGCCTTCAGGCTCAGCCAGCCGACGCCCTCGGCGCCGCCGGCGTGCAGGTCGAGCAGGAACGCCTGCTGGGCGGGCAGGCCGGCGAGGCCGGCGAGCGCCCCGCCCTGAGCCTCATGCGCGGTCGCGTCGATCGCCAGCCTGCGGTCGCCGCCGATGTCGAACCGCGCCGTCATGCCGTCGCCGGCGCGAAGACGGCTCTGCGCGGCAACGGCCCCGGAGAGCGCCCCGTCCCGCTCGGCGTCGAGCGACGCCGTCACGCCGAAAAGGCCGTGCTCGACGCTCGCGGCCGGCATCGTTTCGATCTCGGCGGTCAGTCGGTCGATGACCACCGCGACCGGCGCCTTGCCCGGAGGCTGTTCGGGACCGAGCTCCGGCTGGCGGAGGATCTGGACTCGCCGCGCGGCGGCGCTGGTCAGGTGCGCGCGGCGGCCGATCAGCTCCAGCGGCCGCCAGGCGATGTCGATCCCGCGCGCGTCCAGCCAGACGCCCTTCGCGTCAGCGATCGTCAGCCGCTGCACGGTGGCGTCGCTGAAGAGGTCGCCGCCAAGCCCCTCGACGTGCAGGCGCCCGAGACGCCCGACGCTCAGGCCCTCGAGGCGGCTGGCGACGAAGGAACGCCCCGCGTCCGTTTGCGCGCTCAAGCGCAGGACGATGCCAAGCGCCAGAGCCAGAATCGCAAGGCCAAGGCCGCTCCACGCCGCGAGACGCAGCCAGCGCCGCTTGCGTCTCGGCTTCGCCGGCGCCGGCGCTGCGGCGGTCAAAAGCTCTGCCCGATGCTGAGGTAGACCTGGATCGGCGCGTCGCCGGTGCGGCGGTAGAGGGGCGTTGCGATATCGAAACGGATCGGGCCGAAGCCGGCGTTGTAGCGGACGCCGACTCCGACGCCGACGTCCGGATGGCGGAAGTCGGGCGCGACGCTCGTCCCGGCCGCGCCGGCGTCGACGAACGCCACCGCGCCCCAGGTCTTGGTGATCCGCTGGCGGAGCTCCAGCGAGCCTTCGAACAGCGAGAGCCCGCCCTTGGGCGTGTTGTCGGCGTAACGCGGGCCGACCGCCTGGTAGGCGTAGCCCCGCACCGAGCCGCCGCCGCCGGCGTAGAAGCGGTCCGGCGCCGGCACCAGCGGGATCGAGCCGCCGCCGATGGCGCCAAGCTTCAGACGCCCGGCCAGCACGGTCCCCGCGGTCTGGCCAAATGGCAGGTACCCGGTGATCTGCGCCTGCGCCTTCACGTAGGCGATGGACCCGTCGCCGAGCCCCAGCTTGGGCTCGACGCGGGCGTCCAGCCGCCAGCCGGAGGTCGGATCGAGCGGATCGTTCGACCGATCGAGCGCATATGCCCAGAGCGCGCCGAAGGTGGCCAGCTTGCGGCTGTGGTTCAGCGCGATGAAGTTCGCCGCTTCCTTCTGGTCGGCGTCGTTGGCGTCGAGGAGAAGGCCGTAGGTCACGAACGAGGTCTTGCCGAACCGCCGCGTAATGTCCGCCACCACCGTGCCTCCGGTGGCGATGTAGGCGGGCGTGTCGTCGCGGTAGAGGGCGGCGGTCAGCTCCAGCGTCTGGCCTATCCGTCGCCACTCAGGCAGCGAAAGGTCAGTCTGGATCCGGCTGTCGAGGACGGCGATGCGCAGCGTGTTGGTCAGCGTGTCGGCGCGGCCCAGGCGGTTATAGAGAATCCAGCGGCCATCGACGCCGACGCCTTCGGAGCTCGCGTAGCTCGCGTCCAGCTGCAGGCTGCCCTTCGGCCGGTCGGCCAGGCTGACGACGACAGGGCGAAGGCCGTTCACCGTCTCGCTCGCCGGCCCCAGCGCCACCGTCACCTGGTCATAGACGCCGGTGTCGAGCAGCCGCCGCTCAAGCGCCGCCACGGCCTCGGGCCGATAGACCTGGCCGACCTTCCAGCCCGCCAGGGCGGCGACCCAGCGCGGGTTGGTGCGGCCGGTCTGCGAAAGGCGGATTTCGCCGAGCCGCACCAACGGCCCCGCCGCGACCTTGAACGTCGGCTGCAGCGTGTGGTCGGCGTGATCGACCACCACCTCGCGCGGCCCAGCCGCGGCGTCGGCATAGCCGCGCTGGGCCAGGGCGCCGATGATGCGGCCTTCGGCGGCGATGACGTCGGCGGCGCGGCCGGGATCGCCCGGCTTGAGCTTGATGGCCGCCTCTGCGACCGCGGCGACCGCGGGGTCGGGCGGCGCGCCGTCCCAGGCGATGGCCGGCGCGGCGATGACGGAGCGCGGCCCCGGCGTGACGGTGATGAACGGAACCGGCGTATCGCCGTCGCCGATATCGGGCTCGACGATGTAGTCGTAGTAGCCCTCGGATCGCAGCACCGCGACCGCGGTCTCGCCGGCTTCCTGGGCGCGGCGCCGCGCCTCGAGGCGGCTGGCGGCAGGCGCGGCGGCCGGCGTGATCGCCTGCTGGATCTCCGCCCTCAGCGCTTTGTCGAGCGCGCCGCGCACCTCGACCCGCTGGGGCGCGGCCGCGTGGGCGGCCGGCGCGCCGAGGACCGCCGCCGAAACCCAGACCGCCGACGTCGCGAGCGCAAAGTTCAGGCGCGCCAATCGCTTTCCTTCCACCCCCGCTCCGCCGCATGTAGCGGTCGCGGCCCTGCCTGTCATCGCGCCCGTTGCGCGCACTTTCACAGCCCGGCGCCCAATCGAGCGGCGCCGGCGCTCGAAGCGCGCCCCGCCGGTCCGCTGCGGCGAGACTCAGGCGCCGCTCGCCTTACCTTGCTCCACGCGGCCGTTCGCAGCATGGAAGGGGTTCGTGGAGGCGGTTTGGAGCTTCGAAAGCGTGGCGCAGACGCGGCCGGACGATGCGATCGCGCTCTTCCCGAGCGGCGCCGCCTACAGTTCCGGTCCGTCCTACGATGAGATGTTCACCGCCGATGGCGGCGTGCGCGCCCACTATCAGGCGCTGAAGGACCGGATGGATTCGCTGACCGCCGGCGAACTGGCCGACCGGCAGCGGACACTGGAGCAGTCGTTCCTGCTGCAGGGGATCACCTTCACGGTCTATGGCGCCGAGACGACGACCGAGCGGATCATCCCGACCGATCTCTTCCCGCGCATCATCCCGGCGGCGGAATGGGCGACGATCGAAGCCGGCCTGACCCAGCGGCTGCACGCGCTGAATCTCTTCCTCGCCGACATCTACGGAGACCAGAAGATCCTCGCCGACGGGGTCGCGCCGCGGGAGCTCGTGCTGGGCGCGGCCGGCTACCGTCGCGAGATGCGCGGTCTTTTCGTCCCGCACAACGCCTATGTGAATGTCTCCGGCGCCGACCTCATCCGCGACGAGGCGGGCCGGTTCGCGGTGCTGGAGGACAACCTGCGTGTCCCGTCCGGCGTCTCCTACATGCTGGCCAACCGGGATGCCGCCAAGCGCACGTTCCCCGGCACTTACAGGACGGCCGGCGTGCGGCCGGTCGAGCGCTATCCCGACCTGCTCCTCGCGACCCTGAAAAGCCTGGCGGCGGACTGGCGGCCCAATCCGCAGGTCGTGGTGATGACGCCGGGCGTCTACAACTCGGCCTACTACGAGCACGCCTACCTGGCGCGGTTGATGGGCACGCCCCTCGTCGAGGGCCGCGACCTCTTGGTGCACGACAACATGGTCTATATGCGCACCACTGTCGGCCTGCGGCGCGTGGACGTCATCTATCGGCGCGTCGACGACGACTTCATCGATCCGCTGACCTTCCGGCGCGACTCTGGCCTGGGCGCCGCCGGGCTGTTCAACGCCTATCGCGCGGGCAACGTCGTGATCGCCAACGCGCCCGGCGCCGGCGTCGCCGACGACAAGGCGGTCTACGCCTACACGCCAGACATCATCCGCTACTACCTCGACGAGGACCCGATTCTGCCGATCGTCGAGACCTTTCTCTGTCGCGAGCCGGCGCAACGCAGCCACGTGCTCGCCAACCTCGAGACGCTGGTGGTCAAGGCGGTCGGCGCCTCCGGCGGCTACGGCATGCTGGTCGGGCCGCACGCGAGCGCCGGCGAGCGCGCTGCTTTCGCCGAGCGGATCAGGGCCGACCCCGACAACTATATCGCCCAGCCGACCATTCAGCTCTCGACCGCGCCCTGCCTGGTCGACGGCCGCATCGAGCCGCGCCACGTCGACCTCCGCCCCTTCGTTCTGGCCGGCCAGCGGGTGGTAGTCACGCCCGGCGCTCTCACCCGCGTCGCGCTGAAGCGTGGCTCGCTGGTGGTGAACTCCAGCCAGGGTGGCGGCTCGAAGGACACCTGGGTGCTGGCCGAGACCGAGACCGCGCCATGATGCTCGCCCGCGTCGCCGACAGTCTCTACTGGATCGGCCGCTACGTGGAGCGCGCCGAGCATATCAACCGCCTTTCCGACGTCATGCTGACGGCCACGCTCGATCAGAACGACGCCGCCGTCGCCGTGGCGCGGGTGGCGCTCGCCGCCGTCGGCGACTCGGACGAGCGCCACCAGCAGGCGCCGTTCGAGGCCGTGCGCGATCTCGTGTTCGACCGCGAGAACAGCGGATCGGTGGTCACCTCGCTGGCCCTGGCGCGGGAGAACGCGCGGCAGGTGCGCGACCAGATCACCACCGAGATGTGGGAACGGCTGAACCTGCTCTTCCTGCGCATGACCGACTCGCGCGCCGAGCGGGCGTTCGCCAACGGCTCGTCGGCCTTCCTGCACGAGGTCATCGCCGACCTGCATATGTTCAAGGGCGCCGCCGACGCGACCATGAGTCATGGCGAGGGTTGGCGGTTTCTGCTCGTCGGCGTCTACCTCGAGCGGGCGCAGCTGATCGCTCGCCTGCTGGACGTCTGCTTCGGCGACCGGGCGGGCGCCAGAACGCTGACCGACCATGTGACCCAGATGGCCGTGCTGCGCATGGCCTGTGCGCTTGAGCCTTACCTGCGCATCTACACCGCCGAGATCGACCCGCGGCGCCTACTCGAGTTCCTCTTGTTCGACGAGGATTTCCCACGCTCGATACGCTTCGCCACGTCGCGCATCGAGGAGCATCTGACCGGTCTTGCGCGCCGCGACCAGGCCTCTGCGCGCACCGGTCCCGACCGCCTGGCCGCCCGGCTCAACGCGCGGCTCGAATTCGCGGACATGGACGACGGCCTGCGCGCCGGCGCGCTCCTGGCCGCGGTGGTCGACGACTGCTCGCGCATACACCACGCGATCTTCGACACTTTTGTCGCCTACCCGCTTGAGGAGCGCCTGCCCGCCTGATGCTGCTCGAGATCCGCCATATGACGCGCTACCGCTACGCCGCCCCGGTCCGCGAGACGGTGATGGAGCTGTGGATGCAGCCGCAGAAGAGCGGGCGCCAGCGACTCGTGAGCTTCGACCTGGAGCTCGATCCCGTCGCGCAGCTCTTCTCCTACGTCGATGCGTTCGGGAACGCCGTCTATCACTTCGATGCCCCGCAGCCGCACGACCAGCTGACCATCCGCGCGACCGCCGTGGTGGAGACCGAGCCCGAGGAGCCGCTGCCGGACGCGCTCGATATGGGCGAGTGGGACCGGCTGAAGAGCGAGTTCGTCCGCGGCGAGTGCTTCGACTTTCTCAGGCCGCACGGCTTCGCGACGCCGACGCCGATGCTCGACGCGTTCATCCATTCGCACGAGATCGAGCGGCTGCGCGGCGCTGACCCGCTCAATGCCGCCCGCGCGCTCACACAGGTCCTCTACGACGCCCTCGCCTATCAGCCCGGGGTGACCAGCGCCGAGAGCCCAATCGACGTCGCCCTCGAAGCGGGGCGCGGCGTCTGTCAGGACTTCGCGCACATCATGCTGGCCATCTGCCGCGGCTGGGGGCTGCCGGCGCGCTATGTCTCCGGCTATCTGCTGACGGACCGGTCTGAGGGCCACGACCGCTCGGACCCGGACGCGACGCATGCCTGGGTCGAGATCTTCCTGCCATCGCTGCGCTGGGTCGGGTTCGATCCCACCAACAACGCCCACGCCGGCGAGCGCCATGTGACGGTCGCCGTCGGCCGCGACTATGACGACGTCCCGCCCTCGCGGGGGGTGTTCAAGGGCGATGCGGAGAGCGAACTGAGCGTCGGCGTCCGCGTGCGCCAGACACGCAGCGCGTTGACCGAGCCTGAATTCCTGCGTTTGAGCCGCCCGGTGATTTCCGCCGCCCGCCGCCGGCTCTCCGCCGCAGCGCTCGACCAGCAAATGCAGCAACAGCAGCAGCAGTAGCGGCTGTTCGCTAGCGACAGGTTGCTGCGCAAGTGGCAGGCCGGGTGGGGATCGAACCCACGACCACTCGATTAAAAGTCGAGTGCTCTACCGCTGAGCTACCGGCCCCTCCAGAAGGGCGCGGACCATAGTCGGGGGCGCAAGGAGCGACAAGGTCGCCCCGGCCGGGGGAACGGCCGGGGCGACCCGCGTTCGGTCGCTGATCAGGGCATCAGGACCGTATCGACGACGTGGATCACGCCGTTCGACTGGATGACGTCGGCGATGGTGATCTTCGACATGCCGCCCTTGGCGTCGGTCAGCATGAGGGAGGTCCCGTCGGAGGTGACGGTCAGCGGCTCGCCTTCGACGGTGGTGAGCACCGCCTTGCCGCCGCCGGCCTGCACGTCGGCCATGAGGTCGGCCGCGGTCAGGCGGCCGGGGACCACGTGATAGGTCAGCACCTTGACCAGGGTCGACTTGTTGTCGGCCAGCAGCAGCATCGGCACGGTGTCGGTCGGCAGTTTGCCGAAGGCTTCGTTGGTCGGCGCGAACACCGTGAACGGTCCGGGGCCGGAGAGCGTGTCGACCAGGCCGGCGGCCTTCACGGCGGCGACCAGGGTCGTGTGGTCCTTCGAGTTCACCGCGTTCTGCACGATGGTCATGGTGGGATACATCGCCGCGCCGCCGACCATGGGATCGGACTGGGCGAGGGCCCCGCCGGCGAGACCGGCGCCGAGGGCGAGCGCGACCGTCGCGGCGAGAAGCCGCGTTTTGAAGTTCGACATGATGTGAAGTTCCTAGAGCGTTGGTTTCGCCGGATTGGCGCCAGTGATACGGCGCAGGCGAGCGGTTGGATTGGTCGGGCTCTATTCGTGAGCCGTACTTGGGCGTCCTCCTCCTTCCTGGGGGAGAAGGGACGCTCAGGCGGCTCCTTGCTTCGCCTGGATCTCGCGACGCAGCGCTTCGAGCGTCCCGGCGGTGATCGCGTCTCGAAGGCGCTGCATCAGCGACTGATAGAAGGCCACGTTGTGCCAGGAGAGGAGGATCTGGCCAAGGAGTTCGTCGGCTTTCACCAGGTGGTGCAGGTAGGCCTTCGAATAGTCGCGGCTGGCGGGGCAGTCACTGGCCGGGTCGAGCGGGTCGGGGTCGTCGGCGAAGCGGGCGTTCTTCAGGTTGACCGGCCCCGCGTCGGTCCAAGCCTGGCCGTGGCGGCCGGAGCGGGTCGGGATCACGCAGTCGAACATGTC
Source organism: Caulobacteraceae bacterium (assembly GCA_035294785.1). Lineage (GTDB taxonomy): Bacteria > Pseudomonadota > Alphaproteobacteria > Caulobacterales > Caulobacteraceae > Poindextera. The sequence goes on along the minus strand of DATGKF010000146.1, from coordinate 2,627 downwards.
GACCCCGCGCGCCACGGCCTCGACGATGTCGATCGGCTTGCCGACGCCCATCAGGTAGCGGGGCCGGTCGGCCGGCAGGAGCGGGGCGGCGACGTCCAGCGTCTCGCACATCGCATGATGCGTTTCGCCGACCGCCATGCCCCCGATGGCGTAGCCGTCGAAGCCGATCTCGATCAGCCGCTCGGCGCTCTCGCGGCGCAGCGCCGGGAACGTCGACCCCTGCTGGATGCCGAAGAGGGCTTGGCGCTCGCGCGCGCCGAACGCCGCCTTCGAGCGCGCGCCCCAGCGGGCGGAGAGCCGCATGGCCTCGGCCGCCCTCGCCGCCTCCGCCGGCCAGGCGACGCATTCGTCGAGCTGCATGACGACGTCGGAGCCCAGCAGGTCGGCCTGGATCTCGATCGAGCGCTCCGGCGTCAGCACGTGGCGCGAGCCGTCGATGTGGCTCTGAAAGGTCACCGCCTCCTCGGCCACGCTGCTGATCTTGGCCAGCGACATCACCTGGAAGCCGCCGGAGTCGGTCAGGATCGGCCGCTCCCAGCGCATGAACCTGTGCAGGCCGCCCAGCCGCGCGATCCGCTCCGCCGTCGGCCTGAGCATCAGGTGATAAGTGTTGCCCAGCACGACATCGGCGCCCGTCTGGATCACCTGGTCGACGGTCAGCGCCTTGACCGTGCCGGCGGTGGCGAGCGGCATGAACGCCGGCGTGCGGATCGCGCCGCGCGGGGTCTGCAACACCCCGGTTCGCGCCGCGCCGTCGCTGGCCGCGATCGTGAACGGGAAGGCCGCCATCAGCCGGTCCGGAACAGCAGCGAGGCGTCGCCGTAGGAATAGAAGCGGTAGCCCGCCTCGATCGCGTGGGCGTAGGCCGCGCGCATGACGTCCAGGCCGGTGAAGGCGGCGACCAGCATGAACAGCGTCGACTTCGGCAGGTGGAAGTTGGTCATCAGGACGTCGACGGCGCGGAAGCGGTAGCCGGGCGTGATGAAGATCGCCGTCTCGCAGGCGAACGCGCCGATGCGGCCGGCCTCGTCCGCGGCGCTCTCGAGCAGGCGGAGCGCCGTCGTGCCAACCGCGACGATCCGTCCGCCCGCGGCGCGCGCGTCGTTGAGCGCGGCCGCGGTGTCGTCCGACACCTCGCCGGCCTCGGCATGCATATGGTGCTGGCTCACCTCGTCGGTCTTCACCGGCAGGAAGGTGCCGGCCCCGACGTGCAGGGTGACGAAGTGGCGGCTCACCCCCGCTGCATCCAGCGCCGCCATCAGAGTGGGCGTGAAATGCAGGCCGGCGGTGGGCGCGGCCACCGAACCATCCTCGCGCGCGTAGACCGTCTGGTAGTCGGCGAGGTCCCGGTCGTCCTCGGCGCGCCGGGTGGCGATGTAGGGCGGCAGCGGCATGACGCCGCGCTCGGCGATGGCCATGTCGAGGTCGGGGCCGGAGAGATCGAAGCCCAGCGTCACCTCGCCGTCCTCGCCCTTCGCCTGCACGGTCGCGTCCAGCACGCCGAGCAGGCAGGCGCGGTCGTCCCGCTCGCCGAAGCGGACGCGGTCGCCGACGCGCAGCCGCTTGCCCGGCTTCATGAACGCCGTCCAGCGATGCGGGGCGAGCCGCTTGTGCAACGTGGCCTCGATGCGCACGACCGATCCGTCGCGCTCGCGCAGGCCCGAGAGCCGGGCGGGGATCACCCGGGTGTCGTTGAACACGACAGCATCGCCCGGCCGGAGCAGCCCGGGCAGGTCGCTGACGACGCCGTCGGCCAGCGCGCCGCCGGCCCCGACCACCAGCAAGCGCGCGGAGTCGCGCGGGCTCGCCGGTCGAAGCGCGATCCGGTCGTCCGGCAGGTCGAAATCGAAATCGGAAAGGCGCATCGGGCGCCCGGCTTACGCCAGCCGGCCTCCCCGCGCCAACGACGCCACGCTATCCGGAGGCATCCGCGGCCACGCGGGCGGTGACGATCTTGCCCGGCTCGCGCGGCGGCTCGCCCTTTGGCAGGGCGTCGATGTGCTCCATGCCCTCGGTGACGACGCCCCAGACCGTGTAGTTGCGGTCCAGGTGCGGCGCTTCGTCGAAGCAGATGAAGAACTGGCTGTTGGCCGAGTGTGGGTTGTTGGTCCTGGCCATCGAGCAGACGCCGCGCACGTGCGGCTCGGACGAGAACTCCGAGCGCAGATCCGGCTTCGACGAGCCGCCCGAGCCCGTGCCCGTTGGGTCGCCGCCCTGGGCCATGAATCCTGGAATCACCCGGTGGAACACGACCCCGTCGTAGAACCCTTCGCGCGTCAGCTCCTTGATCCGCTCCACGTGTCCGGGGGCGAGATCGGGCCTCAGCCGGATCGTGACCGGGCCGGACTCGAGCGTGAAGATCAGGACGTTCTCCGGGTCGTCGGCCATCGAGGAGCTCCATCGGTGTGGGCGCGAACGCGCCTTCTAGCCCGCGTCCGCCGCGCTCTCCAAGCGCCACGCCAGCGAAGCGACTTTCAAACCCGCGCGCCAGCCCCTATTCTCCGAGTCCCTGTTCAACAGCTGAAAGGAGGTGGTCCAGTGTCTCATCTAGCTACACTGAACCGTAGCGGATTGAAAACATTTAGGTTTTTGACCACCTCATAGCGGTCGGCCCTAAATCTGGCCCT
>DATGKF010000145.1:0-2830 GCA_035294785.1 Caulobacteraceae bacterium | reverse complement strand
ATCCGGCGATCGTCAAGGCGTTGCGGGCGCGCAAAGGCGGCGGCACCGCCGGCCAGATCGAAGTCTTCGCCCAGGGCAAGACGGGCGCCGCCGAGATCACCTACACCATCGAGGACGCCTATACCGGCCAGCGGGCGGTCTCCCACTTCGAGATCGCCGTCGACTGCCCCGAGCCTCCAAAGACCACGACCGGCCCGGGCGGCCACGCGGTCGCCCTTCAGCCGCTGCCGCAGCCGGTGCTGCCGGTGCATCCGCTGCCGCCGAAACAGCCGCCGCCGCCGGTCAAGACCTACCCGACGGCGACCCACGTGACGACGAGCTGCAAGGCGTGCCGCGGCCTGGCGCGCGAACTGAACGCCGAGATCGACGCCTACAACGCCGCGGTGACAGCCAAGGCGGCGCCGGCGCAGCTCGATCGCCAGCTGAACGCCATCCGCGCCATGGGCGAGGAGCTGGACGGCTGCGACAAGCTCTGCCGCCCGCCGGCGGCCGACTCGTCGACGGCCCAGTCCCGGGGCTCCAGTTCGGTGCTCGGCGACATCGGCGTCCATGCGCCCAGGCTGGCGCAGCCGAACAAGGGCGCCGAGGCCTACGGCCCCGGCGTCCAGAGCACCGCGCCGTGACCGCCTGCGGGCAAACGATATGAGTGGTCGACGTCGACCTGGACCCCTCGCGACCGCCGTCGTCCTCGCCCTCGCTCTCCTGGTCGCCAGCGCGCCGGCCTCAGCAGAGATACGGCCCGATAAATCCAACGACATGCGCCTGATCCAGAAGGGCGATGTCGCGGAGGTTCAGGCGAGGCTCGACTTGGCGTCAACGAACATCAAAGCCATGCTCGCGCATCTGAAAGTCACGGTCTGCATGGATGAAGCCGAGTACAAGTATCAGATCAGTATGCTCGATCACGCGCGCGAGGTGCTGCAGGAGATCTACCTCGATGTTATCGCCGCCCGGTACCGCGAAGCCGCACCCGGCGCGAGCAGGATGCCGCCCGAGCAGTACCAAGGCTCTGTCCATGCGATGGACGCACTCGAGGAGGCGCTGATTGCAGCGGAGGCCAAGCTCAAGAAGGAACACGCAGCGTGCGACGAGAAACAAACGCCGGCCGAGCACGCCGCGGCGCCCGACAGCTCGACGCTGGTGCTCAGCCACCACGTGCTGAGCGGCGACATCGGCGCCCATGCGCCCAAGCTGGCGCAGCCGAACCGCGGCGCCGACGCCGACCAACCGATGCCGGTCGCCGCGAAGGCTCCATAGCCTCGGCGCCTCGCGCCTCTCTGGTCGTCCGCGGCCTCTTTGAAGACCCTGACCGCGGCCCCGACTTACCGGGAATGCGGGCTTTCTGCCTGCGCCAGGCTTGGCCGCGCGCGAAGACCGCCTAACTACGAAAGGAGGCCGCCAGCGCCGTCGCGTTCGGGGACTGTCGGTCCGGACAGAGAGAGGGACTTCCCATGGGCGCGATCAACTATCGGACGGCCCTGATCGTCGGCGCCGGGCCGGGCATCAGCGCATCGCTCGCCCGCGCGCTTGCGGGGGAGGGGTTGAAGGTCGGCCTGGCGGCGCGGAACACGGAGAAGCTCGCCCCCCTGGCCGCCGAGACGGGCGCCGCGACCTTCGCCGTCGACGCGTCCGATCCGGACGGCGTCTCCCGGCTGTTCGAGGATGCCGACCGCGCGCTCGGCGAGCCCGACCTGGTCGTCTACAACGCCTCGGCCCGGGCGCGGGGCCGGATTGCCGAGCTGAAGCCGGCCGACGTCCGCCGCGCCCTCGAGATATCGGCTTTCGGCGGCTTTCTGGTGGTGCAGCAGGCCGCGCGGCGGATGCAGCCGAAAGCGCACGGCGCGATCCTGCTCACCGGCGCTACGGCCAGCGTCAAGGGCTTCGCGCTCTCGTCGGCATTCGCCATGGGCAAGTTCGCCCTGCGCGGCCTGGCGCAGAGCGCGGCGCGCGAGCTCGCGCCGCAAGGGATCCACGTCGCGCACGTTGTCGTCGACGGCGGGGTGCGCAGCGCGGCGCGCGCCGACCCGGCCGACCGGCCCGACAGCACGCTCGACCCCGACGCCGTCGCCCAGGCCTACCTCGACCTGCTTCGCCAGCACCGGAGCGCCTGGAGCTGGGAGCTCGAGGTGCGGCCCTGGGTCGAGACCTTCTAGGATCGCCGAGCGTCAGACGCAGGTGGTGAACTCGTTCGAGCAGTAGTCGCGGGTCCAGCCGATCATGCCGCGGACGCGCACTTCGACGTACTCGCCCGAGCAGCCGAGCACGTCGGCCTTCGGCAGTTTGCTCTCGTCGCCCTCGCTGATCTTCAGAAGCACGTGCGCGCCCTCGGCGGGCGCCGCCAGGATCTCGGACTGGGTCCTGAGCTCGTTCATGCCGATCTTGCTGAACGCGACGTACCCGACCCCACTGAACAGCGGGTGATCGGCGCCGTCCTCCTCGCTGATCCACACCGCCCGGTCGATCCTGGCCCAGGTTCCCGCCTGGCCGGTCACGTGCACCTGGACCCAGCGGTCCCGACCCTTCAGCGCCCCGATCACGGCTCCCGCCGGCGCGCCCCGGATGTTCAGCCCGGCCGGGTCCTGATCGATCACGTTCAGCTTTGCATCGCAGGCGCGCACCGGCGTCGGCGCATCGGTCGAAGCCGTGACGCCCGGCAGACCGAGCGCGCTCGCCGCCATGAGCGCGGCCGCGAGGGCGGCGATCCTCTGACTCCTGGACATGCCCTCAGCCCCTCTTCGTCGAGCGCCAGATTCCGGGCGGGCAGCATACGCCCGGTCGGGCCGGACTGGCCTCGCTTTCCTGGCGAAATGCCGGCGACCGACTACAAGGG
>DATGKF010000144.1:0-30741 GCA_035294785.1 Caulobacteraceae bacterium | reverse complement strand
GCCGCCTGCGCTCGGGCCGCACCATCGTCCAGACCAGCAGAGCGGGCTGGGCCGCGGCGAACACAAGGAAGGCCGTCGCGACAAGAACGATCAAGATATTGTTGCCCGCCATTCGAGCCTCCCTCACTAGCCGCGTGAAGGTGCGCTTGCGCCGCCCCCGCCGCCTTGATCTGGGTCAAGCGAAGCGCCCTTCGCACGGCTGCGGCGTCGGCGGTGGTGATGTAGGCGAACCTCAGCGACCCGAGGACGTCCACAACGTCTTCGACGATGGCGACGTGCCTGGTTGCTGGTGAGGCATCGAGGGCCCCCGCGCGAGACGGTGCGATGAAGCCCGTCTAGACCGGCAGACAGGCCAGGGCCTTGATCGAGGTCAGCTCGCCCCACCCGCCAACAGGGCCATGCGCACGAGGTCCGACAGGCTGGCCGCGCGCATCTTGGTCATCAGGTTGGCGCGATAGACCTCGACCGTCCGCGGGCTGATGCCGAGCGCGTTGGCCTGCACCTTGTTCGCCTGGCCGGCCACCAGGCCGTCCAGCACCTGCCGCTCGCGGTTCGAGAGCAGCGCGAGCCGCTCGATGACCGCCGCGCGCTCGCTGGCCTGGGCGCGCTCGTCGCGGCTGCGGGCGAGCGCGGTGCGCACGGCGGTCAGGATAAGGTCGTCCGAGAACGGCTTCTCGATGAAGTCGACGGCGCCGCTGCGCATCGCCTCCACGGCGAGCGCCACGTCGCCGTGGCCGGTGATGACGATGGTTGGCAGCGAGGCGCCCCGCGCGGCGAGCGCCCGCATCAGCTCGACGCCGTTCATCTGCGGCATGCGCACATCGGTGACGATGCAGCCGGGCTCGAGTTCCCCGACGCGCGCAAGAAAGTGCACGGCCGACTCATACGTCCGAACCCGGAGCGATTCGGTCTCGAACAGGAAGGCGAGCGACTCGCGCACGGCGTCGTCGTCATCGATGACGTGAACGACTGAGTCAGGCACGGGCGGGCTCCGGCTCGGCGACCCGCTTGAGGGTGAAGTGGAAGGTCGCGCCGCCATCCGCGTTCGTTTCGGCCCAGATCCGGCCGCCGTGCGCTTCGATGATGGTGCGCGAGATCGAAAGGCCGACGCCCATGCCTGCAGGCTTGGTGCTCACGAACGGCTGGAACAGGCGGTCAGCGATCTCAGGGCTGAGGCCGGGACCGGTGTCGGCGATGGTGACCCTGGCGAAGCCGTCGCCTGCATCGGCGTCTGTGGCGATGGTCAGCTGCCGGCGCGGAACGGCCGTCATCGCATCGATGGCGTTGCGAACCAGATTGAGCGTCACCTGCTGCACCTGCACCTTGTCGGCCAGCACAAGGTCGGCCCGCGGGTCGAACCGGTAGCTTACCCGAACGCTGTGTTCCTTGGCGCCGATAAGCGCCAGCGCGCTCGCCTCTTCCACCATCTTCGACAGACTTTCGGGGGCGCGCTCGGTGTCGCCGCGCGCGACGAAGTCGCGCAGCCGGCGGATGATTTCGCCGGCGCGGAGCGCCTGATCGGCCGCCTTGCCCATGGCTTCGCTGGCCCGCGCGATGTCCGGCGGAGCACGCTCCAAGAGCCTCCGTCCGCCGGTCAGGTAGTTGGCGATCGCCGAGAGCGGCTGGTTCAACTCGTGCGCCAGCGTCGAGGCCATCTCGCCCAGCGCCGTCAGCCGCGAGATGTGCATCAGCTCGGCCTGCAACTCCTGCAGCCGCGCCTGGGTGTCCTGCCGCTCCGTGAGGTCGCGCACGAAGCCGGTGAAGAAGCGCGCGCCGGCGCGCGAGCGGATCTCGCCGACCGCGAGCTCCATTGGAAAGGTCGAGCCGTCCCTGCGCTCGCCCACGACGACGCGGCCAATGCCGATGATTCGCCGCTCGCCGGTGGTGCGGTAGCGGGCGAGGTAGCCGTCATGGCCGTCGCGATACGGCTGGGGCATCAGCACTCTGACATTCTGGCCGATCGCCTCGTCGGCGGTCCAGCCGAACTGACGCTCCGCGGCGGCGCTGAACGACTGGATGATCCCGGTCTCGTCGATGACGATGATCGCGTCGGGTACGGTATCGAGCACCGAGCGAAGGTGCGCTTCACTCTCTAAAAAGGAGGGGTTCGCCGCACTTGCTTCGGCCGTGCCGTCCATGGCGCGAAGCGCCTCCGTAGAATCCCTTAGGGAATCGACCCGAATTTCACGCCGCAAGGGTAGCCCGTACACAGCGATCCGAGAAGCCAGGAGCCGCTGTCATGCACGCGCTGCAGACCCAGAACGGAAACGTCCCGAGCGCCGTCGGCGGCGAGGCGGGGCGGTCGATCGAACTGGCGCCCGGCGTTGCGCTGGCGGGGTTTGTCATGCGCTTTGAGCGCAACGAAGAGGTCTTCGCCGAAGAGGAGGACGCCGACTTCGTCTACAAGGTCATCTCAGGCGCGGTTCGCGACGTGCGCATCCTCGCGGACGGCCGCCGCCAGATCGGCGCCTTCCACATGCCCGGCGACGTCTTTGGGCTCGAGTGCGGCGAACAGCATCGCTACTCCGCCGAGGCGGTCGTCGACTGCGAGATCGCCCTTGTGCGCCGCGCGGCGCTCGAGCGGGCCGCCCTCCGCGACGGAACGACGGCGCGCAAGCTCTGGGCGCTGACCGCCGGGGATCTGCTCAAGCTGCAGGACCACATGCTGCTGCTCGCACGCAAAACGGCGCGGGAGCGGGTTGCTTCCTTCCTGATGCGCATGTCCGGTCGCGCCGCGGCCGGCGATGCCTTCGACCTTCCCATGTCGCGGCTCGACATCGCCGACCACCTCGGCCTCACCATCGAGACGGTGTCGCGCGCCTTCACCCAGCTCGAACGCGATCACGCCATCGCCATGCCGGCCGCGCGCCGCATCGTCCTCAACGACCGCCTGGCGCTCGCCGAGGGCTGAGCGCGGAAGGCCCCTTTCCGGGGCGCGCTGGCCGCCGTTTTCCGCTCGGTCTATGATCGGCGCGGGGCGGTCAGGGGGAGGTCGTGTTTCGAATCCAGGGTTCCGGCGCGGTCCAGCCGCACGGGTTCGTTGCGTCGGAGGAGATCGACCGGCGCATTGGCCGCGACGCCGGCTGGACCGAAAGCAACTTCGCCATCGCCACCCGTGCGGTCGCCTGCGCCGCCGAAACCAGCTCCAGCATGGGCGCTGAGGCGGCGTGCGGCGCACTCGCCGCGGCGGGCTGGAGGGCCGAGGACCTCGACGTGATCGTCGGCGCGTGTGGGGTGATGGAGCAGCCTATCCCGGGCACCGCGACCCTGATCCAGCGCCGGCTGGGGCTGGGGACCTCGGGCGTTCCGGCCTTCGATGTGAACGCCACCTGCCTCTCGTTCCTGGTGGCGCTGGACCTGGTTTCGCTGGGTTTTGCGGCCGGGCGCTGGCGCAAGGCGCTCGTGGTTTCGGCCGACATCGCCTCCGCGGCGCTCGATTTCGGGGACCCAGAGGCCTCGGTGATCTTCGGCGATGGCGCGGCTGCGGTCGCGGTCGAAGCGGACGAGAGCGCATCGGCCATTCTCGGCTTCCGCATGGAGACCTATGGCGAGGGCGCCGAGCTCTGCCGGCTCGAGGCCGGCGGCACGCGGCTGCGGCCGCACGACAACCTCGACGCTTTTCTGGACAGTTCGCGGTTTCGCATGGACGGGCCTGGCGTGTTCATGGCCGCGGCGCGCCGCTTCCCGCGCTTCGCCGCGCGGCTTCTGAAGAGCGCCGGCGTCAGGGCGGCCGACATCGACCTCGTCATCCCTCACCAGGCGAGCGCCGCGGCGCTGGAGCATTTGCGCCGCGCCTTTCCAACCGAGGGCGATCGGGTGGTCGACATCTTCACCAACCACGGCAACCAGATCGCCGCCTCGATGCCGAGCGCGCTGCACCATGCCATCGCCAGCGGGAGGCTTGCGCGCGGCGACACCGCCTTCCTGGTCGGCACCGCAGCCGGCGTGTCGCTCGCCGGAGCGGTGATCCGCTACTGAGATGCGCCAGGCGCTGGTCACCGGCGCGACCGGCGGGTTAGGCCTCGCGCTGGCGGGGGCCTTGCTGGCCGCCGGCTATGGCGTGCGCGCGACCGGGCGCGACCGCCGCGCCGGCCAGCGGCTCGTGGCGTTGGGCGCTACCTTCGCCCCGGCCGAGCTCACCGATCCGTGTACAGATGAGAGTCTCTTGCGCGGCGTCGACGCGGTCTTTCACACAGCGGCCCTATCGAGCCCCTGGGGTCCGCCGGGCGCTTTTCGCACCATCAATCTGGACACGACGAGTCGGCTCGTCACCGCGGCGAAGGCGGCGGGCGCAGAGGCCTTCATCTTCGTCTCGACGCCGTCGGTGTATGCGGAGCCGCGCGACCGGCTGGGGTTGACCGAGGAGAGTCCGCTCGCGGCCCGCTTCGCCAACGCCTACGCCGCCAGCAAGCATGCGGCCGAGCAGGCCGTCCTGGCCGCCAACGCGCCGGGTTTCGCGACGGTGGTGATCCGCCCCCGCGCCCTGGTCGGGCCGGACGACAAGGTGCTGTTGCCGCGTCTTGTGCGGGTGGCTCGGCGCGGCAGCTTCCCGCTCTTTCGCGGCGGGCGGGCGCTGATCGACCTCACCGACGTCCGCGACGCAGCGGCGGCGCTCATCGCCGCCGACCGGGCGGGAGTCAGCGTCGGCGGGCGCGCGTTCAACGTTTCCGGCGGGCTGCCGGCCACGGTCGCCGACACGCTTGGCGAAGCGTTCGGGGCGCTGGGTCTGAAGACGCGCCTTGTGCATCGGCCGTACGCCGTGGCCGCGGCCGGCATCGCCGGCGTCGAGGCCGTCTATCGGCTGTTGCCAGGACGTCCCGAGCCGCCCGTGACCCGCTATAGCCTTGATGCCCTGGCGTTTTCCCAGACCTTTGATCTGACGGCGGCGCGCGCCGCGCTGGGCTGGTCGCCCCAGTTTTCGCCGCAGGACGCCATCGCCCGCACCGCCGCCGCCTGGAGGTCGCATGCGCCGCTGTGAGGTCGGCTTTATGCGCTGCGGCTGCTGCCGGCACCCGGAGGCGGCGGCCATCCGCGGCGGCGGCCTCAAGCCCGTCATCTTCCCGGCTCTGGTGGGCTTCATCCAGCACCCGACGGCGGGGCCGATCCTGTTCGACACCGGCTATGATCCGGCGTTCCTCGAAGCCACGCGGCCGTTTCCGGAGCGCTTTTACCGCTGGCTGACGCCGCCGGAGCTGGCGCCGGGCGAGAGCGCCGCCGAGCAGCTCGCCGCCCGCGGCGTCGCGCCGACAGAGGTCGGGATGGTGATCCTCTCGCACTTCCACGGCGACCACGTGGCCGGCCTGCACGCGTTTCCGAACGCCAAGGTCGCCTGTTCCCGGCGGGGGCTCGCAACGAGCCGCGCAGGCGTCTGGCGCGCGCTCCGCCAGGGCGTGCTGCCGGCGCTCCTGCCGCCCGACATCGAGGGCCGGCTCGTCTTCTTCGAGGATTGCCCGCCGGCCGCCCTGCCGGGGGCCTATGCGCCGTTCCACACGGGCGCCGATCTCCTCGGCGACGGCGCGCTGCTCGCCGTCGAACTTCCCGGCCATTGCCCCGGGCACTGGGGGTTGGCGGCGCAGGGAGCGGACGACCGGCTGCACTTCCTGGTCGGCGACGCCGCCTGGTCCAGCCGCGCGATCCGCGAGAACCGGCCGCCGCCCGCGCTGACCACGGCGATGCTGGGCCGGACGGCCGTTTACCGCGAGACGTTGTCGGGGCTGCACTGCGTCGACGCCGCCGCTCCTGAGCTGCTGATCACGCCCGCCCACTGCCCGGAGCGGGCCGCGGACATCCTTGCATGAACCGGGTGCTGATCACCGGCGCCCGCGCGCCGATCGCGCTCGATCTGGCGCGCAGCTTTGCGGCGGCCGGCTGGACGCCACACCTGGCCGACTCGATCCGCCCCTGGGCCGCGCGCCTCGCCCGCGTGGCCCCGCTTCACCGCTTCGCGCCGCCCCGTTTCGCCTTCGACGCTTTCACCGCCGATCTCGCAGCGCTCGTCCAGCGAATCGATCCGGCGATCATCGTCCCGACTTGCGAAGAGGTCTTCTACGTCGCCGCGGCCGGCGAGCGCATGGGCTTCGCCGAGCGCGTGTTCGCGCCGCCTCTGGCGTTGCTCCGAACGCTGCATTCCAAGGTCGAGTTCGCGCGCCTGGCTCGTGCGGCCGGCATCCCCGCGCCGGACACGCACCGGGTCTCGACCAAGGGCGAGCTGGCATGCTGGCGCACCCGGTCGACCGGGTTCGTCTTCAAGCCCGAGTTTTCCCGCTTCGCCTCGCACGCGCTCGTCCGTCCGGACCCTGTGCAACTGGCGCGGCTCGCGCCGACACCGGAGGCGCCCTGGGCGGTGCAGGCCTTCGTCGAAGGCGAGGAGCTCTGCCTCTGGTCGGCGGCGCGGGCCGGCGAAGTCATTGCGTTCGCGGCCTATCGCCCGCTCTGGCGGGTCGGACGTTCGTCCAGCTTCTATTTCGCCGCCGACCGGGACCCGGCGTTGCTGCGGCTGGCCCGCGCCATCGCCGCGGCGACCGGCGCGACAGGCCAGCTTTCGTTCGACGTGGTCCGGTCGGCCGATGGCGCCGTCGTTCCGATCGAGTGTAATCCGCGCGGCGTCAGCGGCCTCCACCTGTTCGACGCCGACCCGGCGCTCGCGCTGGCGATCGCGGGCGAGGGGCCGCTGGCGACGCCGACGGCCGACGCCCGGCACCTGGGGTTGGCGATGGCGCTGCTCGGCGCGCCGCAGGCGATCGGCGGCGGGCGCTGGCGCGAGTTCCGCCGCGACCTGGCGCTGAGCGGCGACGTGCTGGCCGGCTCAGGCGCTCAGCTCGGCGCGCTGCTCGATGCCGCTCGTTTCACCATGGTGGGCCTGAGCCGTGGCCGCTCGGCCTCGGGGCAGAGCACAGACGACATCGAGTGGAACGGCGAGGCGATTCGGTGAGCGACCCGGCCCTGTTCGAGCCGCCGGACGGCCCGCCGGGCGGCTGGCCAGCGGACGCGCCGATGGAGCGGGCCTATCTGGAAGCCTTCGCGCGTGAGGGCGCCCCGACGCTGATCTCCAACCTGCGCACCCGCGTGCTCGGCCTTCACTCAGGCGGGCGAGTCTTTCCGGTGACGGTGAACGACGGCGAGTACGGCGACAGCTACGTCTGCCTGCCGCACACCGCCTACGCCCTCTACGCCAAAGCCGAGCTTGGCATGGTGGATGTCGGGCCGTTCGCGCCGGCGCTTCGCCTGCTCGCGGGCGGGGCTGGCGGCGTGATGCGGGCGGCGGCGATGAACCGGATCGTGCACGTCGGCAACTGGATGCTGTCGACGAACCTGCATGGCGGCTGGAAGGGCGAGGACGTTGGCGCCATCCGTGGGCTCGTCGCCAAAGCTTATCCGGACCACCTGATCTGTGTCCGATCCGTGAACGGATGGTCAGATCCGGCGCTGCTCGCGGCGTTGCGCTGCGACGGGTGGGAGCTGCTGCCCAGCCGGCAGATATGGGTGGTCGACGACCTGGTCCGCGACTGGCGGCCGCGGCGGGATACCCGTCGCGACATCGCCCTCGCCCGGTGCACGCGCTTCCTCCGCGACGATCTGGCGACGCTGCGGCCCGGCGATGCCGACCGGATCGCAGAGCTCTACGCGATGCTCTACCTCGACCGCTATTCGGCGCTGAATCCGGCGTTCACGAGCGCCTACATCGCCATGACCCACGAGCAGAAGGTGTTTCGCTATGCCGGCTTCCGCGATCCGGACGGGCGGCTTGCGGCCGTCGCTGGATGTTTCGTGCGCGACGGCGTGCTGACGACGCCGATCCTCGGCTACGACACCGCCCAGCCGGCCGAGGAAGGCCTCTATCGCCTGGCCAGCCTCGCATTCGCCGAGATCGCCGAGGCGCTGGGCGCGCGCCTGAACGGCTCGGCCGGCGCCGCCTCCTTCAAGCGCAACCGCGGCGCGCGGGCGCAGACGGAGTACATGGCCATCTACGCGGCGCACCTGTCGCCGCCGCGACGCGCCGTGGTCGCCGCGATGCGGGCGCTGCTCCAGCGGGTGGCGCTGCCGATCATGCAGAAGCGCGGGCTGTGAGCGGCTACCCGAAAGCGGTGGCCTCGGGATGGCATCCGGTGGCGACCGTACGCGAGTTGCGCGGCCGGCCGCTCGCCCGCCGGCTGATGGATACGCCGCTCGTCGTCTTCCGCGGGCGCGAGGGCCCAGTCGTCTTTATCGACCGCTGCCCGCACCGCAACGCGCCGCTGAGCGCGGGACGTCTGCGGGGCGGCGAGATCGAGTGCCGCTACCACGGCTGGCGGTTTTCGGGCGATGGCCGCTGCACGCTCGTTCCAGGCGCTGTGACACCGTCCAGTCACCGCGCGGAGCGGCTGCCGGCGGTCGAGTGCGCTGGGCTCGTCTGGACCTCCCTGGCGGAGGCGCCCCGCGCCTTTCAGCCGCTGCCGCACCCGTTGGAGGCGGAGGGGTTCGACAGCTTCCTCTGGCCGGTGAAGCCGGCGCGCGCCGCCCTCGTCGACGCCATCGAGAACCTGCTCGACCCGGCGCACCCCCACTTCCTGCACGCCGGAATCGTGCGGTCGGGGCGCAAGCGCCACCCCGTCGATGTCACCGTGCGCATCGACTCAACGCGCGCCGAGGCGATCTATCTGGAGAACGCGCGGCCCGAGGCGCTGATGCCGCGGCTGCTCGAGGGGCTGCGGGCGACCAGCGTCGGCCGCTTTTTTCCGCCGGCGACGGCGCAGCTGGCGTTCGAGGGTCCGGACGGACCGCGGCTCGCTATCACGGTCTTCTTCAGCCCGGAGGGGCCGTTCAGCGTGCGCCCGTTCGCGCATCTCGCGACGCCGATGGGGCGGGCGCCGGCGTTGCTGAAGGAGCTGGTGCTGCGCGCCTTCAACGCGCCCGTGCTCGCGCAGGACCGCGCTGTGCTTCGTCAGCAGGCGGACAATGTAGAACGTTTCGGCGCGGCGCGTTACGCCCTCGGGCCCCTCGACTTCCTCCGTCCGGCGATCCAGGCCCTGGCGGACGGCAAGCCGCTCGAACCCAGCGAGCGCACAACCCGGGTCAGCCTCTAGCCGTCGGGACGCCAGTCGCGTCGCACTCGGCGGAGCTTCAGGTGGTCGGGGGTGGCGGCGATCGGTTCGAGTGCGATCGTGGCGGCGCCCACGCCGGCCTTGGTCAGCGTGGCCCGCAGGGCTGCGCGCGCGGCTTCGGCGGCGTCGCCGGCCAGGCCGGTCGGCAGGACGAGGGCGATCTGGTTGGCGCCTGTCTGGACAATCCGGAAGTCGGTGATGCGCCGGTCGGAGTCGACGACGGCGTTGCGCATCACGTCGGGCGTCACCATCACCGGCGTGGCGCCGCCGCTGCAGCCGGGCAGTAGGAAGACATCGTCGCGCCGGCCCTCGATCCGCGCCACGGCCCGCAGCGGCGAGCCGCAGCCGCAGGGCGCGTCGGCGAGGCGCAGGAGGTCGTTCATCCGGTAGCGCGCCATGATCTGGGTGTGGCGGGTGAAGTCGGTGATCAGCGGCGCGACGAGGTCGGACGCGCCCTCGACCGGCTCCCACTCGAAGGCCACCACGTCCTCCGCCAGATGCAGCGTTCCGTGCGGACAGGCGACGCCGAACAGGCCTTCGGTGGCCATGTAGATCTCGCGGACGGTCGCGCCGAGCCCGGCCTCGATCACCGCCCGGTCAAGCGGATCCAGCACTTCGGCGGCGGAAAAGATGTGCTTTGGCGCCAGCCCGCCGGCCTCGGCCAGCGCCCTCAGCACCTTCGGCGGCGCGACGATGGCGTCGGGGGCGTAGGCGATCAGCTCGTCCCGCCAGCGCTCGACGCCGCGCGCCAGGTCGAAGAAGCGGACGGCGACGCGGCCGCTGTCGGAGGCGGCGGCGTAGAGCCGGCTGAACCCAGGCAGCGCCAGAGCCACCCGGTGACGCACGCGGAAGGCGTCCGGCAGCGCCTTGGCCAGGATCACCCCCAGCCAGACGAAACGCTCCGCCTCGCTGATCACGAAGACGCCGCGGTTGCCGCTGGTGCCAGTGCTCTGGCCGACGATCAGGCGTCCCAGCCGGCCCTCGCCGGCGTCCAGCGCCGCGCGCACCTCCGCGAAGGTCGCCCCGGCGGTGTTGAAGCGGGCGAAGCTGGCCATCAGCGTCGCCTTGTCCATCACGGGAAGGTCGGCGAGGGCGTGGGCGCCCATGCCGGCGTAGAAAGGGACGCGGCCGATGCGACGGCTGAGGAAGTCGGCCAGACGCGCGGCTTGCCAGCGCTCGACGTCCACACGTGTGCGCAGGCGGGCCGCGAGGCGTCGGGTGCGAAGGAACGCCCGGGCGGCGTGAACGATGGCGAACGGCACGGCGAAGGACCTTATGATGCCCAGCTTGGCCTTGGCGATCAAAATGGCGCGACGATGACGGCGGGCGGGGGGACTGAGGCGCCGGCGGCGAAGGCGCGGCCGGCGGCGCTCGCCTTCATCGCCGTCACCGTGGTGCTCGACAACCTCGCCATGTGGATGATCATGCCGGTGCTGCCGCGGCTGCTCGGGACGCTGCAGCATGGCGGCGCCGGCAGGACGGCGTTGTTCTACGGCGCCTTCCTGACGGTGTTTGCAGTGATGCAGTTCGTCGCCGCGCCGATCCAGGGCGCGCTGTCGGACCGCTTCGGGCGCCGCCCGATCGTGCTCGCCTCCAACCTCGGGCTCGGCCTCGACTATGTTGTGATGGCGCTCGCCCCCACCGTCTGGTGGCTGTTCGCCGGGCGGCTGATCTCGGGCGTCGCGGCGGGCAGCGGGCCGGCGGCGTCGGCTTACCTCGCCGACGTGACGCCGCCGGAGAAGCGCGCGGCCAGCTTCGGCCTGATCATGGCGGCGCAGGCGGTCGGCGCGGCCATCGGCCCGGCGCTCGGAGGCCTCGTGAGCGCCATAGACCTCCGCGCGCCCTTCTGGGCCTCGGCGGCCCTCAGCCTGGCCAACCTGGCTTACGGCGCGTTCGTTTTGCCGGAATCGTTGCCGAAGAGCGCCCGCGCGCCGCTTAAGTTCACGCACCTGAACCCGCTTGGCGCGCTCGTCTGGCTTCTGCGGGCGCATCCGCGGCTCGCGGCGCTCGTCGTCGTCGCCTTCCTGCTGAGCTTCGCCTCGCAGGGCGCGAACGGCGTCGTCGTCCTCTACGCCACCGACCGCTACCGCTGGACGCCGGCGGCGATCGGCATCCTGATGACGGCGTTCGCGGTCATGACGCTGGTCGTGCAGGGCGGCCTCGTCTCGATCGCCGCCAAGCGCTTCGGCGAACTCGGTTCGATGCTGGGCGGGCTCGGCCTGAACGTCGCCGGCCTCGCCGCCTTCGCGTTCGCGACCCGCGGGTGGCAGTTCGCCGCGCTGATGCCGGTGGTGGCGGTTGGCAGCATCGCCGCGCCGATGATGGGCTCGATCTTCTCCAAGGCGGTGGCCGCGGACGAGCAGGGGCGGCTGCAGGGCGCCTGGAGCAGCGTGAACGGGCTGATGGGGTTCGTCGCGCCGGCCGCGTTCACCGCCATATTCGCCCGCAGCCTCGGGTTTGGCGCGGCCTGGTCCGGAGCGGCCTTCGTCTTCGCCGCCGCGCTGATCGCGCTCTCTATCCCGATCGCCGCCAGGGCGCCGAAGGCCGGCTAGAGCAGGGCGTCGAGCCGGTCGGCCGGGCGGCAGAGAGCCGCGCCCTTCGGCGTGACCACGATCGGGCGCTCGACCAGGATCGGGTCGGCGACCATGGCGGCGAGGATGGCGGCGTCGCTTGCGCCCGCGGCCAACGCCTTCGCCTTCTCCTCGCGCATGCGGAGCAAATCGCGCGGCTTGGCCTTCATCGCCGCGAGCAAGCCCTCGAGCTGCGGCTTGGTCCAGCCGACCTTCAAGTACTCGACCACCTTCGGCTCCAGGCCGCGCTCGCGCAGCGCCGCCAGCACCGTGCGCGAGGTCCCGCAGTTGGGGTTGTGGAAGATGGTGACGCCGTCCTTGGCCATGGCTCCCTCCGCTTGCTCGCGGGCTTGGGCTTCGGATACAGGATGGCCGCGGCCGGCGGTAGTCGCGCAAACGCCGACCCCCAAGCGCATGGAACCCATCCTCCTCTCGGCGTTCGTCGTCGCTTTGGCCGAGATCGGCGACCGCACTCAGATCCTGGCGATCGTGCTCACCGCCCGCTTCGGCAAGCCTTGGCCGGTGCTGGCCGGCATTCTGGTCGCCACGTTGTTGAACCACGGGCTCACCGCGACCCTCGGCTACTTCATCGCCAATCTGATCAAGGGCCAGTGGCTGAACTGGGTGCTGGCCGCCTCCTTCTTCGCCACTGCGGTCTGGACGCTCTTCCCCGACAAGGATGACGACGAGCAGCATCACGCGACCCGCTTCGACGTCTTTCTGGCCACGGCCGTTTCCTTCTTCATTGTCGAGATCGGCGACAAGACCCAGATCGCTACGCTGTCGCTGGCGGCCAAGTTTCACGACATCTTCCGTGTGGCGGCGGGGACAACGCTGGGGATGATGATCGCCAACACGCCAGCGGTGCTGCTCGGCGAAGCGGCGGTGAAGGTCGTGCCGCTGCGCTATGTGCGCTGGACGGCGGCGGCGATCTTCTTCGTCCTCGGCGTGTGGACCGCCGTCCAGGCCCTCGGCCTCGCTTAGAGACATCCTGTCCAGGGCTGGCGCGGCGCTTGCTTCTTCGCGTGTCAGGCGAAATCAGCCGCACCAGTTCGAAACAGCCAAGCAAAGCTTCGCTAACCGGACGGACGCTAGAGAGCGAGGATGCAAGAGGTGGCGCGAGTCGAGGCGGAGATCGTTGCGGCCGACGCGCTGAGCGCCGCCGACGTCGCCGCCTGGCGCGCCATGCAGGCGGCCGAGGCCGCGTTCGCCAATCCGCTGCTCAGCGTCGACTTCGCGCAAGCCGTCGGCCGCGTGCGCGACGATGCACGAGTGGCCGTTTTCCGTCGGCGCGACGAGACCATCGGCTTCCTGCCGCATCATCGACGGCCCGGCGGCTTCGCTCGCCCGATCGGCGCGCCGTTCTGCGACTACCATGCGCTGGTCGCGCGGGCCGATGCGGTCCTCCCGGCCGCGGAGGCGCTGGCCGCCGCCCGGCTCGGCGCCCTTCGGCTTTCGGGCCTGGTCGATCCGTTCGACGCCTTCGGCTGCGCTGTTCAGGCCAAGATCTGGTCGCATCGGATCGTGGTCGAGGGCGACAGTGCCGGGCCCTACCTCCAGGCTCTCTGGGCGCAGAGCGTCAACCGGCAGAAGAACTACCGCCGATACACGCGCTCGCTCGAGCGCGAGGCCGGCCGCTTGCGGCTCGTGCCAGACGACCGTGATCCCGCCGCCTTCCAGCAGCTGATCGACTGGAAGCGCGCGCAGTTCGAGCGCACGGGCCTGCACGACTTCCTGGCCGTGCCCTGGGCCGCGGCGCTGATGCGCGGGCTGTTCGCGCATCGCGACGCCCGGTTCGGCGGCCAGATGGTTAGCCTCTACGCGGGCGAGCGCCTCGTCGCCGCCCACTTCGGCGCCCGCGCGGGCGCCTGGTTCCATCCCTGGATCGCCGCGTTTGACCTCGAACTCCGCGCGCACTCACCCGGCATGCTGCATCAGATCGAGGCGATCGCGGCCATGCCGGCCATGGGGATCACGACCTACGACCTCGGCGCGGGCGAGGACCACTGGAAGCAGCAGTTCACCTCGGCAGGGGCCTGGATCGGCGCCGGCCTCGCCGCCGCCCCAACCTTCGCCGGCGCGCTGGCGCGCTCGTCCGAACGCTTCTGGATGCTGCCACCGCTGCGCGCGGCGCCTGTGCTTCGCCGCGTCCGCAACCGGCTCGACCAGATCGCGGCGCTGGAGCTCACGCTCGGCGGGCGCATCGAGGGCGCGGCCCACGCGCTCACCACCCAACGGAGGCGACAATGGGCGGCGTAGTCGCCGAGTGGCCACAGAAGACTGTCGACGGCTTCGAGACGAAGGTCATCCGCTTCCGCCACTCGCTGCCGGAGCGGCCGCTGTTCTCGGACGAGGGGCTGGTCAGCGTGTTCGACCGCTACCCGCGCGAGGCGCTCGGCATCTACACCATGGGTCACGACCTCAAGGACTGGCAGTCCTGGCGCCGCGGCACCGCGAACGGCCTGAATGGCGAGAAGCTGCTGGACGCGGTCAAGGACGGCCGGCTCTGGCTCAACCTTCGCCACGCCAACGATCACCTGAAGGACTTCTCCGACCTCTGCGACGAGATTGCGGCCGAGAAGGAAGCCCACTTCAAGACCAGGATCCTGAACCGGGATCTGGGCCTGCTCGTGTCCTCGCCCAGCGCGCAGGTGTTCTATCACCTGGACGTGCCGCTCTCCTCGCTTTGGCAGGTGCGCGGCCACAAGCAGATCTGGTTCTATCCGCGCACCGAGCCATTTGTTGAGCCGGCCTGGCTTGAGCGCTGCGTGCACGCGACGGCCGAGGGCCAGATGCCCTTTGACCCGGCGTGGGACGAAGCGGCCGAGACGTTCACGATGAGCCCCGGCGACATGGTGACATGGCCACAGAACCTGCCGCACCGGGTCGACAACGCGCCGGAAATGAGCGTCGCCGTCTCGATGGAATACATGACGCCGCGCGCCCGGGTGCGCGCCAACGTGCTGCACGCGAACGGCGTGCTGCGCGAGCGGTTCGGCTGGACGCCGCAGATCCAGGACCGCCTGGGCCCGGCGATGGCGGCCAAGCTGGCGGTCGCCAGCCTGCACAAGGCCTGGACCGCGCGGCGCAGGGCCGCCGAACCGATCCTGCCCGAGAGCTTCCGGGTCGAGACGAACCCGGCATGACCGTTGAAGTCTCCATCATCATCCCGACCCAGCGGCGCCTGAGAGGGTTGCTCACGGCCGCCCGTTCGGTGTTCGTGCAGGACGGCGTCGATCCGAAGACGCTGGAGCTGGTCATCGTCGACAACGACCAGACGCCCTCGGCCTCGAAGACGGCGCAGGCGATCGCGCGCGAGGCGCCCTACCCGGTGCGCTACGTGCACGAGCCCGCGCCTGGCGTCGCCAACGCCCGCAACACCGGGCTGACCGCGGCGCGGGGCGCTCTGATCGCCTTCCTCGACGACGACGAGGAGGCGCAGGCGCACTGGCTGAAGGCGCTCATCGACACGCGCGAGCGGTTCGCGGCCGACGTGGTTTTCGGTCCGGTCCGCGCGCGCGCCGACTGGGACAAGGTCGGTCACCGCGACTACTTCGAACGCTTCTTCTCGCGCTTCGGCCCGGCCGAGAGCGGCCTGCTCGACCACTATCACGGCTGCGGCGACAGCCTGGTGCGGCGCGCCGCGCTGCCCGACTGGAACCGGCCGTTCTCAGCCATCCGCAACCACATCGGCGGCGAGGACGACCTTTTGTTCGGCGCCATGCAGCAGGCGGGCGCGCGCTTCGCCTGGGCGGCGGACGCCTGGGTCTGGGAGGATCCCGCGCCCGAGCGGCTCACGCTGCGCTACACGGCGCTCCGCGCGTTCGCCTTCGGCCAGGGAGCGACCGCCCACGACGCCGCGACGGGCGACAGGCTCGGCGTGGCGCGCTGGATGATCATGGGCGTCGCCCAGGCCGCCGCCTTCGGCCTCGCCGCGGGGGTCAAGTGGCTCATCCGTTCGAAAAGCTTCGCCTTTTCGCTCGACCGGGCAGCGCGCGGGCTCGGCAAGACCTTTTGGTGGAACCCGTTCAAGGTCCACTTCTACGGGCTGACGCCGCCGGCTTCGGCGCCGGCCGCTGCAGGCGTAGCAAGCTGAGCCGCTTTCCGCGACACGCGACTCTCCATAATCGGTTTTCAACCGGCCCACGATCCTTGCAGCCGTGGCCTGGGTTGTGCATTTGTCATCTGAACGCGCTCGCCCGGCTCTAAAGGGCGCGACTGAAAACGGGGGCGATAGGGAGCGTTTGTGACGGACAGCTTCGCCATTGCGGGTTTGGACAATCCCCCGACCCGGCATGCGCGTCTCATCGAGTGGGTCCGTGAGATGGCGGCGCTCGCCAAGCCCGACCGGGTGGTCTGGTGCGACGGCAGCGACGCCGAGTGGGAGCGGCTGACCACCGAACTGGTCGCCGCCGGCACGCTCAAACGCCTGGATCCGCGAAAACGTCCGAACTCCTTCTACGCCGCTTCGGACCCGCGCGACGTCGCCCGCGTCGAGAGCCGCACGTTCATCTGCTCGGAAAAGCCCGAGGACGCCGGCCCGACAAACAATTGGCTCGACCCAGCCGAAATGCGGGCGGACCTGAAGGGCCTCTTCGACGGCGCCATGCGCGGGCGGACCATGTATGTGGTCCCCTTCTGCATGGGCCCGCTGGGCTCGAAGATCAGCGCGCTCGGCGTCGAGATCACGGACTCGGCTTACGTGGCCGTATCCATGCGGATCATGACCCGGATGGGCCAGGCCGCCCTCGACCAACTCGGCGAGGACGGCTTTTTTGTACCCGCCGTGCACAGCGTGGGCGCCCCGCTCGCGGCGGGCGAGGCCGACGTTCCCTGGCCGTGCAACGAGATCAAATACATCGTCCACTTCCCTGAGAGCCGCGAGATCTGGTCCTACGGTTCCGGCTATGGCGGCAACGCCCTTCTGGGCAAGAAATGCTACGCGCTGCGCATCGCCTCGGTGATGGCGCGCGACGAGGGCTGGCTGGCCGAGCACATGCTGATCCTCAAGCTGACGTCGCCCGAAGGCGCCGTCCGCTACGTCGTCGCCGCCTTCCCCAGCGCCTGCGGCAAGACCAACCTCGCCATGCTGCAGCCCAGCCTGGCCGGCTGGACGGCCGAGACCATCGGCGACGACATCGCCTGGATGCGCTTCGGCGACGACGGCCGTCTCTACGCGATCAATCCCGAGGCCGGCTTCTTCGGCGTCGCGCCCGGCACGGGCGAGGCGACCAACCCGAACGCCATCGCAGCGCTCGGCAAAAACACCATCTTCACCAACGTGGCGCTGACCGACGACGGCGACGTCTGGTGGGAGGGGCTGACGGCCGAGCCGCCCGCGCACCTGACCGACTGGAAGGGCCGCAGCTGGACGCCGGCTTCGGCAGAGCCCGCCGCCCACCCGAACGCCCGGTTCACCGCCCCCGCCGGCCAGTGCCCGATCATCGCCTCCGAGTGGGAGGATCCTAGGGGCGTGCCGATTTCGGCCATCCTCTTCGGCGGGCGCCGGGCGACCGCCCAGCCGCTGGTTACCGAGGCCTACGACTGGCGCCACGGCGTCTTCCTCGCCTCGAACGTGGCCTCCGAGGGCACGGCGGCGGCGGAGACCAAGGTCGGCGAGCTTCGCCGCGACCCGTTCGCCATGCTGCCCTTCTGCGGCTACAACATGGGCGACTACTTCGCTCACTGGCTCAGGGTCGGCGAGGGCCGCGACCCGGCCAAGCTGCCACGCATCTATTTCGTCAACTGGTTCCGCAAGGACGAACGCGGCAAGTTCATCTGGCCGGGCTACGGCGAGAACGCCCGCGTGCTCAAGTGGATCTTCGAGCGGCTGGAAGGCGTTGCCGGGGCGCGCGAGACGCCGATCGGACGATTGCCAGCCGAGGGGTCGCTGGACATAGACGGCCTCGACATTACGCCCGAGCGGCTCGCCGCCCTGTTCGAGGTGGACGCCGGCGACTGGCTCCGAGAGGCCGATCTGGTGCCGCCCTTCTACGAAACCTTCGGCGCGCGCCTGCCGGCGGCGCTCTGGGACGAGCATCATCGGCTGGTCGAGCGGCTCGAACGGGCGGGCGGGGTCGCCCAGCGCCAAGCCCGCCCGCGCGTGGCCGCCGGGGCCGGCTGACCACGCATCCCAAAAAGGCGTGACTGACGCCGGGTCACGGGCCTAAAGCCGCTTGCCTGACCGACAAGAGGAGGAGCGCGCGATGGCCGACGCCGCAACCGAGACTGCCAGCAAGGTGAAGAGCGAACGTCGCGGCGGCGTCGCCGTGCTGACCCTGTCCGACCCCGCGACCATGAACGCCGCCGGCGTCGACATGGCCGCCGACCTGACCAGCGCCATCAAGGCCGCGGTCGAGGGCGACAGCCCGGCGCGCGCCATCGTGCTGACTGGCGAAGGGCGCGGCTTCTGCTCCGGCGCCAACCTGACCGCGGTGGGTCCGCGGCCGGCGAACGGCCAGCCTGCCGCCGCCGGCGACTCCCTGAAGACGGTCTACAACCCGCTGATGGCCTTCATCCGCGACATGCCCGTGCCGTTCGTCACCGCGGTGAACGGCGCGGCCGCCGGCGTCGGCTGCTCGATCGCGCTGATGGGCGACATGATCGTGGCCGGCGAGAGCGCCTACTTCCTGCAGGCCTTCCGCCGTATCGGCCTCGTGCCCGATGGGGGCTCGACGTACCTCTTGCCGCGCATGATCGGCCGGGCGCGGGCGATGGAGATGACGCTGCTGGGCGAGCGCCTGCCGGCGGCGAAGGCGCTGGAGTGGGGGCTGATCAACCGCTGCGTTCCCGACGCCGAGCTGATGCCGACCGCGCTGGCTCTGGCCGAAGAGCTGGCCAAAGGGCCCATGTCGCTCAGTCTGATCCGCCGCCTGATGTGGACCTCGCTCGACACCGACTTCGCCGAGCAGCTGACCAACGAAGCCGACACCCAGAACAAGGCCGGCCGCAGCGCCGACTTCGCCGAGGGCGTCCGCGCCTTCATCGAAAAGCGTCCGGCGCAGTTCCAGGGAAAATAGCGTGGCTGACATCCGGCTGCTGACCAGCGCCGACCGAGGCGTTCTGGACAATGTGGCCGAGGGCGTCTTCGACGACCCGATCAATGACGTCTTCGCCGCGGAGTTCCTCGACGACCCTCGCCATCATCTCTGTGTCGCCATCGAGAACGGCTGCGTCGTCGGCTTCGCATCGGCCGTCCACTACGTGCATCCAGACAAACCGATCCCCGAACTCTGGATCAACGAGGTTGGCGTCGCGCCAGCGTTTCATCGCCGCGGCCTCGCCAAGGCGATCCTCGGCAAACTCCTGTCTCATGCAAAATCGCTCGGCTGCGTCGAGGCCTGGGTGCTGACCGACGAAGACAACGCGGCGGCGCGGGCGACCTACGCATCCGTCGGCGGCGCCGAGAAGCCGCTGCAGCTGATGGTGGACTTCGACCTGAGCTAGCGGCCTGCGCCAGTTCCGGCCGCCTTGTCGTCGGCCAGCGCGAACTCGTCCGCCGTTTCGGGGCTCTCGCCGAGAGCCGCTTCCAGCGCTTCGTAGAGGCGGGCGGCCTCGATCGGCTTGGCGATGTGGCCGTCCATTCCGGCGGCGGCGTAGTCGACCAGCTGGTGGGCCATGACGTTGGCGGTCAGGGCGATGATCGGCGTGCGCGGCCGCCCTTGCATCTGTTCGCGTTCGCGGATCAGGCGGACCGCGGTCGGCCCGTCCATGACCGGCATCTGCACGTCCATAAGGATCAGGTCCCAGGGCCCATCGTCCCAGGCCGCGACCGCCTCCTCGCCGTTCGAGACCATCACCGGCTCCACCCCGATCTGGTTCAGCAGCGTCTTCAGGACCAGCTGGTTCACCGAGTTGTCCTCGGCCGCCAGCACCTTGAGCCGGAAGACCGCAGCCTCCTCGTCCATCGAGGGCATCAAGAGCGCGGTCGCCCCGCGCGCCTCGCCCACACGCTCGAGCGGCAGGCTGAGGGTGAAGACTGATCCTTGCCCGAGCTGGCTCTCGACCTCGATCGATCCGCCCATCGCCACCGCGAGCTCGCGGCAGATGGCCAGCCCAAGGCCGGTGCCGCCGAAGCGCCGGGTCGTCGAGGCGTCGGCCTGCGCAAAACGCCCGAACAGCAACGGCACGCGGTCCGCGGGGATGCCCACTCCGGTATCGGCGACGGCGACGGTGAGCGTTTCCGACGCCCAGCGGGCGGTCACCGAGATCTCGCCGGCGTCGGTGAACTTCAGCGCGTTGGAGACGAGGTTGTAGATGACCTGGCGCAGGCGCGTCGGATCGCCCAGGTAGACGCCGGCCGCGCCCCTGGTGTCGAGCGCGAAGCCCAGACCCTTGGCGGACGCTTGGGCGCTGAACGCCTGATGGGCGCCGCGGACGACGTCCTCCAGATCGAATTCGATCTCCTCGAGTTCCAGCTTGCCCGCCTCGATCTTGGCCAGGTCGAGCACGTCGTTGAGGATGGAGAGCAGCGCCTCGCCCGACTGGTGCACGATGCTCAGCCGCTCGCGCTGCGCGTCGGAGAGCTCGTCCATGGCCATGGCCTGGGCCATGCCGAGGACGCCGTTCAGCGGCGTGCGGATTTCGTGGCTCATGGTGGCGAGGAAGAGGCTCTTGGCCCGGTTCGCCGCCTCGGCCTCGTCGCGCGCCTTGGCCAGCGCCAGCTCGGCGCGCTTTTCCTCATCGATGTTGCGCACCACGCCGATCACGCGCACGACGCGGCCGCGCTCGTCCTTGATCGCCTCGCAGGCGGACTCGACCCAGTAGTGCGGCCCGTCGCGGCGCATCATCCGGTGCACCAGGCGATAGGGCGCGCCGGTTTCGACGTGGTCGTCCCACATCGCCTGCGCGGTTTCGCGTTCGGAGGGGTGCACCCCCTGCCAGATGTCGGCGGCCAGCGAGGCGTAGGTCGAGGTCTCGCCCGAGATGGCCCGCGCGCCGTCGTTGGCGAGCTCGCGGGCGCGATAGTCCATCTCCCAGACCGAGATGTTGGCGATGGCGGTCGCCAGACTGAGGCGCTGCTTCGATTTGGCCAGCGCCGCGACCGCCTTGCCGCGCTCCCACTCGTCGGCGACGAAAGCGGCGTGATCCACCAGACGTTCGGCCAGGTCTGAGTCCATGGGGCGGGGCAAGGGATCAAGGATGGCGAGCGCCCCGACGCGCCGGCCGTCGGCCAGCGTGATCGGCGCGGCGGCGTAGAACAGGTGGTTCGTCTCTTCCGGCGCCAGCGGATAGGCGTCGCTCCACGCCTGCTCGCCGAGGTCCTCGATCCACAGAACCTGGGGCGTCTGGATGGCGAGCTGGGCGAGCGCGGCGGCGCGGGAATTGGGGCCTGGCGTGTCGATGCCGGCGCCGGTGAGCCAGGCGCCGCGGCGGCCGGTCAGGATGACGTGGGCGCCCGCCGTGCGCGCCATGCGCTGCGCCAGGCGCGCGATCCGCTCCAGGATCGGCCGGCTGTCCTCCGGATCGATCCCGTCATCGGTATAGAAGCGGCGACCGTGTGCCCGGTCCTCGTTCGGCATTGCAACACCCACCCTCGACAACCGGAGGATGGCGGCTCGCGCTTAAAATTGAGTCTACGAGAGGCGCCGGCGCGTCAGTCTTCCAGTCCCGCCGCGCGGCGGGCCGCCGTCAGCGTGTTGGACAGGAGGCAGGCCACCGTCATCGGTCCGACGCCGCCCGGGACCGGCGTGATCCAGCCGGCCACCTCGGCAGCCTCCCTTTGCGCCACGTCGCCGACCACCACCATCTTGCCCGCCGCCCGCGCCTTTGGCATGCGCGAAAGGATGTGGTGGATGCCGACGTCGATCACCGCCGCGCCGGGTTTGATCCAGTCGCCGCGCACCATCTCGAGCTGGCCGGCGGCGGCGACGAGGATATCGGCCTCGCGGGTCACCTGGGGCAGGTCGGCCGTCTTCGAATGGCAGACCGTGACCGTGCAATCGGCGCGCAGCAAAAGCTGGGCGATGGGCTTGCCGACCAGGTTCGAGCGGCCGATCACCACCGCGCGCTTGCCGCGCAGGACGCCCAGAGTCTCCTCCAGGAGGATCATCACGCCGAGCGGCGTGCAGGGGAACAGACCCCGCTGGCCGGCGGCGAGGCGGCCGATGTTGACCACGTTCAGGCCGTCGACGTCCTTGTCCGGGTGCGTGGCGTCCTGGACGGTGAGCTGGTCGATGTGGGCCGGCGTCGGGAACTGCACCAGGATCCCATGGATGGCCGGATCGGCGTTCAGCGCCGCAACCTCGGCGAGCAGTTCGTCCTCGGTCGTCTCCGCTGGCAGGATGCGGGTGACCGAGTGCATGCCAGCGGCCTTGGAGCGCTCGCCCTTGCTCTTCACGTAGATCTGGCTGGCGGGGTCTTCGCCCACGAGGACGACGGCGAGGCCCGGCGTGATCCCGCGCGTGCGCTTCAGCGCCGCCACGCCGTCGGCCACGCGGGCGACCAGCCGCTCGGCGATCGGCGCGCCTTCGATCCGCTGCGCTTGAGCCATCGCGCCGCCATTGGCGCCGAATCGAAGCCGTCGGCAAGACTTCGGGTGAGTTGGGGTTCGATTAACGGCAATGACTTACAGGTGGGAAGGGCTTGCCGGGCGAAGGGGGTCGGGGATGGTCCAACCAGCACAAGCCGGCAGTTTCGGACAGCGAGGCGGCGTGCCCCCCGGGGCTCCGTCCCCGCTGACTCCGCGGTCCGGCGACCTCCCGGCGCGCAAACAGCCGGGCAGCAGGCTCCTCAAGTTCCTCGATGGGCTCTTGCTATGGATTCCGCGGGCCGAAAACCCGGGCATTCCGGCCGTTTTGCTGTTCCTCGCGCGGCAGGCGCTGCTGTCTGTGCCGCTGATGCTCGTCGCGTACCTACTCTTCGCATCCGTGGCGACCGCAGCCGGCTGGCCGGCCAGCGTGTACGCGTTCGTCACCCCAGCCCTTGTCTTTGGCGGGCTCGAAGTCGTGCCAGGTCTCGCGCGGTACTCGTTCGTCCGCCATGCGCAGCGGCCATTGCGCGCCCTAGGGATATTCACGGCGACGGTCATCGCCATGCTCGTCCTGTTCTATCACGGCTCGCCCTACGTGTTGGCATGGATGATCCCTGTCCAGTTCGCCGCCGGCGCGGCGATGTACTTTGGGGTGCGCAGGCGGCTCTACGCCCCCGCGCTCGTGCTCGCCATCTTCACGGCGCAAACGACGCTCGATGTTGCGATGCCCAATTTCGTGTACGACCCGCGCGTCGCCGACGCGCCGCCGCCGCTCGATCCGGAGCCCACGACGGACGGGATGCCGACATGGGGCAAGCTCTATCCCGGCGCCGTTGTCCGCAAGAGCGAAACGAGCGGAATCCTTGGTTTGACCGACTGGGACGCAACCTACACGGTTCAGGCAACACCGGCGCAGATTGACAGCTTCTACAAGGCGACGGCTGACGCGACCGGTTTCAACGACGAAATGACCCTGGCCGGCGACCACCGCTTCACGCAGGACAGCTCCCAGGACTGGTTCTCCTACATGATCATCGCAAACGGGAGCCGCCCAGAAGTTCTGTTCTCTGCCCGCGCTCGCGGTTCTCGTTGAGCCAGGACTCAGCCCAGCTTCTTCAGCCCCTGTTGCTCCAGCCGCCATTTGAACTGGTCGAAGCGGTCCTGGCCGAAGAAGGGCTCGCCGCCGAAGGCGATCATCGGCACGCCGTAGTGCCCGGCGGCGCGCTGGGCGACCTGACTCTCCTCGATCACCGCCTGCAGGCGCAGACCCTCGGCCGCGACCTGGGCGTCGAGGTCGGCGGGATCGAGGCCGGCGCGCTCGGCGGCCTTGGCCAGGTGATCGCCCTCGTGCCAGTTGTCGACCTCGCCGCTCCAGATCACGCGGCTGACTTCGTCGAGGTATGCAAGGCCGCGCCCGCGCTCGGCGGCGGCCACGCCGAGCCGGGTCAGCCGATGGATGTACGGCTGTTCCTTCGGGTACTTGCGCGTGGCGGGGTCGATCTGCACCGGATCGGGCCGCGGCCAGCGGATCGGAACGCCCAGGAACTCGGCCTCGCGGCGGATGTCGAGCTGCAGGTAAGAGTACCAGAGCGGGTCGCGGCCATCGAAGAACTCGGGCGTGCGCACCGCCAGCGGATAGACGGGGCGGATGGTCCCCTTGACGTCGAAGTCGCGCTCCAGCGCCACCAGCTTGTGGACGATCAGGTAGGAGTAGGGCGAACGAAACGACCAGAAGAGATCGTAGGCTAGCGTCATCCGGCGTCCCCCCAAGGACCGTGTCTTGTGGCCGGGGTTGCCGATAGAGTTCGGCATGCCGCCGCGCAAGGAGCCGCCCATGAGTGAAAGTGACGCGATCGCGCTGATGGGCGCGCCCGGTTCGCCCTATACCCGCAAGATGCTGGCGGTGCTCCGCTACCGCCGCATCGCCTACCGCTTCATGTCGTCGAACGACGCGGCAAGGGCCGGGATGCCGCCGCCGAGGGTGTCGCTGTTGCCGACCTTCTATCTTCCGGGCGCGGACGGGGCGCTGGCCGCCGTGGTGGACTCCTCGCCGATCATCCGGCGGCTGGAGGGCGAGCGGGCGGGCCGCGCGATCATTCCGCCGGACCCGGCGCTCGCCTTCATCAACGCGCTGATCGAGGACTACGCGGACGAGTGGCTCACGAAGGCGATGTTCCACTATCGCTGGGCCTACGAGGCCGACATCGAGAAGGCTTCGAACATCCTTCCGCTGTGGCGCCACTACAGCATCCCGGACGAGGCGCTGGCGGAGCGGGCTTCGATGATCGGTGAGCGGCAGATCAGCCGGCTCTACGTCGTCGGATCGAACCCGACCACCGGCCCGGTCATCGAGGCCAGCTATCAGCGCTTCCTCGCCGCCTTCGAGGCGCACCTGACGCGCCACCCATTCCTGCTGGGCCAGCGGCCTTCGTCTTGCGACTTCGCCGTCTTCGGCCAGATGACCCAACTCGCGCTGTTCGATCCAACGCCGGCCGCGCTGACGCTGGAGCTCGCGCCGCGCGTCTATGCGTGGGTCGGGCTGATGGAGGATCTGTCGGGCTTCGAACCGTCCGATGACGGATGGACGACCGTGGACCACCTCCCCGAGACGCTGAGGACGCTGCTCGCGGAGATCGGCCGCACCTATCAGCCGGTGATGCTGGCCAACGCCAGGGCTGTTGCGACCGGCGCGGCCGAGGTGGCGGCGACCGTCGACGGGAGACCCTGGCGCCAGCCGCCTTTCCCCTACCAGGCCAAGTGCCTGCAATGGCTGCGGGAGTCTTACGCGGCGCTGCCGGGGCCGAGTCGCAAGAGCGTCGATCGCGTGCTCCAGGCGGGCGAGTGCGTAGGGATCGTCGCCATCGTGGCCTAGCCTGGCGCGCGCGGGTGCATCGCCGCCGGGCCGAGCGCCCGCAGCGTTCGATGTGAAGTGTTCCTGAAAC
This sequence comes from Caulobacteraceae bacterium, assembly GCA_035294785.1. Taxonomy (GTDB): domain Bacteria; phylum Pseudomonadota; class Alphaproteobacteria; order Caulobacterales; family Caulobacteraceae; genus Poindextera. The sequence goes on along the minus strand of DATGKF010000144.1, from coordinate 5,678 downwards.
GCAGGAAACAACAACAATAACAATAACAACAACAACGACCTGCGCCGGCGAGAGCGGACTCTCGCCAAACAGGAACACTTCACATCGTACGCCGCGGACTGATGGCGATTAGAGCACGGCGCAGGCGCCGCTCAGGGAAGTCCTTAGCGCCGCCCGCCACCCGCTCGGCGGCGTTCGCCCCGGCGCAGATTGCCCCTGGCTAGTGCGCTCCCTTCTCATGTCCGGGGATGTCGGCGATGTGGTCGACCCAGGCGGCTTTCGAGCGCGTCCAGGTCTGGACGCGCGGCTTGAAGTGCTCGCGCTGCCGCACCGTGCCGAAGCGCAGGCTGTAAGGCTTGGGGTCGTCGCCGAGGCCGGTCGCGTAGATCGGCGAGCCGCAGCGTGGGCAGAATGCGTGTATCCGCCTGGTCCCGCTGTCGGCGGTCTTCTCGTAGTGCGTGGGCTCGCCGGACAAAAGGCGGAACGAGCCAGGCGTGGAAGGGATCGTGACCCTGAAAGCGCCGCCGGTCAGCATTTGACAGTCGGTGCAGTTGCACATCCCGGTGCGGGCCGGATCGGCCTCGGCCTCGAAGGTGATGAAGCCGCAGTGGCAGCGTCCGTCGATCTTCACTTGCCGGTCTCCCTCACTGCCGCGCCATTTCCGCCGCGCCGATCCCGTCGCCGTCGAGCGCCTGCCCGGCGTCCATCGTCACGACCACCTTCTCAAGTCGGCCGCTGAAGGCGAACGGCGCGGCGTAGTCGGCGACCGGGCTGCCGCGATCGCGTCCAATATCGAGCCCGGACCAGGAGATGAAATTGTGGAAGCCAAGCGGCGTCTCGCCAGAGCCGGCCGCCTTGCCGTCGATCAGTAGACGGATGATCCTTCGATCACCGGCGTTCCGGACCGCCACGCCCAGCTGCCTGGCGCCTGCCGGGATCTGCCGATCGCTGACCGTCGTCGCGTGCCGCCCGCCGACGTTCATGTCGTAGACCAGCCGGCCGTCGCGGACGAACAGGCTGTAGCCGCAGGTGGCGTCTCCGTGCGCAAGCAGAACGCCTTCGTCGCCGGCGCCGAGCCGCGCGTGCGCCTCGATGACAAAGTGGCGGCTCCTCACGTCCGGCGCGACGTCGGTCGGCAGGTGGCCCATGCCGGCGTGGAAGACGAAGCGCGTGCGCGCTCCGTGGAAGCGGGCGGCGTTCTCGGCGAAGCGCGGCCCGAATCGGTCGTCCAGCGGCAGCACCTGGCAGCGCTCGGCTTCCGCCCACCACTCGGCGATCAGCGCTTTCAGCCGGTCCGGCTCGGCGGCGGCCAGATCCTCGATCTCCGAGAAGTCGGCGTCGAGGTGATAGAGTTCCCAGACGTCGTCGTCGAAGGGCGCGCCCGGCGTGTGGTAGGCGACCGCCTTCCAGCCATCCTTCCAAAGACCGCGGTGGCCAAACATCTCGAAGTACTGCGGCTGGCCGCGCGGCGAGTCCTGGCCCTCGAGCGTGGCCGCGAACGAAACCCCCTCCAGCGGCCGCTGCGCCACGCCGGCGATTCTGGCCGGCGGCGCCACGCCGGCGATCTCGAGCAACGTCGGCGTCACGTCGCAGACATGGCGAAAGGCGTGGAGAAGGCCGCCCTCGTCCCGGATCCGGCCGGGCCAGTTCACCACCAGCGGATCGCGGACGCCGCCGCCGTGGGTGTTCTGCTTGTAGCGCTTGAGCGGCGTGTTGGCCGCCATCGCCCAGCCCCAGGGGAAGTTCGAATGGGTGTCCGGCCCGCCGATGTCGTCGATGCGCGCGACCTTCTCGGCAACCGGCTCCGGCTTGCCGTTGTAGGGGCCCATGGCGTTGACCATGCCGAACGGCCCGCCCTCCTGGCTGGCGCCGTTGTCGCTCATCACAAGGATCAGCGTGTCGTCGCGCAGCTGCGCGGCGTCGAGGAAGCCGATCAGTCGAGCCAGGCTCTGATCGGCGTGGTCGAGCATCGCCGCATAGGCCCCGGCGAGGCGGGCGAACAGCCGCCGCTCGTCCTCGCTATGCTCCGACCACGGACGGACGAAGTCGTTGCGCGGCGGGAGGCGGGTCGAGGGCGGGACGATTCCCATCGCCTTCTGCCGCTCCAGGCGCCGGTCGCGCTCGACGTCCCAGCCGTCCTGGAAGATGGCGTCGTACTTCAGGATCAGGTTGCGCGGGGCCTGGTGCGGCGCGTGGCAGGCGCCGTAAGCGAGCCAGGTCAGCCACGGCGTGTTCGGCGCATCGGCGGTGTGGTCGGCGATGAAACGGATCGCCTGGTCGGTCAGGTCCTCGGTGAGGTGGTAGCCGCTTGCGTAGGTTCCCGGCGCCTCGATGGGCGTGTTGTCGCGCACCAGTTCCGGCGCGTACTGGTCGGTTTCGGCGTCCATGAAGCCATAGAAACGGTCGAAACCGCGTCCCAGCGGCCAGCCGTCGAACGGACCTGTCGGGCCGGTCTCGGTGAGCGACGTCACGTGCCACTTGCCGACCATGTAGGTGCGATAGCCGCCGCCGTGCAGCATCTCGGCGAGCGTGCCGGCTTCGCGGGCGATCTTGCCGCGGTAGCCGGGATAGCCGGAGTCGAAGTTGGCCAGGCAGCCGACGCCGACCGAATGGTGGTTGCGCCCGGTGAGCAGCGCCGCCCGGGTCGTCGAGCACATGGCCGTGGTGTGGAAGCCCGTGTAGCGCAGCCCGCCGGCGGCCAGCGCGTCGATGGTCGGGGTTTCGATCGGCGAGCCATAGCAGCCGAAGTCGGAGAAGCCGACGTCGTCGAAGAGCACGATCAGGATGTTGGGCGCGCCTTTGGCCGCGCGCGCCGGCTCCGGCCAATAGGGCGTGGACTCCGGGACCGTGCGGCCGATTTTCGCTTCCCCCATGACGCCCTCCGAATAGGCAGCGGTTGTCGTGCCGTGGGCGCCTCCACGTCAATCAACGCTTTACAGCGTCAGAAGGAGAGCCGGCCGCTGGCTCGCCCATGGCCGCGGGGCGGGCCTATCGAGAGTTCCCATGCGAGGGCGCCGACCCGCCCGCTCATGCGGCGCGCTCGATCTCGCTGTTCAGCTCCGCGCCGAAGAGGACGACCATCACCGACAGCCAGATCCAAGTGAGGAAGCCGACGATCGCGCCCAGGGAGCCGTAGGTGCGGTCATAGTGGCCGAAGGCGGCCACGTACCAGGAGAAGGCCGCCGACATCGCCAGCCATGCCGCGGCCGCCAGCGCCCCGCCGGGCGTGATCCAACGCCAGTGCGCCGCCGGTCGCGAGGGGCCCAAGCGATAGAGCGCCGAGATCACCGCAGTGGCGGCTGCGAACAGCAGCGGCCAGCGGAGCAGGCTAAGCGCCGGCGCGCCGCTGACGCCGAGCCGGGCCAGTGTCGCTGGGGCCGCGGCGAGCAGCGTGGTCGTCGCCACGGCCAACACGATGCCGGCGATCGTGAACGCCAGCGAAAGCCGCGTGAGGCGGACGAAGCTGCGCCGCTCCGGCGTCTCGTAGGCCACGTTCAGGCCATCGATCAGCGCCTTGACGCCGGCGTTGGAGCTCCACACGGAGATCGCGACGCTGACGGCGAAAGCCAGGCCAAGCGCGCCATGGTCGGCGCGCGCAAGCCGTTCGAGCTGGTCGGTGAGGACGCTGATCGCGCCGCCGGGCAGCACGCTCGCCATGGCCGCCACGGTGTGCTCCGCAGCCCGCACGTCGCCGACCAGTCCGCGAGACGAATGCGCTGAGGGCGGGGAACAGCGCCAGGAGGAGGTAGAAGGTAGCGCTGGCGGCGACGGACGGGATGCGGTCGCGGCCGAACTCTCGCGCGGCCCGGGCGATGATTTCACGCCACTTGCGCAGCTTGAGCCGGCTGAGCCGCGCGCTCCCGTTGGCGAGCGCCTCGGCGTGCGCCGCGTCCCGCGCGGCCCGAAGCGCCGGATCGGCGGCCGCCAGCCCGGCGCCGATCGCAAGGCCGAAGGCGAACGCCTCCGCCCAGCGGCCAAGCTCAAATCCTCTGCGCCGATCGCCCACGCTGCGGCCTCGCATCGCGACGTTTCGACCAGCGTAACGACCAAGACGGGGCAAAGGCTGCGAGGCAACCATCCCCGCCTGACGCGGACTCGCGCTTGGGCGGGACTCGGCGGACAACCGGCGGGCGGAGGAGCCCGTTGTGGTCACCTATCTCTGGATCGCGCTCGGCGGGGCGCTGGGCAGCGTCGCCCGCTTCGGCCTCTCCAGCTTCATTGCGACGCGCGTCGGCGAGGGGTTTCCGTGGGGCACGCTGGCGGTGAACGTCACCGGATCGTTCGTGATCGGCGTCTTCGCCGCAGCCACGGGCCCCGACGGACGCTACCTGGTCCCGGCCGACGTCCGGCAGTTCGTCGCCGTCGGCCTCTGCGGCGGCTACACCACCTTCTCCTCCTTCAGCCTGCAGACGCTGACGCTGGCCCAGGACGGCGAGTTCCTCCGCGCCGGCCTGAACGTGGTGCTGTCGGTCGTGCTATGTCTCGTCTTCGTCTGGCTGGGCGCGGTCGCCGCGGCGGCCATGCACGCAAGAGGCTAAGACGCCATGCCGCCGCCCGGACCGGCCATGCTGCTGCGCATCTACACCGAGGAAGGCAAGATGAGCGGCCACCGCCCTCTCTACGAGGACATCGTCATGCGCGCCCGGGACGCCAAGCTGGCCGGCGCGACGGTGCTCCGCGGGCCGATGGGCTACGGCGCGCATGCGCGCATCCACACCGCCAAGATCCTCGACCTTTCCGCCAAGCTGCCGCTGGTGATCGAAATCGTCGACGAGGAGGCGCCGCTGCGCGCCTTTCTGGCGACCCTGGAGAGTGCGCCCGACCTTGGCCTCGTCACGCTGGAACGCGTCGAGGTCGTCCACTATGGCAGCCGCCAGGGCTGACTACTCGGCCGGCTCGCGTGTCTTGGCGCCGACGACCGCGCGGCGGAGCTGGCCGACGTCGCGGACGGCGCCGCGCGCGGCGCTGGTGGTAAGGGCGGCGTAGGCGTGCAGCGCCTGCGAGACCTTGCGCGGGCGCTCGCCGTGCGGGGTGTAGGCCGCGTCGCCGCGGGCTTCCTCGGCGGCGCGGCGACGGGCGATCTCGACGGCCGGCACGGCCAGGCGAATCGAGCGGGCGGGGATGTCGATCTCGATCGCATCGCCGTCCTGGACCAGCGCGATCAGCCCGCCTTCCGCCGCTTCCGGCGACACATGGCCGATGGAAAGGCCGGACGTCCCGCCGGAGAAGCGCCCGTCGGTGACCAGGGCGCAGGCTTTCCCGAGCCCCTTCGATTTGATGTAGCTGGTCGGGTAGAGCATCTCCTGCATGCCTGGCCCGCCCTTCGGCCCTTCGTAGCGGATGACGACCACGTCGCCCGCCTTCACGCGGTTGCCGAGGATGCCGGAGACCGCGTCGTCCTGGCTTTCGAACACCTTGGCGGGGCCAGCGAATTTCAGGATCGCCGCATCGACGCCGGCGGTCTTCACGATGGAGCCGTCTTCGGCCAGGTCGCCATAGAGGACGGCGAGCCCCCCGTCCTTGCTGAAGGCGTGCTCGGCGTCGCGGATGCAGCCGCTGGCGCGGTCGAGGTCGAGGTCGTCGAAGCGGCGCTCCTGGCTGAAGGCGATCTGCGTCGGCACGCCGCCCGGCGCGGCCCGGTAGAAGGTCTGGACCGCCTCGCTCGGATCGCCGCGCACGTCCCACTCCTTCAGTGCGTC
>DATGKF010000143.1:0-6957 GCA_035294785.1 Caulobacteraceae bacterium | reverse complement strand
CTGCATCAGGGCTTCTATGCAGTAGGTTTCTATTGCCCCGGCAAATCTTTCATTAGCTGTTTTTATTCCTTTCAGCACCGGCAGCGCGAGTACTTTTTCAGCAAATTCAGCATACACTTCCAGCATTTGAATAGTTTCTTTTTCTGCCTCCTCCCGGGTAGCATGTGCGGTATGGCCTTCCTGCCACAGGAACTCGGTGGTGCGCAGAAACAGGCGGGTACGCATTTCCCAGCGTACCACATTGGCCCATTGATTGATCAGCATGGGTAGGTCGCGGTGCGAACGGATCCAGCGCGAGAACGCGTCGCCGATGATGGTCTCGGAGGTGGGCCGGACGATCAGCGGTTCGTCGAGCCTGGCCTCCGGATCGACCTCCAGCTTGCCGTCGATATTCTTCAGCCGGTGGTGGGTGACCACCGCCATCTCCTTGGCGAAGCCTTCGACGTGGCTGGCTTCCTTGGCGAAGAAGCTCAAAGGGATGAACAGCGGGAAGTAGCAGTTCTGGTGGCCGGCGGCCTTGATCCGCCGGTCGAGCTCGCCCTGGATCAGCTCCCAGATGCCGTAGCCCCAGGGCTTGATCACCATGGCGCCGCGCACCGGGCTGGTCTCGGCCAGGTCGGCCTCGCGCACCACGGCCTGGTACCAGTCGGCGAAATTCGCCTCGCGCGTCGCGTTCAGTCCTCGTTCCATCGCCGTCGTGAAGCAAAATTCGCCGGCCGTGGCCAGCCCAGGTGATCGCGGCGTCACGAAATCTACGCTTTCCCTAACGGCCGCCTCCTGCCACCATGCTGACACAGCGGCGACGAGGGGAACGACGCGTGCGGCGGACCGAACGGCTTTTTCAGATCATCCAGATTCTGCGCCGCGCCTCGAGGCCGGTGACGGCCAGCGCGGTCGCCGACGAGCTCGGCACCTCGCTGCGCACCGTCTATCGCGACATGGCCGAGCTGGTCGCCCAGCGCGTGCCGATCCGCGGCGAGGCGGGCATGGGCTATGTGCTGGACCGCGGCTTCGACATGCCGCCGCTGATGCTCACGCCCGACGAGATCGAGGCTGCGGTGCTCGGCGCCCAGTGGGTGTCCGGCCGCGGCGACGCGGCGCTGGCGACCGCGGCGCGCGACCTGATCGCCAAGATCGGCGCGGTCATCCCCGACCATCTGCAGCCCTATCTGCTCGACGCCACGGTGAGCGCCTCCGGCAGCCGACCGGCGGCCAAAGACGCCATCGACGTCGCCCGGTTGCGCGCCTGGATCCACGCCGGGCGCAAGGTGCGCCTGCGCTATCGCGACGAAAACGAGCGCGAGACCGATCGGGTGATCTGGCCGATCGCCATCGGCTACTACGAGGCGGTGCGTCTGATCATCGCCTGGTGCGAATTGCGCCGCGATTTCCGCCACTTCCGCACCGATCGCGTCGTTGCGTTCGACTTCGTCGACGAACGCTATCCGGAGCGGCGCGGCATGTTGCAGGTGCGCTGGCGACGCCAACTGGAAAGCGATCGCGCGCACTGGGTCGCCGAGCGCCCACAGCCCGCCGAGGCGCCGCCCTCGCTGCCGCGCGCCCAGGGTTCCGCAGGGTGACTTCGGCCGGTCTTCGTGGGATAGTCTGTCTCGCGATAAGACTGGGAGGAGGACCAACCCGATGCCGCGCAACCTGAAGGCGACTTTGTTCGCCGCGACCCTGTTTACGGCCGCCTTGCCGGCCGCCGCGCTGGCCTCCGGCGGCGGCATGGGCGGCATGACGGCGCCCCCGAGCGGACCCTCGGTGATGGGCTCGCCCAGCCAGCCGGCCTACGACCCGGCGAGCGAATACCAGGCCGGCATGGCCGCGTTGCAGGCGGGCAAGTTCCGCGACGCCGAGACCCACTTCAACAACGTCATCACGGTCGATGCGAACGACTACGACACCTGGTTCGGGCTCGGCCTCGCCAAAGCCGGCCACGGCGACTTGAAGGGCGCCCAGCGCGCCTACGAGCGGGCGCTCAAGATCGACGGCAAGCAGATCGGCGCTCGCCGCGAACTGGCGATCACGCTGGCGAAGGAAAATCAGGCGGACGCCGCCAAGGCGCAGCTTTCCATTCTGCAGCAGGCCGCGCAGGCGTGCGGGACCACCTGCCCGCAGTCGGCCGACCTCAACGCCGCTATCGCCACGGTCCAGGCGGCGCTCTCCCCGAAGACGGCGGCCAACGACCTTCGCCCGCCCAGCCTGCTGCTGGTCGATCCGGAGCGCGGCGACGCGACCTACGTCCAGGCCGTGCGGCTGATCAACAAAGGCCAATACCAGGACGCGCTGGTGCAGCTGAACGCGGCGCTGAAGCTTTTCGGGCCGCACCCGGACGTCCTCACCTACACCGGCTACACCTATCGCAAGCTGCACCAGTACGACAAAGCCGAGGCCTATTACCGTCAGGCGCTGGCCATCAATCCGAACCACGTCGGCGCGACCGAGTACTACGGCGAACTGATGGTGGAGCGCGGCGACATCGCCGGCGCCCGGCGCATGCTGGCCAAGCTCGAGACCGTATGCAGCTTCGGGTGCGTCGAGACGGAGGACCTGCGCCGTTGGATCGACAAGGGGCCGCAGTCCTAGCCGCGACCGCCGTCGCCGCCGTCGGACTGGCCGCGGCCGCCGGGCCGGACCTCAGCGCCATCCACCTCGCCCGCTGGCTCGCCCCCGGCGCCGACCGCGTGCGCGCGCTCACCACCCAGCCGACGGAGTGCCTGCGCCCCGCCCGCTCGGCCGACGAGGCGTACGCCATCGAAGTCGGCCGCGCCGCGTTTCGCTCGCCGCTGCTGCTCGGCGGCCAGGCGGCGCGGGCGGGCGTCGCCTGCGACAACTGCCACCGCAATGGGCGGAACAACCCGGAGTTCGACTTCCCCGGCCTCTCCGGCGCGCCGGGGACCGCCGACGTGACCAGCGCGCTCTTCTCCGCCCATCGCGACGACGGAATCGACAATCCCAAGCCCATCCCCGACCTCAGCGGCCCGCGTGCGGCTCTGAAGATCTCGCAGGCGCCGAGCGACGGCGCGCTGGAGCACTTCATCCACGGCATCGTGCGCGAGGAGTTCGAGGGCGCCGAGCCGACGCCGGCGGTGCTGAGCGGCGTCGCGACCTACGTCCGCGCCCTCTCCCCGGCCGCCTGCCCGGCCGCCGCCCGCGAGCCGCTGACGCCGGCGACCTACGCGGCCAACGCCCGCCGCGCCGTCGCCGCCGCCATCGCCGCGCTCGACCGCAAGGACGCGCCGACCGCCGCCTTCCTCACTGAGGCCGCCCGCACCCCGCTCGGCCTCATCGACGAACGCTACGATGCGCCGCAAAGCGCCGACGCCCGCGCCGCGCTCCGCGCCGCCGACCTCGAACTCGCCGCCGCCGCCGACGCCATCCGCGCCGGCGCGCCGCACGCGCGCGAGCGGCTGGTGGCGTGGCTGGCGGGCGAGCCGGTATGGATGCGCATCGTGGAGCGGGAGGCGCCGGAGTCGTTGTTCAACCCGAAGCGGTTGGGGTGACGCCTGATCTCTGCCCGCCAGGGCGGGATCGCTGCTAGCGCGGCAAGCGGCTCGCCCCCATCAGGAACGCGTCCACCGAGCGGGCGCATTGGCGGCCTTCGCGGATGGCCCAGACGACCAGGGACTGGCCGCGGCGCATGTCGCCGCAGGCGAAGACCTTCGGCGTCGTCGTCTTGTAGTCGACGACCGTCGCCTTGACGTTGCCGCGCGGATCGAGCTCGACGGCGGCCTGCTCCAGCAGCGGCCCGCGGTGGGGCCCGAGGAAGCCCATGGCCAGCAGCACGAGGTCGGCGCGGAGCCGGAATTCGCTGCCTGGAACCTCGACCATGCGCAGGCGGCCATCGTCGCCCGCGGCCCAATCGACGCGCACGCACTCGATCGCTTCCAGGACGCCGTTCTCGCCGATCGCCCGCTTGGTGACCACCGCCCAGTCGCGTTCGACGCCCTCCTCGTGCGAAGAGGTGGTCCGCAGCTTCAGCGGCCAGTCGGGCCAGGTCAGCGCCTTGTTCTCGTGCTCCGGCGGCTTGGGCATGATCTCGAGCGAGGTCACGGACGCCGCGCCCTGGCGGTTCGAGGTGCCGATGCAGTCGGAGCCTGTGTCGCCGCCGCCGATGACGATGACGTGCTTGCCCTTCGCCGAGATGGCCCCCGCGGGCGCGGCGACGCTCTCGTCGTCGCCGGCGCCGCGCTTGTTCTGCTGGGTGAGGAAATCCATGGCGAAGTGGATGCCGCCGAGGTTGTGCGGCGGCAGGTCGAGATCGCGCGGCCACTCGGCGCCGCCGGACAGCACCACCGCGTCGTACTCGGCCATCAGCGCTTCGACTGGCGTATCGACGCCGACATTGACGCCCGGACGGAACTCAACGCCCTCGGCGGCCATCTGCGCCATGCGGCGGTCGATGTGGTGCTTCTCCATCTTGAAGTCGGGGATGCCGTAGCGGAGCAGGCCGCCGATCCGGTCGTTCTTTTCGAACAGCGTCACCGCGTGGCCGGCGCGGGCCAGCTGCTGGCTGCAGGCGAGGCCCGATGGGCCCGAGCCCACCACCGCCACGCGCCGCCCGGTGGTCTCGGCGGGCGGCTGCGGCTCGATCCAGCCTTCGCGCCAGCCGCGGTCGACGATCTCGCACTCGATGGTTTTGATGGTGACCGGGTTGTCGTCGATGTTCAGCGTGCACGACGCCTCGCACGGCGCCGGACAGATGCGGCCGGTGAACTCGGGGAAGTTGTTGGTGGAGTGGAGGTTCTCCAGCGCCGCCCGCCACTGGCCGCGATAGACGAGGTTGTTCCAGTCGGGGATCTGGTTGTTGACCGGACAGCCGCGCGTCGTCCCGTCCTGGCCGGCGTGGCAGAACGGGATGCCGCAATCCATGCAGCGGGCCGCCTGCTCGGCGACCTCGGCCGGCGGCAGGGGATGCACGAACTCCGCCCACGTCTTCAAGCGCTTCGCCGGCTTTTCGTAGCCGCGGTCGTGGCGCTCGATCTCGAGGAAGCCGGTCGGCTTGCCCATCGTATCGTCTCCGGTGCGAGGGGCTATTCGGCGGCGACGGTCTTGGCGGACCGCCGCTCGGCCTCGAGGTCGGCGAGCGCGCGCCGGTAGTCTTTCGGCATCACCTTGACGAAGTGGCCGAGCGCCTTGTCCCAGTGCTCCAGGAGCATTCGCGCCCGGGCGCTGCCGGTGTGCAGCAGGTGCCGCTCGATCAGGATGCGCAGCCGCTCCTCGTCGTGGCGCAGCATGTCGCCCATGCCGCTGTCGTGCACATCGATCGACCGCTGGCGGGGGCGCATCGGCGCCTCGCCGTCGGCGTTGGAGGCGGAGGGCGCGAGCTTCTCCAGGTCGACCATGGCGAGGTTGCAGAGCGTGCCGAAGCGGCCGTCGGGGTCGTAGACATAGGCGACGCCGCCCGACATGCCGGCGGCGAAGTTGCGCCCGGTGCGGCCGAGCACCGCGACCACCCCGCCGGTCATGTACTCGCAGCCGTGGTCGCCGACGCCTTCGACCACCGCGACGGCGCCGGAGTTGCGCACCGCGAACCGCTCGCCCGCCACGCCCTGGAAGTAGGCCTCGCCGGCGATCGCGCCGTAGAGCACCGTGTTGCCGACGATGATGTTCTCGGTCGGATCGAGCTTCGATTCCGGCGACTGGCGGACGATCACGCGGCCGCCGGAGAGGCCCTTGCCGACGTAGTCGTTCGCGCCGCCAACGAGGTCGAGCGTCACGCCATGGGCGAGGAAGGCGCCGAAGCTCTGCCCCGCGACCCCGCTGAAACGCACCGAAATGGTGTCGTCGGGCAGGCCCGCGTGGTCGCAGCGACGAGCGATCTCGCCGGACAGCATCGCGCCGACCGTGCGGTTGGTGTTGCGGATGGGCAGCTCGAGGCGGACCGGCTGACGCTCGTCCAGCGCGGCTCGCGCGGCGGCGATGATCTGGTGATCCAGCGCCGCGTCGAGGCCGTGGTTCTGCTTCTCCGAGTTCCAGCGCGCCACCGACACGTCGACGGGCGCCTGATAGAGCAGCCGCGAGAGGTCGATGCCCTTGGCCTTCCAGTGGTCGACGGCGGGGGCGACATCGAGCCGGTCGACCCGCCCGATCATCTCGTTCAGCGTGCGAAAGCCCATCTCGGCCATGATCGCGCGCAGCTCTTCGGCGACGAAGAAGAAGTAGTTGATCACGTGCTCCGGCTGGCCGGTGAAGCGGGCGCGCAGCACCGGGTCCTGCGTCGCCACCCCCACCGGGCAGGTGTTCAGGTGGCACTTGCGCATCATGATGCAGCCGACGGCGATCAGCGGCGCGGTCGCGAACCCGAACTCGTCGGCGCCGAGCAGGGCGGCGACGGCCACGTCGCGGCCCGTGCGGATGCCGCCGTCCGCCTGAACGGCGATGCGACCGCGCAGGCCGTTGCGGATCAGCGTCTGCTGGGTCTCGGCGAGCCCGATTTCCCAGGGCGAGCCGGCGTGGGTGAGCGAGGTGAGCGGCGAGGCGCCCGTCCCGCCCTCGTAGCCGGAAATGGTCACGTGGTCGGCGCGACACTTCGAGACGCCGGCGGCCACGGTGCCCACACCCACCTCGGAGACCAGCTTCACCGAGATGCGCGCCTTGGGGTTCACGTTCTTCAGGTCGTGGATCAGCTGAGCCAGATCCTCGATCGAGTAGATGTCGTGGTGCGGCGGCGGCGAGATGAGGCCGACGCCCGGCGTCGAGTGGCGCACGCTGGCGATGGTCTTGTCGATCTTGTAGCCGGCCAGCTGGCCGCCCTCGCCGGGCTTGGCGCCCTGGGCCATCTTGATCTGGATGTCGTCGGCGTTGACCAGGTACTCGGCGGTCACCCCGAAGCGGCCCGAAGCGACCTGCTTGATCGCCGAGCGCTTCGAGTCGCCGTTGGGCAGCGGCTTGTAGCGCTCGGCCTCTTCGCCGCCCTCGCCGGTGTTCGACTTGCCGCCGATGCGGTTCATC
>DATGKF010000142.1:0-26899 GCA_035294785.1 Caulobacteraceae bacterium | reverse complement strand
GTGACCGGGGCAAAAGGTCTCATGGCAGGCGCCGCCGAACGTGCTTATCGGGCGGCGGCGTCGCCGGGGAACGGATGGAGCAGAGCGTCGTGGATCTCTATTGGCTGATTGGAGCGATTGTCGGATCGGGCCTGTTCATCTTCTTAGGGGGCCCGCCTGCGCGGCGCCTCGCGCAAGCCGTCCGGCGCCGCGGGCGCGTTTGAGCCGCATCGAGTGCGCGGTCGGAACCGCGAGCGGTCTCGGCGATTAATCATACCGAGCGGCGCAGTACAGCGCCGCCAGGAATGAAGGAACATCCAGATGTCCATAATCGCCTGGCTCGTGGTCGGCCTCGTCGCCGGCTGGATCGGAAGCATGATCGTCAACCGGGGCGGCGAAGGCCTCATCATGGACATCGTGCTCGGTGTCATTGGCGCGATCGTCGGCGGCTTCGTCTTCAACATGCTGGGCCATTCCGGCGTCACCGGCATCAACCTCTACAGCATCTTTGTCGCCGCCGTGGGCGCCGTCATCGTGCTGTTCATCTTTCACGCGGTGGTCCGCCGACGCACCCTCTAAGCCCGCCGCGCCTTCCGTGGGGCCGGCTGGATAAGGCGAGTGCAGGCCCGGGCGCGCGCGAGTGAGGCGGAACCCCGGGCTCTCGGAGGCGCCTGCTGTCCGGAACAATAAAGGTCCTGCCGGATTGTCGACGTGTCGACAATCCGGTCGAGGCGGGTCGCCAAAATGCAAACGCTCAAGCTGCTGGTCGTCGACGACGAGCCGATGATCCGCGTCACGCTCGAGGCCGCGCTCGAAGATGGCGGCTACAGCACGCAATTCGCCGCCAGTGCCGAGGAAGCGTTCAAGGTGCTTGACGATCCAGATGAGATTTTCGCCGCGGTTGTGACTGACGTTCGCTTGACTGGCCGGGTCACCGGTTGGGATGTGGCCCGGCGCGCTCGCGAGCTGAACCCCTCGATGCCCGTCGTCTACATCACTGGTGACTCGGGCGTGGACTGGGCCGCCAACGGCGTGCCGAACAGTATTCTCATCACAAAGCCGTTCGCGTTGGCGCAAGTCGTTACGGCTGTCTCGCAACTCCTCAACACCGACTCGTCGCCGCCATAGCCGCTCCAAGCTGTGCCGGCGGTCCGCCCCCTGGCCGAACGCGCGGCGGCATGCTCCAATTGCGGCGCCCATGGGTCATTGGGGAAGGATCCAGGATGAACATCCGCATTGCGCTTTGCGCGCTCCTCGCCGGGGCGGGCCTCGTCGCCTGCCAGCGCGGCGCGGCGCCCGCGAACACGGCGTCCGCGTCTACAGCTTCGGCCAGCGCCACGGCGCCGGCGTCGTCCGCTGCCGCACAGCCGCTGTCGAAGACCGGCGAGACGCCGACCGCCTTCGTGACGCGGATGCTCGCGCCCTACCAGCCGAACGGCGAGCAGTGGGCGAGCACCGACACGCCGGCGAAGGAAGCCGCGCAGAAGGCGTTCCAGGCCAAGTACGACGCCGACTTTTACGACCCGGACTTCGGCAAGCTGATGAACGACAACGGCGCGCTGGCCATGAAGAAGGCCGGCGGCGTCGACATGGACTACGACCCGATCTGCCAATGTCAGGACAGCAGCGCGACCTATTCCGTCGTCTCAGGCCATCCGGACGGCGCGCACTACGACGTGGTGGTGAAGAGCGACGACAAGGAGCAGGGGACCTGGACCTTCGTGCTCGCCGACAGCGACAAGGGCTGGCGACTCTATGACGTGATCGACAGCGGCGGCGACGTGCGCGCGATGCTCGCCCAGCACAACGCCTGCATGCGCGCCGCCAAGACCGAGACCGAAGGCGGCAAGTGCATCGGCGGCTGAGGACGGCTCACGCCGTCACTGGCTGCGGCTGATCTGGCCGCGCAGCGCCGCCGGCTGGGCGGCGGTGTCGATCTGGAACGACCACAGGCCGACGTTCAGCTGCCGCGCCTGCACGTCCGTCAGCTTGACGACGCCGCTGATCGGCGAGGCGGTGACCGGCGCCGAGATCAGAACGGGCGCATCGCCGCTCTTCGACGGACCGTGGAACCCGGCCGACACCGGGGCGCTCACGCCCTGGAAGGTGGCCGTGTAGTCGAGTTCGCCGCTGTCGGTGTCGAAGTCCAGGTGCACGTGACCGGCGCCCGCGGCGCCGGTCAGGCGGCCGTCGTACTGCTGCTCGGCGGCGAACGCCGCGCCGGCCGCAAAGGTCAGAATCGCCGCCCCGGCGATCGCGAGCCCCAAACGCATATCGATGGTCTCCGAAAATGATGGGCCGGCCAGGCGAACCCATGAAAACAAAGCCGTCAGCCGGCCTTGATAAACACTGTTTAGATGCTATCTGCCCTTGTGCAATTTCCCTTTCGGACAGTTCGCTTGCGGCAGGCTCAACCGACGCTCCCACCCGGCCACGCGACCATGAGCCAACAGGTGTCGCTGCGCGCCGTCGAGACCTTCGTCGCCGTCGCGCGCGCGCTCAGCCTGACCGTCGCCGCCGGCGAGCTGGGCCTGACCACCTCGGCGGTCAGCCGCCGCATCTCCGATCTGGAGCAGGCGCTGGGTGTGGATCTCTTCCGCCGCCTCAACCGTCGTATCGAGCTCACTGCGGCCGGCGTGCGCTATCTGCAGGCGGTGGGCGAGGCGATCGACCGCATCCACGCCGGCTCGGCCGCCATCGGCGGCGGGCGGGCGCGCAAGGTGGTGCGGCTGTCGGCGCTGGCCGACCTCGCCTCGTCCTGGCTGATGCCGCGGCTGGCGCGCTTCCACGACGAGCGGCCCGACATCGAGGTCGAGCTGCACGCCCTCGCCGACCTGGGCGATGTGGCGATCGGCGAGGCGCACGCCGCCTTGCGCCTCGGCGCCGGCGCCTGGCCGGGGATGGTGAGCGAGCGGCTGCTGGACATCGAAGTCGCCCCCGTCTGCGCGCCGGCGCTGCGCCCGAAGCGCGCGCCGGTGACGGCCGAGGCGCTGGACCGTTTCACGGTGCTGAGCATGAGTCCGGCCCTCGGCTTGTGGGACGAGTGGTTCGACGCCGTCGGCCTTGGCGGGTACCGCCCGCGGCGGGTGCAGACCTTCGACAGCGTCCAGGTGCTCTACGCCGCGGCCGCGGCCGGCATGGGCCTGGCGCTGGGCGGCAGCTTCCTGGTCGAGCGCGAGCTCGAGGCCGGCCGGCTGACCACGGCCTTCGATGCCGCGCCGGTGCGCGTGACCAGCGGCTGGCACCTGGTCTACCGGCCGCGCGACCGCGACTGGCCGCCGCTGCGCGCGCTTGGCCGCGCGCTGCACGACGAACCGCCGGCGGCGCGCCTGGCCCAAACGGTCTGACGGCCGCCGATTTACTTCCGCCCTCCGCGCGGTTATAGGCCGCGTCCCATGACGCAGATGCGCAAAACCAATCCGTGCAACGCCAACGCCCGTTCGGGCGGGGGATGCGCGGGCGCGCGTCGGTAGCGGCTCTCTCTTCGCCGCTCGAACGCCCCGCCGAATGAGGTCGGGGCGACCAAGCCAGGAAACCGTCGGTCCCGTCCTCGAAAACCCGAGGAGACGAGACTGTGAAACGACGAAAACGCCTTCCCGCCACGCCCGTGCTGACGAGCGAGCGGCTGACGCTTCGGCCCGTGCGGCTGGAGGACGGACCGGTGCTGCAGCGCCGCTTCCCGCGCTGGGAGGTGGTCCAGCACCTGGACGGCCAGGTTCCCTGGCCCTACCCCGCCGATGGCGGCCAGACGCACGCCAATCTGGTCGTCGAGCGCGCGAAGAAGCGGCAGAGCTTCACCTGGGCGATCACGCTGACGGGCGAGGGCGACGAGCTGATCGGTCTGATCGACCTGCGCCCAGACGACGGCGAGAGCCGCGGCATGCGCGGCTTCTGGCTCGATCCGGACTACTGGCGGCGCGGCTTGATGTTCGAAGCGGCCGAGCGGGTGACCGAGTACGCCTTCGTCGAGCTCGGCTGGCCGTACCTCTGGCTCAGGAACGACGAGGCCAACACCGGCTCACACCGCATCAAGGAAAAGCAGGGCGCGCTCCTGGTCGACCGTGACCGCGGCCGCTCCGTCGCGGGCGAGGCGATGCGGGAGGTCTGGCTCCTGACGCGCAACGCCTGGTTCGCGCGCCGGGCGGCGGAGACGCGCGGCGGCCTGCCCGCAACGCCGGTGCTGGCGACCGAGCGCTTGCGGCTTCGGCCCATCCGCATGGACGATGCGCCGGTGATGCAGCGCCGCTTCGCCCAGTGGGACGTGGTCAGATACCTGAACGGGGACAACGTCCCCTGGCCGCTGCCGGACGATTCGGCCGCGAAGAACACGGTGGAGACGCTGGCGGAGATGGAGCGGCATGAGAAGCTGCAGTGGGCGATCACGCTGGCCGGTGACGACGAACTCATCGGCCGCATCACCCTCTGGCCCGACGACGGGACGAGCCGCGACATGCGCGGCTTCTGGCTCGACCCCGCCTTCTGGGGGCGCGGGCTGATGACCGAGGCGGCCGAGCGGGTGACCGAATACGCCTTCGCGACGCTCGGCTGGCCGCATCTTTGGCTGCGCAGCGGGGCGGAGAACACAGGCTCGCACCGGATCAAGGAAAAGCAGGGCGCGCGCATCATGGGCGCCGTTCCGGCCCGGTTCGTGTCCGGGCCCGGCATGAGCACGATCTGGCTGCTCACCCGCAACGACTGGCTGAAGGGGAAGAGATCATGAGCGCGCTTGGGGAAGTCCGCCGGGCGGACAAGGCGATGAACGAGGCCGATACGCTGGCCCTCCTCGCCCGCGGGGCGGTGGGCCGGCTCGCGACCGTCGATGCGAGCGGCCAGCCTTACGTCACGCCGCTGCTCTATGTGTGGGACGGGCGCGAGGTGTGGCTGCACAACGCCATCGTCCCTGGCCATCTGCGCGCCAACATCGAGGCCAACGACCGCGTCTGTTTCGAGGTCGACGAGCCTGGCCCGGTGTTCCCCTATGGTCGGTTCGAGTGCGACACCTCGATCGCCTACGAGAGCGCCATCGTGTTCGGGCGCCTCAGGGTCGTGGACGACCGCGCCGCCAAGGAAGGCTTCTGCCGGGCGCTGATGGCGAAATTCGCACCGGGCTCGGGCGACCGCCCGCCAGGGTTCTTTCCGCGCCTTGGCCAGATCGCCGTCTATACGATCGCCGCCCAGCGCATCACCGGCAAGCGAACGCCGCTGCCGCCGCTGGCCGAACAGTGGCCGGCGCTCGATCGCTCCGGAACGCCCGACGCCAGGCCGCCAAACGGATTCAAGCGTTGACTTAAGAAAATCAATTTCCGACGCTTGACGAATTAAATTTCTTGATCCACTTTCGGGTCAAGGAAGGACATTCACGATGGCTGACGGCGAAACACGCGACTGGCAGGACCTCACCCGTCTCACCGGCGGCGCCGATCTGGTGGTCGAGCGCGTGCGCCTGGCCGGCAAGGACATCGCCATCGAGGGCGCGTTCGAACTGCCCGAGCTCGCCCGCCTGCCGGCGGAGGACCAGGTGTTCATCGCCGCCTTCGTGCGCAGCCACGGCTCGATCAAGGAGATGGAGCAGGTGTTCGGCGTTTCCTATCCGACGATCAAGGCGCGGCTGAACCGCATCGCCGCCAGCCTCTCCTTCGTCGAGGTGGACCCGGCGCCGCCGAACCGCGACGTGCTCGACCGGCTGGGCCGCGGCGAGATCGACGCGGCGACCGCGATCAGCGAGCTGGAGGGCCGGCCATGATCCCGATGCTGGCCCAGGTGCGTGTGAAGACGCCCGAGCACGACATCCGGCTCTGGCTGCCGCTCTTTTTGGTGTGGCTGCTGCTGCTGATCCTGGCGGTGCTGCTTTCGCCCATCATCCTCATCGCCTGCCTGATCGCGCGGCTGAACCCGTTCACCACCGTCTGGGGCGTCGTCGGCGTCATCGCGGCCCTCGGCGGCACCCACATCGAAGTCAAAGCGCCCGACGCCAACGTGCTCGTGCGCATCGCCTGAAAGGACCGAATCTCCGTGAGTGAAGACCGCAAACGCATCTTGGACCTGCTGGCGGCGGGAAAGATCACCGCCGACGAGGCCGAGCGGCTGATCGCGGCCCTGGCCGGCGCCAGCCGCGCCGATGAGCCGCGCGAGGCCCGCCGCCCGCCCAAATACCTGCGCGTGGTCGTCGACGCCGACGGCGAAAACGGCCAAGGTCGCGCCAAAGTGAACGTGCGCGTGCCCATGCAGCTGCTCCGCGCCGGCGTCCGCCTCGGCGCGCTCATCCCGCGCGACGCCCGCGACGAGGTGAACCGCGCCCTGCGCGAGAACGGCATCGGCATCGATGTCACCCAGATCAAGCCGGAGAACCTCGAAGCCATCCTCGAACAGCTTCAGGACTTCTCGGTCGACATCGACGATGAGCACGCCACGGTGCGTGTGTTTTGCGAATGAGCCCCCCGATCATGACCCTCGCGATCTTCGCCCTCGAACTGGCCTTCGGGCTCGCCTTCGCCGCCCTCGCGAGCCGCGGCGATCGCTAACCGGCCGCCAGGTTGCGGCCGAGCAGGAGCTCGAGATTGCCGCGCACGGTCGCGTAGCACTCGCACGAGGCCGCCTCGAGGCGGCGACGGTCGAGGACATCGATCCGCCCGCGCCCCTGGCTGATCAGGCCGCGATCGGCCAGTTCGCCCAGCGCCTCGGTCACAGTGGTCCGCTGCACGCCGAGCATGGTGGCCAGGTACTGCTGCGTCAGCCACACCGAGTCGTCGGCGGTCCGATCCTGCGACATCAGGAGCCAGCGGCAGAGCCGCTGATCGAGCGGGTGCAGGGCGTTGCAGGCCACCGACTGGTGCGCCTGGGCGAGGTTCGCCTGCACGTGCCGCAGGAGCAGTCGGCGGGAGTCGGCGCTGTGGTCGGCGAGCCGCCGGATCGCGCTGGCCGACACCCGCACGGTCGAGCCTGCGATCTGCACGAAGGTGCGGTTGACCGCCACGCAGCCGCCCAGTGCGTTCAGGACGCCGACCACGCTCTCATATCCGACGGTGTCGCTTTCGACCGTGCGCCCGTCGGCCATGACGGTGACCACCGAGAGCACCGCGGTGTTGGGGAAGTAGACCCACTCGACCGGATAGTCCGGTTCGTAGAGCACCTCGCCGCCGGCCAGATCCACGACCTGAGCGGCGGCCAAGATCTCGTCGCGGTCGCGCTCGCCGAGCGCACAGAGGACATGGTTTCGCGTTCGCACCGGAGCTCCTGAACAGCGCGGCGATTGCGCCGCCGCACAGCTTGAAACGCGTTCGATGCCGGAAAGTGACGAAGATGAGTGTCGGCCCGCCGACACAAACCGGGTCCGGGCTTGAATATCGTGCGCATAGAGGTCGGGGCGGGCGCCCGCGTTGACTTCGGCTCGTCTACGCCGCTGAGGCCCGTGATCTATTTGAAAATATACACCTTCTACATCGACGATGATCGTTACTCCGTCTCGTCGCTCGATGCCGTGACCGCGCCGAGCGATCACGAAGCCCTGACGGCCGCCAACGCCCGCGTCGGCGCATCGCGCCACTATCGCGCCATCGAGGTCTTCGACGACGACCGCCCGGTCGGCCGCGTGGGTCACCCGGACCGCTAGCCCGGCTGGACTCCGGGGCCCCGCGGTCCGCATATGCCGCCGCTATGGCGGACGCCTTCGATGTCATCGTCGCCGGGGCCGGCATGGCCGGCGCGAGCCTGGCGCTGGAGCTGGCGCACGGCGGGCTTTCCGTCGGGCTGATCGACCCGCAGCCGTTCGAGGCGATGGTCGCGCCGACCTTCGACGGACGCGCCTCGGCGATCGCCTATTCCTCGTTCCGCGCCTGGGACGTGGTCGGCGTGGGCGCCGCGCTCGCGCCTAAGGCCGAGCGCATCGAACAGATCATGGTCACCGACGGGCGCGGCCCCGGCGCCGCCGCGACGCGGCCGTCCCCGGTCTTCCTGCGTTTCGACGCCGGCGAGATCGCCGACAGCTCCGGCGGCGAGCCGCTGGGCTACATGCTGGAAAACCGCCACATCCGCGCGGCTCTGGCGACGGCGGTCGAAGCGGCGCCCGGCATCGCGGTGATGGCGCCGGCCAGGGTCGAGCGCGTCGCCTTCCAAGCCGGCGCCGCGCGCGTTGCGCTCGCCGACGGGCGCGTCCTGTCAGCGCCCCTGGTCGTGGGCGCCGAGGGCCGCGGCTCGGTCGTGCGCCGCGATGCCGGCATCGGCGTCATGGGCTGGGACTATCCGCAGAAGGGCGTGGTCGCCACGGTCGCGCTGGAGCGGCCGCACGCCGGCGTCGCCTATGAGCACTTCCTGCCATCCGGGCCGTTCGCCATCCTGCCGCTCACCGGCCAGCGCGCCAGCCTGGTCTGGACCGAGCGCAACGCGGCCGCCGATGCGCTCCGCGCCGCCTCGCCCGAGGCGTTCGGCTCGCTGCTGCAGCGGCGGTTCGGCGATTTCGTCGGCCGCGTCAGCGTCGAGGGGCCGACCTTCGTCTATCCGCTCGCGTTGCAGCTGGCCGAACGGCTGACGGCCGAGCGCTGCGCCCTGGTCGGCGACGCCGCCCATGGCATCCACCCGATCGCTGGCCAGGGGCTGAACCTGGGCCTGAAGGACGCCGCCGCCCTGGCCGAGATCGTGGTCGACGCCATCCGGCGCGGCGAGGATCCCGGCGCCGCCGCGGTGCTCGCCCGCTACGCGACCTGGCGGCGCTTCGACAACGCGGCGCTCGCGGCCGCGACCGACGTCTTCAACCGCCTCTTCTCCAACGACCACGCGGCGATCCGCGCCGTCCGCGGCGCCGGCGTCGCCCTCGTCAACCGCATCGGCCCGGCCCGCCGCTTCTTCATGCGCGAAGCCGGCGGCGCCGTCGGCGACCTGCCAAGGCTGCTGAAAGGCGAGGCGCTGTAGGTTGTTTTAGGCCGTCATCCTCCGCTGGAGCCGGCGTAGCCGCGGAATGCGGGGGACCCATGAACACTCACGCATCACGGTGATCATGGGTGGCCCGGACAAGCCGGGCCATGACGACCAATCGAGGCGGGAGTAGGCGCTAGCCGTCCCGCGACAAACCCTCGTGCGCCAGGCGGCGCAGGTAGTCGTTCCACAGCCGCTCGTGCTCTTCGCCCAGGCGGTGGAGTTCGTCCCAGCTGTAGAGGCCGGTGTCGTGGCCGTCGTCGAAGTCGATGCGGGCGGCGTAGCGGCCGATCGGGCGCACGTCGCGGATGCCGACGTTGCGCTTGCCGGCCACGGTTCGCCCAGGCCCCGCGCCATGGCCGCGGTCGGCGGCGCTGGGCGTCATCACCCGCAGATATTCGGCGGGCAGCACGAAGCGCTCCCCGTCATCGAAGGCGATGCTCAAGGTGCGCGCGGAGCGGCTGACCTTGATCTCCTCGGGCCAGGGGCGCGAGGTCATTCCCCCTCGCCCAGCGTCCGCGCTTCTTCCGGCAGCATCACCGGCACGCCGTCGCGGACCGGATAAGCGAGCTTGGCCGAGCGGCTGATCAGCTCCTTGGCCGCGCGGTCGTATTCGAGCGGCCCCTTGGTCACGGGACAGACGAGCACCTCCAGAAGGCGCGGATCGACGTCGGGCGGGGGAAGGGAGCGGGCCATTTTCGGAACGTCTACTGCACGCGGGGCGGATCGTCTTCCGCCGAGGGCTCGGCGGCGTCGATCTCCATCAGCGCGATCAGCGCCTCGCGGCGTTCGCGCAGCGTCCGCGCTTCCAGCAGCGCCTGCTTCTCGGCCGCATCGAACGGCAGCATCATCGCCAGGCCATTGACCAACGTCTCGGCCGGCGCGGTCTTCGGCGCCTCCCAATCCTCCATCGAGAGCCCGCGGTGGTCGAGATAGCCCTTCAGCGCCGCCAGGAACCGCAGCCGGTCGAAGCCGTCGTCGTCGCTCATCGGCTTCAGGTCGTCGGCGAACCGGGTGAAGTCGGCGCGCACCTGGCGATAGGGTGTCTGGCCGTCGATCTCTTCGCCGGTGACGAAGCGGCAGAGCCCGCGCAGGCTGATCAGATAGCGCTCGTCGACCGTCTCGGTGAAGCTGGTCAGCCGGCCTAGGCAGCCGATACGGGCGAGGTTCGGCCCGCGCGCGCCGCTCCCCGCCGCGGTCTGCACCATGCCGATCAACCGCTCGCCCGCCAGCGCGTCGTCGATCATGTTCAGATAGCGCGGCTCGAAGATGTTCAGCGGCAGGTCGCCGTGCGGCAGCAAGAGCGCCTGGTCGAGCGGGAAGACCGGGATCACGGCCGGCAGGTCGGCGAGTTTTCGATGGGCGCCGCGGATCATCGATCCTCCGCCCCTTTCGTCACGAGAACAGAATGGAAGATAGCCTGCGACGTCCCTGTTTGGCGACGTCTGACGTCGGGCCGGCGGCCTCGAAGACGGTGAGCAGCTGCTTGCGCGCCGCCTCGTCGTTCCAGGCCCGGTCGCGGGCGATGATCTCGAGCAGCTGGTCGGCCGCCTCGCCCATCTTGCCGCCCGCGGCCAGCGCGCCCGCGAGTTCGAAGCGCGCCTCGTGGTCGTCGGCGTTGGCGGCCAGCCGCTGTTCCAGCGCCGCGGTCTCGGTGGGCGGCTCGGCGGCCAGCGCGAGCGCCGCGCGCACGCTGACGAGGTCGGCGTCCTTCGCGTCGGCCGGCGCCATGTCGGCGACCTCCTGCGCCCGCTCCCGGTCGCCGCCGGCGAGGTAACAGCGGGCGAGGCCTGCGATGGCGCGCACCTCGTCCGGCGCCGTCTGCAGCACGCCGGCATAGATCTGCGCCGCGCCGCCGATGTCGCCGGCGTCCAGCGCCGCCCGGGCCTCGTCAAGCGCCAGCTCGAGATCCGATGGACCCTGCGGCCCGACCAGACGCTCGATGAAGGCCTTGATTTGGCTTTCGGGCACGGCGCCCATGAACCCGTCGATCGGCTGGCCGTCCTTGAAGCCGTAGACGGTCGGGATGGATTGCACGCGCAACTGGCCGGCGAACACCGGGTTCTTGTCGACGTCGATCTTGACCAGCTTGACCTTGCCGCCGGCGGCCTTGACCGCCTTTTCCAGCGCCGGCGTCAATTGCCGGCATGGCCCGCACCAGGTGGCCCAGAAGTCGACGATCACCGGCTGCTGCTTCGACGCTTCGACCACGTCGGCGGCGAATCCCTGATCGGAGCCTTCCTTGATCAGGTCGGCGGGCGCGTTCGTCTCTCCCAGCATCGGTGCGGCACTCCCTTGGCGCGCCTTAAGATGGTCCCCGAGCGCCGGTCTCGCAACGGGGCGCGGACGCCCTCGGCCGGCCGCGCCTTCGCGGGCGCTAGACGTGCTCGAGGATTGCTCCGGCGTCGACGCCGCCTTGCCGCACGCCCTGGCCGGCGCGGGCGATGAGAGTCTGGGGCGCGAACAGCATGTCGTAGGCGTTGAGCGCGTGCTTCTCGCAGCGGTCGCGGCAGATGGCGGCCAGCCGCTGGTCGTCTCCGATGGCTTCGGTCGCGTGCACGAAGACGTCGAGGATGTGGGTCGACGTGGCGAGCTGCGCCGCCATGATGCCGAGGCAGGCCTCGTGCGCGCAAAGCTGGTCGATTGGCTCCGGCCCCGGCATGCCGAGCGCGATGACGATGCCGCAGCCGTGGCTCTGGATCAGCCGCTGCGCCTCCACCGCCAGGTTCTTGAACCCCGGCACGGTGCGGCGGACGAGGTCGAAGGCGCGGCCGCGATCGGGCTTGCCCGCCAGCGTCTCCATGACGATCCCGCCCATGTCGATGCGGGCGAACATGGTGTCGACGACGCCGATCCACTGCATGGCTTGTTCCTCGGACATTTGCGATCGTTTCGTTTGAGTTGCACGTTTCGTTTGTTTCGTTTATGCCGACGAGATGACCCCGTCAAGCTTCCCCGAAACCCCCGACCGGCTGCTGAAGCGCCTCAGCGTCGGCGATCTCGACCTGGGCGACGCGCCGCTGCCTGACGCCGCCTTCCGCGTCCTCAAAGCGGCGCTGGAGCAGATGGCGCGCGGCAACGTCGTCGCGGCGAAGCCGATCGAGGCGATGCTCTCGACCCAGCAGGCGGCCGAGCTGCTGGGCGTCTCGCGCCCGCACCTGGTCAAGCTCCTCGACTCCGGCGCGATCGCGCACCGCAAGGTCGGCGCGCACCGCCGCGTTCGCCTGTCCGACCTCAGCGCCTACCGCGCCGGCGAGGGGGCCGCGCGCGGCGGCAAGGCGGCGCTGATGCGGCTCGACGGCGTCGACGAGGCCATCGCTGCCTTCGCCGGCGGCGAGATGGTGATCGTGGTCGACGACGACGACCGCGAGAATGAGGGCGACCTGATCATGGCCGCCTGCAAGGCGACGCGGAGCCAGGTCGCCTTCATGGTCCGCCACACCTCCGGCATTCTCTGCGCGCCGTTGACCGGCGAGCGGGCCAAGGCGCTGGGGCTGGAGCCGATGGTGCGCGAGAACGACGCGCCGCTGCGCACCGCCTTCACCGTCTCGGTCGACTACCGCGAGGGCCTGACCACCGGCATCTCGGCCGAGGAACGGGCGGCGACGGTGCGGGCTCTGGCCGGCGGCAACGTGATCGCCTCCGATTTCGTCCGCCCCGGCCACGTCTTCCCGCTCATCGCGCGCGAGGGGGGCGTCCTCGTCCGCGCCGGCCACACCGAGGCGGCGACCGACCTCGCCAAGCTCGCCGACCTGCCGGAGGTGGGCCTCCTGGGCGAGCTCGTGAACGATGACGGCGCGGTCAAGCGGCTGCCGGAGCTGATGGCCTTCGCCAGGGAGCATGGCCTGAAGATCGTCTCCATCGCCGACCTCATCGCCTACCGCCGCACGCGCGAGCGGCTGGTCGAGCGGACCGGCGAGTTCACCGTCGAGACCGAGATCGGGCCGGCGCGGGCGATCGGCTATGCGACCCCCTTCGACCAGGTCCAGCATCTGGCGCTGATCTTCGGCGACATCCGCCAGGCCAAGGCGCCGCCGGTGCGCATCCACCGTCAGGAGCTGCTGGCCGACGTGTTCGGCCAGGGCGGCGGGCTGCTGTCGAAGGCGCTGAAGCGCATCCGCCAGGAAGGCTGCGGCGTGGTCGTCTACCTGCGCGAGGGCGCCGCCGGGGTCTCGGCCCCGAGCCTGAAGACGCAGAGCGAGCCCGAGGCCATGACCGGCAGCGAAAAGAAGCGCGACGCCCACTGGCGCGACGTCGGCGTTGGCGCGCAGATCCTGAAGGACCTCGGCCTTTCCGCCATCACCCTCCTGACCGCGCACCAGCTCGACTACGTCGGTCTCGCCGGCTTCGACATCCGCATCGCCGCGCGCGAGACGCTGGCCTAGCGGACTCGCGAACGAGAAGCGGAACCGTAGATTGGGGCTCCTTGTTCCGCCTTCTGGAAGAGCCAATGCCCCTCGTCGTCGCCCGCGTTCTGCCGATCCTCTTGCTGGTCTGCTCCAACGTCTTCATGACCTTCGCCTGGTACGGGCACCTCAAGTTCAAGGACCGTCCACTGTGGCTGGTCGTTCTCGCCAGTTGGGGCATCGCGTTCTTCGAGTATTGCCTGGCCGTGCCGGCCAATCGCTTCGGCAGCGCGGTCTATTCAGGGGCTGAGCTGAAGGCGATCCAGGAGGTGATCACGGTCGCCGTGTTCACCGTGTTCGCAGCCCTCTACCTCGGCCAGAAGATCACGCCCAGCATCATCGCCGGCTTCGCCCTCATCGCCGCCGGCGCCTTTGTCATCTTCCGCAGCGTGCCGCACTGAGCGGCGGCGCCGCCAGCGTTCAGCTGAGCTCGACGATCATCGGCTCGACGCCGATCGCGGCCAGGAACGCCAGGAACCCCTCGCGGCTGATCTGGGTGGTGCCGGTGTTGGTCAGCGGGTGGAAGTTCACGAGAGCCTCGCGCATCAGGGCCGCATCGAGGACGAAGGTCACGCGGCGATCCGCGTCGTTCATCAGCGCGAAGGCGGTCACCGAACCGGGCTCGACGCCCAGCGTCTCGGCCATCAGCGCCGCGGAGCCGAACGAAAGCCGGGCCGAGCCGATGCGCGCCGGCAGGCCTTTGAGGTCGATCGTCGTCTCCGCCAGCGCGCTGACCAGCCAGAGGCGGTCCTTGGCGTCCTTCAGGAACAGGTTCTTGGTGTGCCCGCCGGCAAGCTGCGCCTTGATCTCCGCGCCTTCGCCCACGCGGTAGACCGGCTCGTGCCACAGCGTCTCGTGCGCGACGCCCAGGCGGTCGAGCGCGGCGAAAAGGGCGTCGGAACCCGTTTTGGTCATCGGCGCGACCCCTGGACGGCGAAAGGGGGCTATGGCTAGGACACAAACGACGCCGTCGCCAGTCGCGGGGGGAGATGCGCCAATGCAGCTCGAATGCTTCGTCCTCGGCGACCTCGCCCCCGACATCGTGCCCGGCCGCCCGCAACGCGCCTGGATGGAGGCGTTCGAGGGCCGCCATCCCTACCGCTGCCTGCCCCTGACCATGGCCAACTGCTCGGGCTGGGAGATTCTCTGCCCGGTGAGCTTCACCGCCGAGTGGAACGGCGGGCGCAAGCAGAGCGACATCACCATCGCCATCGACGCGCCGCACGCGGCCGAGGACGACTTTGTCAAATCGCACTTCTCCGGCGGGGTCCTGACTTTCCACCCGGGCTACCTCTTCCGCACCCCGCCCGGCTGGTCGCTGTGGGCCATGGGACCGCCGAACCACGTCAAGGACGGCATCCAGCCGCTGGTCGGCCTGATCGAGACCGACTGGCTGCCCTACCCCTTCACGATGAACTGGATCTTCACCCGCCCGGGCCAGGTGCGTTTCTCCAAGGGCGAGCCCTTCTGTTTCATCACCATGGCCGAGGACAAGGCGCTGGAAGAGGTCGAGGTGATCCAAAAGCCGCTGAAGATGGAGACCGACCTCGGCGACCGCTACGCCGCCTGGACCGAGCAGCGATCGAGCTTCAACAAGAAGCTCTACGAGGGCGAGCCGGAGACGGTGAAAGCCGCCTGGCAGCGCTACTACTTCCGCGGCGAAGAGCCGGAAACGGGCGCCAAAGCCGTCGACCACGTCAACAAACGCCGCCTCGCCGCCCCGGTCCACCGGCGCTAGGGCGCGAGCCATGTCTCATCGTCATCGCCCGGCTTGTCCGGGCGACCCATGATCGCCGTGGACCGTGAATGTTCATGGCTCCCCCGCATTCCGCTTCGCTCCAGCGGGGGATGACGGAAACGTGTGGCGCGGCAGGGGTGCAGCCCGATATCCAACTCAGACCCGCGTCATTCTCAGCCGCAGGAGCACCGCGTAGCGGCCCTCGAACATGAGGACCGAGAGCGCCAGGTAGCGCTTGTAGAAGTCGACCCGCTCTCGCCCGACCTCGGCCGTCGCCTCGGCGGTCCTGGCCCTAAGGCGCCGGTGCCAGTCGCGCAGCGTGCGGACATAGTGCTCGCGGTCGTTGCGATAGTCGGTGATCTCGAAGAGGCCGTCCGTCGCCTTGAAGATTTCGAACGGGCGCGGCAGGTCGGACTCCGGGAAGATCTCCAGAAAGCGTTCGCGGGCGAGATGCGTCGCGACCGGCCCGTAGGCGATGGTCTGCAGGACCAGCGGCGCGCCCTCCGGCAGCCAGCGGTGGCAGGCGGCGAAGAAGTCGCGATAGACGCCCAGCCGTTCGGCCTCGTTGAGGTTCTGGTCGGCGAAATGCTCGAAGGCGCCGACCGAGACGATGGCGTCGTACGGCGCGGCGGGCTGGTGGTCGCGCCAGCTCTCCAGCCGGACCTCGACGCCGGGGATGCCCATCGCCGCCACGTGATCGTGCTGCTCGCGGCTGAGCGTCAGCCCGACGCCGCGCTCGACGCCATGCGCCTGGGCGTAGGCCAGCAACCCGCCCCAGCCGCTGCCGACGTCCAGGAGCCGCTTGGCCCCGCGCGCCAGCGCCGGCTCGGCGATCCACGTCAGCTTGCGCTGCTGCGCCGCCTCCAGCGTGTCTCCCTCGCCCGCCCAGAGCGCGCAAGAATAGGTCAGCGTGGGATCCAGCCATAGCCGAAAGAAGCTGTTGCCGACGTCGTAGTGCGCCTGGATCGCCGCCGCCGACGCGCCGCCCCGGGTCTGTCCGCCTGTCTCGCTCACGCCAACGCTCTCTTCAGTTGAACCGTCACGCCCCGCTCAAACGCATAAGCCGGACGAACGCCGCGTCCAGCGGCAATTCGCGCCCCGCCGCCGTCTTGCCAACCCCTGGGCCCTCTGCGATAAGCCGCCTCCTTTCGCCGAGAGGCGAGGAGCGCGGGCGTAGCTCAGGGGTAGAGCACAACCTTGCCAAGGTTGGGGTCGTGAGTTCGAATCTCATCGCCCGCTCCAATAATGCAGAGACATCAAACCCGTAGCGCTCGGCGCACGCTCCGCCGCGTTGCCTTGTTCCGAGCGGGCGGAGCCGGTGCGATGCGCGCAGTCGGCGACCACCGAGCGCGATAGGGCGGAAAGCGGACCTTAACCCAAAGTGGCGATGATCGGTCGGGCAACCGACGGAAGAGACCGAGATCTGCAGCGAGAACGAGCCCCTCGACCCGCGCAGCGGCCAAGTGCCCTTTGGTGAGCAGTGAGCCGAAAAAAGGTCTTCCCTTACGCAGAGCGAGCACAGGCAGTTGAAGAGGCTCGGAAGAACCGGTGGATCGACCGTTTCTGGGCGGCCTTGAACCTGGCGCTACCGCCCGATTTTTGGCCGCAATACAATGACCTGAAAGCGGGCGATGCAGACTCCATCGACCCGATGATCGATTTCTTGGAAGCGGACCCGATGTTCTTCCGCTCCGGCTACATAAAGGCCGACGTCCTTAGGTGGATCAACCGCCTCCCCCTGACGACAACGCAGATGCGCAGGTTGCAGGCCGTGGTCGTCGGCGTAACGGAGCGCCGTGGCGGAAGGGAGTTCCGCCGATACTGCAACCTCGCGCGCCGCCTGGAGGACACTGAGTTTCGTCTCCAGATCGAGCGCCTGCGGGGCCACGCCGATGCAGCAGTGCGACGGCGCGCCAACTGGGTCGTCGGACGGATGTCGGACTAACGCGTCAGAGCAAGGGACACCAGGTTGCGCTCTTGGTTGCTGGTTCTGACCGGCCTGCTGCTCACGATGGTGGCGGCGCTGTCCGTCTTCGTGGTCCCGCTGCTCCCTCGGCAAATGAGTTGGCGCTTCGTAGAATCGGTTGGAGGCATCGCCGTACGCCCGCCCCAGCGGATCGGCCAAGTATGGGTTTTGCCGGTAGAGGCGGACGTCTCGGGACTGCGCAACATCACGACGAAGTCGACCACAGTGAATTCGGGCATCGTCTGCAAAGAGGTCAGGTCCAGGGTCGAGAACCGCGCCATCTACCTCACCGTCGTCACTCAACCGGCCGGGTTAGGTCAGGGCGGCGCTGGGGAATGCCCGCCGACGACAAGGCTTGGGCGAATAGCGGCCGGCAAGTACATGCTCCTCTACGCCGGACCGTTCGAGGCGCCTCATCCGCTCAGCCCCATTTCGATCGTCCTGCCCTCATCGCTGACCGCAGCCCCCTGGCCTGCTTGGTTGGCGAAGCTGGTCGCGGCACAGCCACCTCAAAGCAGCACTGTGATCGAAGAGGCCACCTATGACGGAAGGCGCGTCTTCCACATTTTGCCCGGTGATCGCGGGCCGGACACCGGCAACGAACACGTCCTGCGCTCCGAGGACGGCAAGGTGATGTGCGAGTTCGGTGGGGTTGCCGGACACGTCACACGAGGGTCGTGTGACATCGACAAGATCGTCTATTTGCGAACGATCTATCCGCCGAAGCGCCCGACGGAGCCCTGACCTCGGCCTTGCAGCGCCGGATTTGTCTTGACGATTATCCGATTGGTTCGGCGAGGCTGAGCCACCGAACTGCCGCCTCCCCTGTCCCTTGACCGACCGCGCGCGGGCTACGGAACGATAATGCTCTTTCCGGTCCAGGACATATTTTGATGCTCCACCTGGCCACCGAAGAATATAAGCAAATCAGCATCGACGCTTACGTCGGTGCCTCCGGTTATTCTGCCGTTACAATTTCCTTTCCAAAAGTAGACCGTCTGGCGACTGGTGCTACCGGGAGCAGTGAATTGGTAGTTACCCGCGTATCCCACCCCCATGTCGTTTATTCGCCGTAATGAGCCTTGGGGCTGTCCGTTAGACTCATCTTGGCAATCTCCGCCGTAGCCGTCGCGAAGATAGACCTCACTTGTAAAGGGCATGCTCGAATATGCAGCTATTCCGACGGGCTGACTCGTCGAGTTACGAACCGCGATGACTGCCGTGAAATGGCTGCCGTTGTCGTAGACCCCGACAAGTTGGAGGCCAATGGCGCTTCCGGCACCGGCTGGTTGCGCGCCGCTGGAACCGGAGACGACTCCGAGCGCACTGACCAGCAGGGCAATTAAGAGCGATCTGCGTTTCATGGTGCTTCCGCCATGGACAGGTCAAACGGTCGGAATCGCGCGAAACCGCGATGCGTCCAGCTGCATTGAAACTCGCAGCGGCTAGAACGCGAGGAGCAACAATTCCTCAGCCGCAGCGGCCTCCCCCATAGCTGCTTCGCCCGCAACGGCTTCGCCAGCAGCGACCTCTCCGGCCGCCCCTGCCCCGGCTCCTTCTGCGGCAGCGGTTGCACCGTAGGGAACAAAACGACCTCGGCTAGCCGACCAAGCGTATCGCGCTCCACGGGCGGCCGCTGCGGCCCTCTCCTCGGCGGCTGCTCCCTCACCCGGCGCGAGGATGACCACGTCGTGGTTTCGGCGGTTTGCTGCGTTCGACGAATATCCGGGGGCCGGACGAGTAGGTGATCTGTGAGACGATGGCGTCGCCGGCGACGTGTCATACGCCACCTGTGGCCAGCCGGCGGCAGGACGAGCGGAGCCAACGTCCCAGCCGTCGTAAATCTGAGCCCTGGCATCATTAGCCGCAACGAAGACGCAAGCGGCTCCGACGATCGTTGCGATGGCGCGGGTTTGCGTGCGGCGCACCCCAAGGCTCCTTTGCCCAGGTAGAGATTAACACAATTGGCTGTCGGCTGGAACAAACAGCCTCTGTACGCGTGCCTCGCTCCGCGCGACGCGGCCCAAATGTTCATCTGAAGGCGTCGTAGCGGCCACCGCCGAGCCCTATCGGCTGCGCAACCCTCGGAACATCCCGCGCCGCCGATCCGATAATCCGATCGAACAGTGATGTCCGTTGGCTATGCCCGCCGCCCTCTTCGCCGACCACGCGGCTGACTCGAGGCCCTCCCATCGGGCCTTGCGTCTCGTCACCGCATTTGCCAGCCGGCTCGTTTGCGCTGAAGCTCTCGGCGGGCCGGCGTCAGGGGGGCGGAACATGATGAAGCTGACCCTCGCGATGGGCATGGCCTTGGTGCTCGCGATTGCCGGGTTGGCGCCGGTCGCGGCCCGCGCCCAGGGCTCGCTCGCCAGCACCCAGGCGGAGGTGACGACCGCGCTGGTGCAAAGCTCGCTCACCATCGAGGCGATCAAGAAGGCCGACGACGTCAGGTGCCGCGAGCTGCAGGCGCGGATCGCCGCGCTGAGCGCTCAGGTGAAGGCCGGCAAGGCGAACCAGGCCGACCTGGTCGCCGCGAAGGAAGCGCTGGTCGCGCGCCTCGCTGAGGACGATCGCGGCTACGCGAACGCCATCGAAGCCTTCCGCGGCAGCGTCAGCCATATCGTCGAGACGCCAGAAGGGCTGGCGGCGCTGGCGAAGTACAACGCCGGCGACTGGGCCGACGCCGGGCCGATCCTGGACGCCGAAGTGCGGGCGCGGGCGGCCGCGCGAGCCAAGGCCGATGCGATCGCCCAGGCCGTCGACGAACGCGCCGTCGCCGCGCTGGCGCTCGATGCGCGCAACAAGGGCAAGGAGACCACCGGCAACGTCGTCGCCCGCTACGAGGCGGTCGTGACGCTGGACCCAGGCGTCTTCCAGGACTGGATCAACCTGGACCGTCTCTACAAGGATGCCGGCCGCACGGCCGATGCGCGCCGCGCCGCCGAGACCGCCGCCAGGGTCGCCGGCGACGATCGCGACAAAGCCGCGGCGCTGAACGAGGTCGGCGACGTGCTCCAGTCGCAGGGCGACCTCGCCGGCGCCGGCGACGCCTACGCGAAAGCGCTGGCGATCGACCGCCGCCTCGCGGCGGCCAATCCCGCCGACGCTGGCCTGCAGCGCGCCGTGTCGATCGATCTGCAGAGCGCCGGTGAGGTGCTGGTCGTGCGGCAGGACTTCGTCGGCGCCGGCAAGGACTACGCCGAAGCTCTCACGATCCGCCGCACGCTCGCCGCCGCCGATCCTTCCAACGCGCACGCGCAACGTCTAGTGGCCGCGCTCCTGGAGGATAGGGGCGACCTGCTGGCGGCGCAGGGCGACCTCGCCGGGGCGAGCGACGCCTATGCCGAGGCGCTGGCGATCGACCGCCGCCACGCGGCGGGGGACCCCGCGGACGCCGTCGCCCAGCGCGACGTGTCGTACGACCTGGGGCAGGTGGGCGCGGTGCTGGACGCACGCGACGATCTCGGCGGCGCCGCACGGGCTCTTGCCGAAGGGTTGGCCATCGACCGCCGCCTCGCCGCCGCCGATCCGACCAACGCCACCGCCCAGTCGGACGTGGCGCAGGACCTCGGGGCCATTGGCCGGGTTCTGGCGCAGCAGGGCGACTTTCCTGGCGCAACCAAGGCCCTCGAGGAGATGCTGGCGATCGACCGGCGTCTGGTGGCGAGCGACCCGACCAACGCCGACGGCCAGCGCACCCTCTCGCTCGCCCTCGGCATGGTTGGCAACATCCTGCAGTTGCAGGCCGATTTCGCCGGCGCCGGCAAGGCGTACGTCGAAGCCCTGGCGATCGACCGTCGCCTGGCCGCGGCCGATCCGAGCAACGCCCAGGTGCAGCAGGGCATGGCGGTCGCCCTGTTCAGCCTGGCGAACATCGGAAACCCGGCCGCCCGATGGTCGGACGTGGTCGCCCAATACGAGGCGATGGAAGCCAAGGGCCTGCTCGTCGAGGCCGACCAGCCCCTCCTCAGCCAGGCGCGCGCCAACGCCGCCAAGGAGGCCGCGAAGTGACCTTCACTTCCGACAAGCGCGAGGACGCGGTGCGGCTCGGGCTCGCGCGGGCGGGCGTGGCCGCGATCCTGGCAGCACTCGTCCTGTTCGCGCTTGCAGCTTGGCCGCCGGCGGCTCACGCCCAGGGCTCGATCGTCGAGACCCAGATGGAGGTGACCACCGCCGTCGCGGCCAGCAACATCACCATCGAGGCCGTGAAGAAGGCGGACGACGCCAAGTGCCGCGAGCTTGAGGCGCGCATCGACGCGCTGAGTGCACAGGTGAAGGCTGGGAAGGCCAGGCAGGCTGAGCTGATCGCCGCCAGGGAGGCGCTCGTCGCCCGCCTGGGCGAAACCAATGCCGACTACAGGGCCGAGATCGCCGCCTTTCGCGGCGCGGTGACAGACATCGCCGCGACGCCGGAGGGCCTGGCGGCGCTGGCACGCTACAACGCCGGCGACCAAGTCGGCGCTTTGGCCATTCTCGACAAGCTGCAGGCGGCGGTCGAGGCCGCCCGTCATGCGACGACCGCCCTCCAGGACGCCGTCGGCGAGCGCCACATCGCCGATCTTGCGATGGACGCCCGCGACAAGGGCAAGGTCACAACCACCGCCGTCATCGCCCGCTACGAGGCGGTGGTGAAGCTCGACCCGGGCGTGTTCTGGGACTGGATCAACCTGGATCGGCTCTACCAGGACGCCGGGCGCACGGCGGACGCGCGCCGAGCGGCGGAGACGGCCGCCAAGCTCGCGGACAATGACCGCGACAAGGCGGTCGCGCTGAACGAACTCGGCGATGTGCTGCAGGCGCAGGGTGATCTCATCGACGCCGACAAGGTCGGCGCGGAAATGCTGGCGATCGTGCGCCGCCTTGCTGCGGCCAATCCCACCAGCACCGGCGCGCAGCAGGACTTGGCCGTCGGACTGGCGAAAACCGGCGACGTGCTCCAGGCGCAGGGAGATTTTGCCGGCGCAGGCAAGGCCTACGCGGAAACACTGGCGATCGACCGCCGCCTGGCTGCGGCCGATCCAGCCAACGCCGGCGTGCGGCGCAATCTGTCGACCGACCTCGCGCGGGTCGGTGAGGCGCGGCAGGCGCAAGGCGATCTCGACGGCGCTGGCGAGTCGTACGCGGAAGCGCTGGCGATCTCGCGCAGTCTGGCCGCGGCCGATCCCAGCGACGCCGGCGCGCAGAGGGAGTTGGCCGTCGCGCTGTCGGAAACCGGCGAGGTGTTGCAGGCGCAAGGCGACCTCGACGGCGCGAGCACGGCCTATACGGAAGCGGTGGCGATCGTGGGCCGGCTGGCTGCCGCCGATCCCACCAACGCCGGAGCGCAGCGAGACTTGGCGGCCATGCTGGACAGAACCGGCGGGGTGCGGAAGGCGCAGGGCGACCTCACCGGCGCCGGCAAGGCCTTCTCGGACGAGTTGGCGATCTACCGCCGCCTGGCCGGTGCGGATCGCGGCAACGCGGGTGCGCAGCTGGATCTGTCGCTCGTGCTGGAGGGGATGGGCGAGGTCTTGCAGGCGCAGGGCGACCCCGTCGGCGCGGGGAAGGCCTACGCGGAAACGCTGGCGATCGACCGTCGCCTGATCGCCGCCGATCCGACCGACGCCGGCGCGCAGCGGGAGTTGGCGGTCGCGTTGACCAAGACCGGCGAGTTGCTGCAGGCGCAGGGCGACTTCGCCGGCGCCGCCGAAGCCTATGCCGAAGCGTTGCCGATTGTGCGCCGCCCGGCCGCGGCCAGTCCAAACGACGCCGTCGCGCAACGAGACCTGGCTGCCGTGCTTGGGAAGATCGGCGCCGTGCTGCGAGCGCAGAGCAATCTCGCCGGCGCTGGCAAGGCCTACCAGGAAGAACTGGCGATCGACCGTCGCTTGGCCGCCGCCGACCCGGCGCACACCGGCGCGCAACTGGCGGTCACGCTGGACAGACTCGGCGATGTCCTGCAGGCGCGAGGCGACCTCGCCGGCGCGGGCGAGGATTACGCCGAAGAGCTGGCGATCGAACGCCGACTGGCCGCGGCCGATCCGACCAACAACGGCGTGCAGCGAGAGTTGGCGGTCGCACTGTTCCACTCAGCGAGCATCGGCAGCCCCGGCGTTCGCTGGTCTGATGTCGTCGCGCAAATGAACGCCCTGGACGCGA
The DNA here is from genome assembly GCA_035294785.1 of Caulobacteraceae bacterium. Classification (GTDB taxonomy): domain Bacteria; phylum Pseudomonadota; class Alphaproteobacteria; order Caulobacterales; family Caulobacteraceae; genus Poindextera. Next base: position 3,765 of record DATGKF010000142.1, on the reverse strand, counting down.
AGGGAATGCTCGCTCCAGCCGCCCGTCAGTACCTCGACGAGGCGCGCGCCAACGCCGCCAAGGAGGCCGCGAAGTGACCCACGCCTTCATTTCCTACAAGCGCGAGGACGAAGTGCGGGTCGGGCGGCTCGCGCGGGCGCTGGAGAAGGCCGGCGTGCCCCTCTGGTGGGACAGAAGCCTGCTTCCGGCGGAGAGCTGGCATGAAGACATCAAGGAGCACCTGGACGCGGCGAAATGCGTGGTCGTTGTCTGGTCCGAAGGCAGCGCGGGGCCCGCGGGAAACTTCGTTCGGGACGAAGCTCGCAGCGGTCTGGCTCGCCACATCCTCGTGCCGGTCCTGATCGACCGCATACGGGAGATCCCGCTCGGATTCGGCGAGACGCAGGCGATCGACCTGATCCATTGGAAGGGCGACGTGCGCGATCCCTTCTTCCGTGACCTGGTCGCGGCGGTGCAGGCGAAGCTGGCGAGTCTCCCCCCGCCGCAGCCGATCGGCCCGAAGCGGCGGCTCGCGCGGCGGCTGACCTACGGCGCGGTCTCCAGCACCGGCATGGCGCTCCTTTCGGCGTTCGCGGTCAACGCCTTCGGGGTGACCTCGAAGATGTGCACGCTGCCTGGCCCCCAGCCGGCGCTGGCGGATGCGTGCGGGGCCGCGCATATCGGCGGTCAGCCGACGCAGGCGGAACGCCTGGCCTGGGAAGGGCGGCCGAAGGGCGACTGTCAGTGGCTGAGCGACTTCGTCCGCGACCATCCGGACAGCCCGCTGCGCAGCCGCGCCGCCGACCTGATCACCGCCGGCGAGAAGGGCGGCCCGTGGGTGTCGATCACGAAAGAGATGCCGCTCTATTTCGAGGCCTCGGAGGGCGCGCCCAAGGCGACGGAGGCCGCGGAGCAGGCCGACGCTCTGCAACGGGCCAAGGACGACGCCGACCTGGCCTGCCGTCCTTTCGCGGCGGCCGCGACCTTCCGCTACACGCCGGGCGCGGCGACGGCCAAGGCGGTAAAGTGGTCGTGCGACCACACCGGCGCCGGCTACGCCTGCAGCTTTTCCGGTTGGGCCGAGTGCCCGGTGCAGAGCCAGGCCGAGCGTTGCGGCTGAACCAGCGTTCCCTAACTCCGGCCAGGGCCTTGCGGGCCTGAGGCGCCGCGCGCTTAATCGCGTGCGGAAGGGGATCGTGAGATGGGGCTCGACAAGACGTCTCGGCGCCTCGGCGCCCTGGCCGTGGCAGGTTTGCTCGCCGGCTGCATCAACACCGGATACGCGGTGAAGCAGACGGCCTGCGCGAACTTCAGTTTTCCGGTCTACTTCGCGTCGGGGTCGGACCAGCTGACCACGCCGGCGGTGCAGGCGATCGGCGAGTCCGCCTTGCGCGCCAAGGGGTGCCCCGTCGCTGTCATCGCGATCAAGGGTCTGGGCCGGGACACGACCGGGCTCGCCGCCCGCCGCGCCGCGGCTGTGGCGCGAGCGCTCGCCGCCAACGGGCTCGACAAGCCGGCGCCGGTCGCCGACTCCGCGACGGGCGGGCCCGAGTTCCCGCTCCTGAATCGGCGGGTGGATGTGAGCGTGACCTTCTCCCGCCAGCCCTAGGCCCAAGGCCGGTCGCCAGCGGCGGACCGCCGGTGATGACGATTTGACTTGCCGCCCCGCGGACCGGGCTGGCTAGATCGTCGATGCAACGTGGGAGGATGCCTGATGGCGTGGGACCAGCCGGCGCTGGCCGGCGTCAAGGTGGTCGACGCGACCTCCGACGTGGCCGGCCAGTTCTGCGGCAGGCTGTTCGCCGACTACGGCGCCGAGGTGATCCTCGTGGAGCGACCGGACGGGGCCGCGACGCGCCGGGAGGGCCCCTTCGACGACGAGGGCTCGCTCCTCTTCCGTCACCTGAACCAGGGCAAGGCGGGTTTCAGCTGGCGCCAGGGCGATGCGGCGAGCGAACGCCACCTCGATCGGCTCCTCGACGAAGCCGACATCGTCCTCGTCGACGCCGGCGATCCCATCGCCGCGAAGGTCGAGGGCAAGATCGTCTGCCGCATCAGCGATTTCGGCCAGCATGGCCCCTATCGGGACTGGCGCGGCGGCGAGATCGTCCACCAGGCGCTGAGCGGCGTCATGTTCACCACCGGCGCGCAGGACCGCGAGCCGCTCTATGGCGTCGGCCGGCGGACCGCCTACGCGTGCGGGGCCACCGCCTACATTTCGTGCCTCGCCGCACTGATCTGGCGCGACCGGACCGGCGAGAGCCAGGCGGTCGAGGCGATCACCGCAGAAGCCACGGCGGCGATGGCGCAGAACCTGGTCACCCAATATTCCTACTCGCGCACCTACGCGTCGCGCCGGCAGTATCCGGGGATGCTGGCCCAGCTGATGTGCCGCGATGGCTGGCTGGTGCTCTTCGCCCTGCGCGGGTGGCCAGCCATCTGCCGCATCTTCGGCTGTCCGGAGGTCGCCGAGGACCCGCGGTTCGCCGGCATAGCGGCCCTGCGCCGCAACTGGCCCGAGGCGGTGGCGCTGCTGCGCGAGAAGGCGCGCGACCGCGGCGTTGAGGAGCTGATCGACGCGCTGCAGCGGGCCAAGGTCAGCTCCGCGCGCATTCCCACCCTGCCGGAGCTGCTCGAGACGCCGCAATACGCCGGACGCGGCATGTTCCGGACGGACGGCGACGGCAAGCTGGACAGCCTGGGGCCGGTGTTCCGGACGCGCTCGCCCCACCGTCCGCGGGGGCGGGCGCCCGAGCCGGGCGGCGACGCCGGCTTCCAGACGAAGCGCCTCGAACGCCGCAACTCGCTGCCGCCGCCGGCGTTCGCCGACCGCCTGCCGCTTCAGGGCCTGCGTGTCCTCGACTTCACGCAAGCCTGGGCGGGGCCGATGACCGCGCGCGCGCTCGCCTTCCTGGGGGCCGAGGTCATCAAGATCGAGAACGGCGCGCGGCTGGATTCCTGGCGCGGCCCGGCGGTCGGGGTCAACGATCCGGCGAGCTATCCCAACCGCTCGGGGGGCGAGCGGCCTTACGATCGCAACGCGCTGTTCAACACGCAAAATCACGACAAGAAATCGATCTGCCTCGACCTGAAGTCGCCCGGCGGCCAGGACATCGCCTGCCGGCTTGCGGCCAGGTGCGATGTCGTGTTGGCCAACTTCTCGCCGCACGCCCTGGCCAAGCTCGGCCTGGGGTATGAGGCTCTGAGCCGCGACAACCCGAAGCTGGTGATGGTGGAGATGCCCGCCTTCGGCAACGACGGGCCCTGGTCCAGCCATGTCGGCATGGGCAAGACCATGGAGGCCGCGGCCGGCATGGCCAGCCTGATCGGCTACGGCGATGGCGAGCCGGTGCTGACCGGCCCCGCTTACCTCGATCCGATCGGCGGGCTGCACGGGGCGGCGGCCGTGCTGACGGCCCTGGCGGAGCGCAACCGGACGGGGCTCGGCCAATACGTCGAGGTCGCCCAGGTGGAGGCGGCCATGCATTGGATCGGCGAGTACATTCTGCAGACCGGACGCACCGGCGAGGTGTTCCGCGCCGACGGCAACCGCCGTCCCGACATGGCGCCCCACGACGCCTTCCCGTGCGCGGGAGACGACCAGTGGATGGTCATCGCCTGTCCCGATGACGAGACTTGGGCCCGGCTGGCTGCGGCGGCCGGCCTCGGTGATTTGGCCGACGCGAGGTTGTCGACGCTGGCCGGTCGGCTCGCCAACGCCGAGGCGGTGAAGACGGCCCTCAGCGCCTGGACCCGCGGCCGCAACAAGCACGAAGCGACCGACCT
>DATGKF010000141.1:0-3183 GCA_035294785.1 Caulobacteraceae bacterium | reverse complement strand
GGCGTCTTCCCCTCCGACGCCCACGCCATCCACGATGCGCTCGCCTCGAGCGACAAGGCCCTCCACCTCATCCCCGGCGCCCACTACTTCGAAGACGACGAAGCCCACCGCAACGCCATGGTCGACCTGATCAGCGCGTGGATCGGGGCGCGGAGCTAGCCGTTCAGCCTCCCTTCTCCCTCTTGCGGGAGAAGGTGGCCCGCGCACGCGGGTCGGATGAGGGGTCTCTCAGAACGCGGTGATTTGCCTGCGCCGGGCTAACCGGAAGGCGGAGCGCGACCCCTCATCCGTCGGCTTCGCCGCCACCTTCTCCCACAAGGGGAGAAGGGATCGCGCGTCAAGCGTTGGCATGCGTGCGAACGAAGCTCTTCCCAACCGGCCGCCAGCTTGCTAGTGAATGAATGAGTCATTCATTCACTCAAAGGGGCGACCACTGTGGAACACGTCAAACCAGCCAACCTGGCGCCGGCCGGGGAGGTCGTGGCCGTGGCGAAGCCGGCGTCGCGCATCCTCTTCGTCGACAACGTCCGCTGGGTGATGATCCTCCTGGTGCTCAGTATGCACGCGGCGGTGACCTACAGCCCTTTCGGCAGCTGGTACTATCGCGAGCATCCGCCGATCGGCATGGCCGGCACGGCCGTCTTCGGGACGTACCAGGCGGTGCTGCAGGGCTTCTTCATGGCGCTGCTGTTCTTCGTCTCCGGCTATTTCGTCCCGAAGTCGTACGACGCAAAGGGCGCTCGATCCTTCATGACCGGGCGCCTGTTCCGGCTCGGCCTGCCGACGCTGCTGTTCGTCGCCGTGCTCGGGCCGCTCACCGAATACCTGGTCGACCCTTGGCCGTTGGCGACGCTCGGTTCCCGGCTGGCTGGCTACGTCCTCAGCGGCAAATTCGTCGGCGCCACCGGACCGCTGTGGTTTTGCGTCGCGCTCCTGATCTTCACCGGCGTTTACGCCGGCGTGCGGAGCATTGCGCCGGCCCGCCTTCCGGCCGCCGGCGAGGGCCGTGTCACCGCGCTCGGCGTGGCGCTCGTCGTTCTCGCCATGGCGGCGACCGCTTTCGCGACCCGGCTCGTCTTTCCGGTCGGGTCCGCGGTCCTCAACATGCAACTCTGCTACTTTCCCTCCTACGTCATCATGTTCGCCGCCGGAGTCGCCGCCAGCCGCCATGACTGGATCAGAACCGTGAGCGAAAGCTTCGCCTGGACCACGGCCGCTGTTTGCGTGGGGGCGGCCATGCTCGCGTGGCTGCCGTTGCTGGCGCTGGGCGGGGCGCTGAGCGGCCGGATGGCGCTGCTCAACGGCGGGCTTGGGTGGCAGAGCGCCGCCATGAGCCTCTGGGAGGCGCTGATCTGCGTCGGCATGAGCTTCGGCGTACTGGCCGGCTTCCGCGCCTGGCTCCCGGCGCAGGGCCGCTTCGTCAAGTTCATGTCCGACAACGCCTTCGCGGTCTACGTCGTCCATCCCCCGATCCTTGTCGCGCTCGCCCTGGCGCTTGCGCCGGTTCCGCTCGCCCCGATCGCCAAGTTTGCGTTGCTCTGGGCGCTCGGCGCGGCGGTCTCGTTCGGCGTCGCCGCGCCGATCGCGCGCCGCGTCCCGCTGGTCGGGCGCATCCTTTGAGCGCGCTCGCCGCTCCCGCGCGCGGCCGCAAGGCCGGCGACCGCACGCAGGAGGTCGCCCGCGCCGCGCTCGCCGCCTTCTGCAGCGGCGGCTACCGGCTGACCCAGATCGCGCACGTGAGCGAGCGCCTTGGCGTTTCGGTCGGCTCGATCTACCGCACGGTCGAGAGCAAGGAGGCCCTGTTCCACCTCGCTATCCTCGAGGCGACCGGCGCGCTGCCGGCTGCGCTCGAGCTGCCGCTCGAGGTCTCCGGCATGCGCGACAGCGCCGAGCACCTGAGGCGCGTCGCGACGCACGACAGCCTCTGGTCGACGCTCGAGGAGGCCAACGCCCACCCGGCGCCGGCCGACGTGAGGGCCGAAGCCGCGGCCATCGCCGCCCAGCTCTACGACTCCCTGTCGCGGCGGGCGGCGATCATCGGGCTGCTCGACCGCTGCGCTCACGAGATCCCCGAACTGGCGCAGATCTTCGACGCCGAGGTGCGCGGACGGCTGATGCAGGACCTTGAGCGGTGGGTCGTGAGCCGCAAGCTTGCGGGCGAAGTCTCGCCGGCGCGCGCGGCGGCGCTGGCGCGCGGCGCCATGGAAGCGATCGCCTGGCTGGCCAAGAGCCGCCCCGGCGACCCGACCGCCGCCGACATGGCCGAACACGACGCCCGCGCCGCCGCCATCCGCATCTTCGTCGGCGCGTTCGAGTACGGCGGCCGCGCCGCCTAGGCCGTCAGCAGCGCCCACGCCGCCAGGGCCATCACCTTGGCCGAAGCGGTCATGTCGGCGATGCCGACGTATTCGTCGGGCTGGTGGGCGAGGTCGAGGATGCCGGGGCCGTAGGCGATGCAGTCGCGCAGGTGGCCGATGCGGTCGATGTGCTTCTGGTCGTAGGTGCCCGGCGAGCAGATCAGCTTCGGCGTCACGCCCAGCACCCGCTCGACCGCCGCCGCCGTCGCCCGCACCACCGGCCGTTCCGGCTCGGTCATCGACGGGCGCACCTCCAGGAGATCGCGCAGCGAATAACGGAAGCCGGGCCGCGTCTGCGCCAGGCCGTCCAGCAGCGCGCGCATGCGGGCTTTCACCTCGCCGAGGTCCTCCTCGATCAAGAGGCGCCGGTCGAACACCAGCCGGCAGGCGTCGGCCACCAGCGGCGCCGGCAGCCCGGCCAGGTCGCCGGCCTCCACGTCAGGCTGGCCGCCGTGGACGGAGTTGATGTTCATCGTCGGCGTGCGCGCGCCGGGCGGCTCGACCGGCATCGCCGTCGCCTGGCCCTCCAGCGCCGGATAGAGCTCGGTCTCGAACGCCTCCAGCACGGCGGCCATGTGGCGGATGGCGGAGTCGCCCAGGAACGGCATCGAGCCGTGGGCGATGCGCCCCTTGGTCTCGATCTCGCCCCACCAGACGCCGCGGTGGCCGATGCACACCCGGTCGACGTTGAGCGGCTCGGGGATGATCACGTGGTCGACGCGCGGCTTCGAGAACCAGCCGCGTTCGGCGAGCCAGGCGACGCCGCCGAAGCCGCCGGACTCCTCGTCGCCGGTGCCGGAGATCTCGATCGCGCCGGGCAAAGGCG
>DATGKF010000140.1:0-83180 GCA_035294785.1 Caulobacteraceae bacterium | reverse complement strand
GCCGGACGACGCGTTCGACGCGCTGGCCGCGCACATCGACAAGCTGGCCGCCGCGCCGGCCGACAACGCCACCCGCGCCTGGTCGGGCGCGGCGCTGGAGACGCTGATCCCGGCCATCCCGGAGATGATCGGCGGCTCGGCCGATCTCACCGGCTCGAACAACACCCTGACCAAGGGCATGAGCGTGTTCGACGCGCCCGACTACGCCGGCCGCTATGTCCACTACGGCGTGCGCGAGCACGGCATGGCGGCGGCGATGAACGGCATGGCCCTGCACGGCGGGGTGATCCCGTACTCCGGCACCTTCCTCTGCTTCGCCGACTACAGCCGCGCCGCGATCCGCATCGGCGCGCTGATGGGGATACGGGTGATCCACGTGATGACCCACGACTCGATCGGCCTCGGCGAGGACGGCCCCACGCACCAGCCGGTCGAGCATCTGGCGGCGCTGCGCGCGATCCCGAATCTGAACGTCTTCCGCCCCGCCGACGGGGTCGAGACCGCCGAGTGCTGGGAGGCGGCGCTGCATCACCGCGAGACGCCGTCGCTGATCGCGCTCTCGCGGCAGAAGACGGCGGCGGTGCGGCGCGCGGCCGCCGACCGCAACCTCTCGGCCCACGGCGCCTACGAGCTGGCCGCAGCGGAGGGCGAGGCCAAGGTGACCCTGTTCGCCTCGGGGACCGAGGTCGCGATCGCGGTCGCCGCCCGCGAGGCGCTGCAGGCGGACGGGATCGGGACGCGCGTGGTCTCGACGCCCTGCTGGGAGCTCTTCGACGCCCAGGACCTCTCCTACCGGCTGGAGACGATCGGCGGATCGCCGGTGCGCATCGCCGTCGAGGCGGGCGTGCGCCAGGGCTGGGAGCGGTTCATCGGCGAGGACGGCGGCTTCGTCGGCATGCACGGCTTCGGCGCCAGCGCCCCCGCCGAGCGCCTTTACCGCGAGTTCAACATCACGGCCGAAGCGGTGGCGGATCTCGCGAAGGCGCGGCTGAGGGCCTGAGTCGGGCATGACCCGCATCGGAACGCCGCTTTCGCCGTCCGCAACCAGGGTCATGCTGCTGGGCGCGGGCGAGCTCGGGAAAGAGGTGATCATCGAGCTGCAGCGGCTGGGGGTGGAGACCATCGCCGTCGACCGCTACGAGGGCGCACCGGGCCAGCAGGTCGCCCACCGCGCGCACGTGATCGCCATGACGGACGCGGCGGCGTTGCGCGCGGTGATCGAACAGGAACGGCCGCACATCATCGTCCCGGAGATCGAGGCGATCGCCACGGACGAGCTGGCGAAGGTCGAGGCGGAGGCGCTGGCGGTCGTCATCCCGACCGCGCGCGCCGTGCAGCTGACCATGAACCGCGAGGGCATCCGCCGGCTGGCCGCCGAGGAGCTGGGGGTTCCGACCTCGCCCTACGCCTTCGCCTCGAGCGCCGAGGACCTGGCGACCGCGGCGGCGAAGGTCGGCTACCCGTGCTTCGTCAAGCCGGTGATGTCGTCATCCGGCAAGGGGCAGAGCTACGTCGAGACGCCGGGCGAGATCGCCGACGCCTGGGCCTATGCGCTGGCCGGCGGGCGGGTGGAGCAGCCGCGCGTGATCGTCGAGGGCCGGATCGACTTCGATTTCGAGATCACGCTGCTCACCGTTCGCGCCATGCACCGCGAAGGGGTGATCGAGACGCTGTATTGCGCGCCGGTCGGCCACCGGCAGGTGAAGGGCGACTACGTCGAGAGCTGGCAGCCGCAGGCCATGTCGGCGCCGGCGCTGGAGCGTGCACAGACCATTGCGCTCAGGGTCACATCGGCGCTGGGCGGGGTCGGCGTCTTCGGCGTCGAGCTTTTCGTGCGCGGCGACGAGGTCTGGTTCTCGGAGGTGAGCCCGAGGCCGCACGATACGGGCCTCGTGACGCTCGTCTCTCAGCAACTGAGCGAGTTCGCGCTGCATGCGCGCGCCATCCTCGGCCTTCCCATCGACGTCTCGACGCGCGGCCCCGGCGCGAGCGCGGTGATCTACGGCGGCCTCGAGGCGAAGGGCATCGCCTTCGAGGGCGTCGCCGAGGCGCTGGGCGTCCCGACCGCGGAGCTCCGCCTGTTCGGCAAGCCGGAGTCCTTCGAACGCCGGCGCATGGGCGTCGCCCTCGCCCGCGGCGACAGCGTCGACCAGGCCCGCGCCCGCGCCCGCGACGCGGCGGGCAAGGTGAAGCCGGTCGCGGGTTAGGGCTGGCCCGGCATGCGCCGCTCCCTCGCGAGGCCTACCAAGGATACGGGTAGTTGGCTTGGCTGAGGCTGCGCAGGCGGTGGCCGATTTGGTCCATGCGATCTTCCAGCCGGGCGACCTGGTCGTCGGTGAGCACGCCGTCCTGGCGCGCGCGCAAGGTCGTCATGGTGTCGCGCACGCCGGCGAGGTCGTTGCGCAGGTGGCGATACTGATCGCGGTCGATGGCGGCGTCGTTCAGCGCCTGGTGCAGGTGGCCGGCCAGCCAGTCCTCGCGCTGTTGCAGCCGCCAGGCGGCATGGTCGCTGAGGCCGGCGCTGGCGTCGACGCCGTACTCCTCGGCCGCCTGTGCGTGCGCGGCCATGGGCAGCCCGGCGAGGGCCACGACGGCGGCCAGGCCCGAGAGGCCAATTTTGATGTTCATCGGGGTTTACTCCGCATGAGAGACAAGCCCCGCCGACCCGAAATCAACGCGTGAAAGCCAGGCTGGATGCGAAATGTCGCCCGATCGCGCTCCGCGAGGGTGGCGCCGGATCATCCGTTGTCGCGCCGGATGGCGGTGAGGGCCATCGGCGCCTATGCTGCGGCATGGAAACCGATGCCGAGATCGCGACGCGCTGGCGCTACCTTCGCGACCTGCTGATCGCGCAGCTGGATCGCTTCGAAAGCGGCTCGCTGAAGATTCACTCCGGCGAGATGGACGTGAGCGCCGCGGCGATCACCAAGCTGAAGCAGAACATCGCCGACTTCGACGAGCTGATCGCGCGCAGCGAGGCGCGCAACGTCTAGCCCGCGGCTCGACCGCCGGCCGGGGTTGACTTCGGGACGGGCAGCCGCAAAACCGCCGGCCATGCATCCAGAGGGCAGGGAGACCACGCCGCGATGACCGTTCGCGTCGCCATCAATGGCTTTGGCCGCATCGGACGGCTGGTGCTGCGTTCGATCGTCGAGTTCGCCCGGCGCGACATCGAGGTCGTGGCGATCAACGAGCTCGCGCCGCTCGAGACCAACGCGCACCTGCTCCGCTACGACAGCGTGCACGGGCGTTTCCCGGGCGTGATCGACGTGGACGGCGACACCATCGACGTGGGCCTGGGGCCCATCAAGGTCACCGCCATCCGCAACCCGGCCGAGCTGCCGCACAAGGCGCTGGGCGTCGACGTGGCGCTGGAGTGCACCGGCCTCTTCACCACGAAGGAGCGGGCCGGCGCGCACCTGGACGCGGGCGCAAAGCGCGTGCTGATTTCGGCGCCGGCGGACAATGCGGACAAGACCGTGGTGTTCGGCGTGAATCACCAGCTGCTGACCGCGGACGACCGGGTGGTGTCGAACGGCTCCTGCACCACCAACTGCCTGGCGCCGGTCTGCCGCGTCCTGCTCGACAGCGTCGGCATCGAGCGCGGCTATATGACCACGGTGCACGCCTACACCAACGACCAGCACACGCTGGACGTCTACCACTCCGACATCTACCGGGCGCGGGCGGCGGCGCTGTCGATGATCCCGACCTCGACCGGCGCGGCGAAGGCGATCGGGCTGGTCATCCCCGAGCTCGCCGGGAAGATGGACGGCGGCTCCATCCGCGTTCCCACCCCCAACGTGTCGATGATCGACCTCAAGGTCGTGCCGGGGCGGGACACCTCGAGGGACGAGGTCAACGCCGCGTTCGAGAAGGCCGCCGGCGAAGCGCCGCTGCGCGGCGTGCTGGCGGTGACGAACGAGCCGCTGGTGTCCGTCGACCTGAACCACATCGCCGCCTCGTCGACCGTGGCCCTGCCGCTGACCCAGGTGGTCGACGGCGGGCTCGTCAGAGTGCTGTCGTGGTACGACAACGAGTGGGGCTTCTCGACCCGCATGGCCGACATCGCGCTCGTGCTCGGCAGGCTGGGCTGACGGCCAGCCCGATGAGCTTCCGCACGCTCGACCAGGTGGACCTCGGCGGAAAACGGGTCCTGGTGCGGGTCGACTTCAACGTGCCGATGCACGACGGCCAGATCACCGACGACACGCGCCTGCGCGTCGCCCTGCCGACCATCGCGCTCTTACGCAAGGCGGGGGCGAAGACCATCCTGATCAGCCACTTCGACCGGCCGAAGGGCAAGCGCGTGCCTTCGATGAGCCTGAAGCCGGTCGTGGCGCCGCTATCCAAGCTGGTCGGCGCCGACGTCGCCTTCGCCGACGATTGCATCGGCGAGCCGGCGGAGCGGGCGGAGGGGTTCTTAAAGCCCGGCGGCGTGCTCTTGCTGGAAAACCTGCGCTACCACGCCGGCGAGGAGGCGAACGAGCCGGGGTTCGCCAAGCAGCTGGCGGCGCTGGGCGACATCTATGTGGACGACGCCTTCTCGGCCGCCCACCGGGCGCACGCCTCGACGGAAGCGCTCGCGCACCTCTTGCCAGCCTACGCGGGCGAGGACATGCGCCGCGAACTGGCGGCGCTGGATCGCGCGCTCGGCCATCCCGAGCGGCCGGTGATGGGCATTGTCGGCGGCTCGAAGGTCTCGACCAAGATCGAGCTTCTGAACCATCTGATCGCCAAGCTCGACAAACTGGCCATCGGCGGCGGCATGGCCAACACCTTCCTCTTCGCGCAAGGCTGGGACGTCGGCGGTTCTTATTGCGAGAAGGACCTGGCCGAGGAGGCGCGCGGCATCATGCGCAACGCCGGCCGCAATCACTGCGAACTCCTGCTGCCGATCGACATCGTCGTCGGCGAACAGCCGCAGCCGGGCGCCGCGGCGCGCACGCGCGGCCTTGGCGAAATCGACGAGCACGAGCGCATCCTCGACGCGGGGCCCGAGACGGTGGAGCGGCTGGCGCACGCCATGGACGCCTCGAAGACGCTGATCTGGAACGGACCGCTTGGCGTGTTCGAGGTCCCGCCGTTCGACCGCGGGACCATCGCGGCGGCGAGGCACGCCGCCCAGCGGGCCAAGGCCGGCAAGCTGGTGGCCGTGGCCGGCGGCGGTGATACGGTGTCGGCGCTGAACGCGGCCGGCGTGGCGGGCGACTTCACCTTCGTCTCCTCGGCGGGCGGCGCGTTTCTTGAATGGATGGAAGGCAAGACGCTGCCCGGGGTGGCGGCGCTGGAGCGATAGGACGGACGAGGGGCGAGATGGATCTGAAGGCGCTGAACGCGATCGCGGAGCAGATGGTCGAGGCCGGCAAGGGCATCCTGGCCGCCGATGAGTCCACCGGCACAATCCAGAAGCGCTTCGACGCGATCGGGGTCGAGAACACCGAGGAGAACCGGCGCGACTACCGCGAACTGATGTTCCGCGCCGCCGAGGGCATGTCGCACATCTCGGGCGTCATCCTCTTTTCCGAGACCCTCTACCAGGACGCCGCCGACGGGACCCCGCTGGTCGAGCTGATCAGGCGCGCCGGCGCCGTGCCGGGCATCAAGGTCGACGGCGGCGCAAAGCCCATGGCCGGATTTCCCGGCGAGACGCTGACCGAGGGCCTCGACGGCCTCGGCGAGCGGCTGGCCAAGGACCGCGAGCGCGGCGCCCGGTTCGCCAAGTGGCGGGCCACCCTCTACATCGGCGATGGCCGGCCAAGCTGGGGCGCTGTGAAGGCCAACGCCCACATGCTGGCGCGCTACGCCGCGATCTGCCAGGCGGCCGACATCGTGCCGATCGTCGAGCCCGAAGTCTTGATGGACGGCGACCACGACATCGAAGCCTGCGAGGCCGCCACGCGGCTGACGCTGAAGACGGTGTTCCAGGAGCTCTTCGAGCAGCGGGTGGCGCTGGAAGGCATGGTGCTGAAGCCGAACATGGTCGTCTGCGGCCAGGACTGCCCGCGCCAGGCGTCGGTCGACGACGTGGCGCGGCGGACCGTGGCGACGCTGAAGGTGTGCGTGCCGGCGAGCGTGCCGGGGATCGCCTTCCTCTCCGGCGGCCAGAGCGACGAGGCGGCGACGGCGCACCTGGACGCGATGAACAAGCTCGGCGACCTCCCATGGAAGCTCACGTTCTCCTACGGTCGCGCGCTGCAGCACGCGCCGCAGAAGGCCTGGTCCGGCAAGGCGGAAAACGCCACGGCCGCCCAGCGCGCCTTCGCCCATCGCGCGCGCATGAACAGCCTGGCCAGCCTCGGCCGCTGGGAAGGCGCGCTGGAAAAGGCCGCGTAGGGCCCTGGCGCGCTGCCGCCTCTATCTCGTCACCCCGCCCGCGATCGCCGACCTCGCGGCGTTCGCCGACACGCTGAAGGCCGCGCTGGGCGCCGGCGACGTCGCCGCCCTGCAGATCCGGCTAAAACCCGCCTCGGATGACGAGATCGCCCGCGCCTGCGAGGCGCTTTCGCCCATCGCGCGCTCGCACGCGGTCGCGGTGATCCTGAACGACCGGCCGGACCTCGCCGTCCGCTTCGGCTGCGACGGCGTGCATATCGGCCAGGACGATGCGCCCTACGCGGCCGCGCGGGCGGCGGTGGGCCGCGAGCGGATGGTCGGCGTGACCTGCCACGACAGCAAGCACCTGGCGATGGAGGCGGCCGAGGCGGGCGCCGACTACGTCGCCTTCGGCGCCTTCTTTCCGACGACCACGAAAGCGGCCATCGGCCATCCCGAGATCGAGCTGCTGGAGGACTGGCAGGCCATCGCCGAAACGCCGTGCGTCGCCATCGGCGGGATCACCGTCGAAAACTGCGCGCCGCTCATCGCCGCCGGCGCCGACTTCCTCGCGGTCTCCGCCGGCGTCTGGGCCTATGAAGACGGCCCGGCGGGGGCCGTGCGCGGCTTCAACGCCAAGTTCGCGGCCTAGACGCAGCGATTTTTCGTACTACATTAAATCGTGCAGATCGAATACGATGCCGCCAAAGACGAGGCCAACCTGGACAGCATGGCGTTTCGCTGGGCGACGCCGAGTTGATGGACCTGGCGGCCGCGACGGTCGTCGTCGACGACCGTCGGAGCTGTGGGGAGCTCAGATTCCGCGCCTTCGGCCGCATCGAGGGGCGTGGCCACTGCCTCGTCTTCACCCTTCGGGCGGAGGCGATACGGGTCATCAGCCTGCGGCGGGCGCACGAGGAGGAGATGGTTCGCTATGGCCAGTGATCGAAAGGTCGCTTTCGACGACGAAAATCCGGAGTGGACGGAAGCGGACTTCGCGCGCGGAAGGCCCGGCGCCGAGGTGTTGCCGCCAGAGGTTCTCGCCGCATTTGGCAAGCGCCGTGGCCGGCCGAAGGTCGACGCTCCGAAGAAGGCCGTCTCGCTGAGGCTCGATCCCGACGTGCTGGATCACTTCAAGGCGACCGGCGCCGGCTGGCAGCGGCGGATCAACGCCATTCTGCGTAGGGCGATGGAGCGGGCCTAAGGCTGCTCGCCTTGCCTTTGCGGGGGCGGCTCTCTAGTAGGGTCCGCCTCCCGTCCAGCCATCCGTTCGCCGAGTCTCAGAAAGCCCATGAAAATCAACGGAAACGCCATCAAGCCCGGCAATGTGATCCAGCACGAGGGCGGCCTCTGGGTGGCGGTGAAGACCGCGCACGTGAAGCCCGGCAAGGGCGGCGCCTTCGCGCAGGTTGAGCTGAAGAACCTCATCGACGGACGCAAGCTGAACGAACGCTTCCGCTCGTCCGACACGGTCGAGCGGGTGACGCTGGAGCAGAAGGACTTCCAGTACCTCTACGCCAACGGCGACATGCTCGTGTTCATGGACACCAAGACCTACGACCAGATCGAGCTCAACATCGACTTCGTCGGCGAGGAACGGGCGCAGTATCTGCAGGACGGCATGCAGGTGGTGCTGGAGTTCTACGAGGAGCGGCCGATCGGCATCGAGCTGCCGGAGACCGTGGTGCTGGAGATCGTCGAGGCCGACGCGGTGGTGCGGGGCCAGACGGCGTCATCGTCCTACAAGCCCGCCAAGGCCTCGAACGGCATGCGCATCATGATCCCGCCCTACATGGGCGCCGGCGAACGCGTGCTCGTCTCGACGGAGACCGGCGAGTACATGCGCCGCGCCGACTGAGCGCGCGATGAGCACGCCTTCGGCCCTGATCAAGGTGATGAGCGATGCGGCGCGCAAGGCCGCGCGGGGACTGAACCGCGACTTCGGCGAGGTGGGCGAGCTGCAGGTCTCGAAGAAGGGGCCGGCCGACTATGTCTCCGCCGCCGACCTGAAGGCCGAGCAGACGCTGTTCGACGCGCTGCTCAAGGCCCGGCCCGGGTACGGCTTCCTCGGCGAGGAGCGCGGGCTGATCGAGGGCACTGACAAGACCCACACCTGGATCGTCGACCCGCTGGACGGGACGACCAACTTTCTGCACGCCATCCCCCACTTCGCGGTCAACATCGCGCTGGAGCGCGCCGGCGAGATCGTCGCCGCTGTCACCCACAACCCCGTCTCGAACGAGCTCTTCTGGGCCGAGAAGGGGCGGGGCGCGTTTCTGAACGACAAGCGCCTGCGCGTCGCCGTGCGCCGCGACCTGGCCGAGAGCGTGCTCGCCACCGGCATCCCCTTCCTGGGCGCCGGCGGGCACGCGGTGTTCCTGAAGGAGCTGCACCAGATCGCCCAGCGGGTCTCGGGCGTCCGCCGCTTTGGCTCCGCCGCGCTCGATCTGGCCTTCGTCGCCGCCGGCCGCTTCGACGGCCACTGGGAGCGCGGCCTGAGCAAATGGGACGTGGCCGCCGGCGTCCTTCTGGTGCGCGAAGCCGGCGGGACGGTCACCGCCACGGACGGCGGCCCAGATCCGCTCGCCGACGGCGGCATCCTGGCCGCCAACGACCAGCTGCATCCGCTGATCCTCGAACGGCTCAAAGCGGCCGCTTAAGGCCGCTCGACTTTCCAGATGGCGGCCGGCAGCCCGCGGATCTTGAGGTCGGCGATGGCGGTGAGGGAAAGGCCGCGGGCGGCCGTGCGCATCGCGTTGGTGTCGCTCGTGAGGAAGACGCCGCGCCAGCCAGGGCCCGCGTGGCGAAGCGCGTTCGCGATCACGTCGGCGTAGAAGGCCGTCGTCCCGCCTTGCGCCGCATAGCGCTTGCCGAAGGGCAGGTTGGCGATGGTCAGCGTCAGCGGCGGACCGGGCAGCGCGACGCCGGCGGCGTCGGCGATCTCGCACCAGGCGCGCGGGCCGAAGCGGCCGCCGAGCGCGGCCACGGCGGCCGGGTCGATGTCGGTGGCGAGCAGGCGCGCGCCGGGGGCGAGCGCTCCGACCTCGGCCAAGAGGCCGCCGGAGCCCGCGACCGGGTCCCAGACCACCTCGCCCTCGCCCAGTTGGGCCGCGAACGCCATGGCCGCGCCGATGGTGGCCGGCAGGGCGCCGCTGCGGGTCGAGGCCGCGCCCCGGCCCGGCGCGTCGTGATGGTTCTGGATCTCCTCGGCGAGGTAGAAGGCGGCGTCGACGACGATGAGCCAGAGCGCGCGGCCGCTGGCCGCCAGGGTCACGCCGCGCGCCGCCAGTTCACGGGTCAACCAGCGCAGCAGGTCCTGGCGGGCGAACGCCTCGCCGGTCACGGTCGAGACGATGCGCTTGTAGCCGCCGCGGCGGCAGAGCGCCGCCAGCGCGTCGAGCTGGCGCGGCGTCACCGCGCCGCGGCCAAAGATCGGCGCCCGCAGCACGTTGGTGCAGAGCCTGGACCGCGCGCGGCTGGGCTCGACCAGATGGCCGGGCAGGACCAGCATGTCGTGGTTGCGCAGCCGCGCTTTCAGCGGCCGCGCCTTGCGCTGCGTCAGCTTCAGATGCTTGAGCTCGTGCAGCGCCAGATCGCCGAGGCCGGGCTCGGCGAGGAAGAGAAAGAGCGGCTGCGCCGGCGCAGGCGTCGGTCCGCGGGCCGGCCGCGCCGCAGGAGCCTTTCGTTCCGCCTTTCGCCGCGCTGCTCGCATGGCCTCGCTTTATCCCGCGCGTCCTTGCCTTGCGACCCGCCGCTCGTGTATAGGCGCGCCCTTCCCGGAAAAGGCCGCGAGCGACGATGAAACAGGATACCCATCCCGACTATCACCTCATCACCGTAGTGATGACCGACGGGACCAGCTATCAGACGCGCTCGACCTACGGGCAGGAGGGCGCGACCCTCAATCTGGACGTCGATCCCAAGACCCACCCGGCGTGGACCGGCGGCAACCAGGCGCTGGTCGACCGCGGCGGACGCGTGTCGCGCTTTGCGGCCAAGTACGGCGGCTTCCTTAAGAAGTAGGCCGCCCGCCGCGCCAACCGCCAACTGCGTGGGTGAGGCGCGTTTGGCGTCCGCCGGAGCTCTCCCTTGCAGGCATCTGAGGTTTCGCGCGCGGTGGCCGCGGCCGTGTCGATCGCCGCATCGCTTGGCCTGACGGTCGACGACGCGATCGTTCTTCAGAACTCGAACAAGCTCGCCCTGCATCTGCGGCCCTGCGACGTCCTCGCGCGGGTGGCGCCGCGGGCCCACCAGGTGGCTGAATTCGAAATCGAGCTTGCTCAACGACTGGCCGACACCGAGTGCCCAGTGGCCGCCCTCGAGCCTCGCGTGGCGCCGTGGGTCTATGAGCGCGACGGCTTTGCGGTCACGCTGTGGACCTACTATGCGCCGGTGACGGGTCAGGGGGTGGCGCCGGTCGACTATGCGCGCGCGCTCGAGCGGCTGCACGCCGGCATGCGCAAGCTCGATATCGCCACGCCGCATTTCACTGATCGGGTCGCAGAAGCTCAGCAGCTGGTGGCGCGCCGCGACCAAACGCCGGATCTCGCCGATGCGGATCGCGAGCTTCTCGGCAGCACCTTAGGCGCCCTGAGGCGAACGATCGCCGACCGTGGCGTCGCCGAGCAGTTGCTGCACGGCGAGCCGCACCCGGGCAACCTGCTCAACACGAAGGACGGGCCGGTGTTCATCGACCTCGAGACGTGTTGCCGGGGGCCGGTCGAGTTCGACCTCGCCCATGTCCCCGCAGCGGTCATCGAGCACTACCCGGACGTCGATCAGGACCGGCTCGGGCAGTGCCGGGCTCTCGTGCTGGCGATGGTCGCGGCGTGGCGGTGGGATGTGGGCGACGAATTCCCGGACGGTCGCCGGGTCGGCCGAGAGCTCGTCAGCACGCTGCGCGACGGCCCGCCGTGGCCAACGCTCGACGCGGTGATGCGGCGAATGGCGGGTTCGTAAAAAGGCTTAGCGGCCGAAGGCGGCTTGCAGCTTTTCCAGCTGCGAGAGCACCGGGTGCGGCTGTTCGGTCTCGCCCACGTCCAGATACATGCGCCTGTCGAGGTGCAGCACGCGCTCGTAGAGCCGCTCGGAGCGGTCAAGCAGGCCGCGCAGGCCGCGCGGCAGGTCGGCGGCGCCGTCGCCAAGGGAGGCGCGCTCTGCGCCGAGGCGGTAGCGCGCATCGCACGCCTTGGCCGGATCCATCTCGCCCTCGCGGACGGCGCGCTGCACCAAGAGCCACGAGGCCACCTGCATCAGCCGCGTCGTCAGTCGCATGCTCTCGCCGGCGTAGCCCAGCGCCGCGCGGCGCTCGAGCGACTTCGATTCCTGCCGGCCGGGCCCGTCGAGGTAGCTGGCCGTCTCCTCGACCAGCGACATGCCTTCCTGGAACGTACGGTCGAAAAGCTCCGAGCGCGCGAAGTCGAGCACGACGCTCGCGCGCCACTCGCCCGTCTCGGGCGCGGGTTCGACGACCGGTTCGCTCATCAGCTGATCTCTCACCCTCGCCTTGGGAAGAATGCGGCCCTGGAGCGCCTGGGCTGCAACCCCCATGCCACCCCCAGGCGAACGACGACCCTACCCGCCTCTGGTTTCTATCGTTTGAACAAGGCGTCGGCGGCGGCGCGGCCGGCGTGTTTTCGCTCGATCTGCGCCCGAACGCGCGCCAGCTCCGTTTCGAGGATTTCGATGCGCTCGTTCAAATCCTCGATCGCAAAGAGGTCGAGGTCCTCGCGCATGGCCTCGGTCAGGGCCTCGCCGCGATGGCGCCGCGGCGGCGGCGGTTCTTCAAGCATCGGCGCTCTCCAGGCTTTCGCTCTGTGGCGATTGTCGCCTATCTGACCGTCCGCGACCGGAAGACGCAAGCGCAAGGAGCAGCGGCCATGATCCCCGCGCAGATGACAGCCATCGCCATCGAGGGCGGCAAGGGCCCGCCCGAGGCGCTGAAGCCGGTGCGGATCGCGACGCCGTCGCCGGGCCCGGGGCAGATCCTGATCAAGGTGGCGGCCGCCGGCGTGAACCGCCCGGACGTCATCCAGCGGCTGGGCTTCTATCCGCCGCCGCCGGGCGCGCCGGCGACCATGGGGCTGGAAGTCGCCGGCGAGGTGGCCGCCCTCGGCGAGGGCGCGCCGCGGTGGAAGGTCGGCGACGCGGTGACCGCGCTGCTCGGCGGCGGGGGCTATGCGGAGTACGCCGTCGTCGACGCCCGCCACGCGCTGCCGACGCCGAAGGGGCTGAGCGCGGTCGAGGCGGCGGGCCTGCCGGAGACGGTGTTCACCGTCTACGCCAACGTGTTCGAGGGCGGACGCCTGCAAGCCGGCGAGACGCTGATGGTGCACGGAGCGACGTCGGGCATCGGCGTCACCGCCATCCAGATGGGCAAGGCCGCCGGCGCCAAGGTGCTGGCGACCGGCCGCGGCGCCGACAAGGCCGCCGCAGCGATGAGCCTCGGCGCCGATCGGGCCGTGGATGCGACGACCGAGGATTTCGTGCTGGTCGCCCAGGCGGAGGGCGGGGTGGACGTGGTGCTGGACATGGTCGGCGGCGACTATGTGGCGCGCGAGTTCGAGACGCTGAACACCGGCGGCCGCATCGTGATGATCGCCACGCTCGGCGGGGCGAGCGTGGAGCTGAATCTCGGGCGCATCATGCAAAAACGGGCGGTGATCACCGGCTCGACGCTGAGGCCGCGCGACGCCGACGAGAAAGCCAGGCTCGCGGGCGAGGTCGAACGCGTCGTCTGGCCGTGGATCGCGGCGGGCAAGGTGAAGACGATCATCGACCAGACTTTCCCGCTGGCCGAAGCCGGCAAAGCCCACGCCCGCATCGACTCCGGCGACCACCTGGGAAAGATCGTGCTGGTGGTTTAGCGACGGCAGAATCCCCCTCACCGTCATGGCCCGACTTGTTCGGGCCACCCATGAACACCGACGTCGATCAGGTGTTCATGGATCCCCGGCACTCCGCTTCGCTCCGGCCGAGGATGACGCGTCTTTGGGGCGCGGCAGGGCTACTGCCCGGCGCGGCGGAAGGCGGAGGTGAGGAGGATGGTGGCGAGGCCGGCGAAGAGGGCGGGCCCCGCCGCCTGGCCCAGCCAGCGGGCGCCGACCCACACGATGGCGACCCAGATGAGGCTGGCGATGGCCAGGCCGATGTCGTCGACAAACAGGCCCCAGATCTCCTTGGCGATCCCGACGATCCAGCCCATCAGGCGCGGGCCTCGACGGCGCGGCGGGCGCGCATGCGGCTGATCGGCACGGCCGCCAGGCTGAGCAGGCCGAAGCCGGCGACGAGGGCGACGATGGAGAGGTCCTGGCCCGGCCACGCCACGCCGATGCCCTCGCCGACCCAGAAGGCGCCGAAGCCGCTCAGGATGACGCCGACGATGAACTTCAGCGTGTTCTCCGGCACGCGCGACATCGGCGCATGCAGGATGAAGCCGGCGGCGGTCACGAGCACGAAAGCGGCGAGCGCGCCGATGCTGGCCGGCAGCATCAGGCCCGCGCCGCCGGCGCTGACCGCGATGACGATGAAGACGACCTCGGTTCCTTCGAGCATGCAGATCTGGAAGGCGGCGCCAAAGGCGATGGCGTCGAACCCGGCGCCGCGCCCGCCCAGCTCGAGCATCAGCTCGCGCTCCTTGGCGTAGGCGGCCGCCTCGTCGTGCAGGGCGAGCACGCCGGCGGCGCGCAGGATCGCCTTGCGCAGCCAGCGCAGCCCGAACAGCAAGAGCAGGATGCCGACCACGATCTGCGCCACCTGCAGCGGTATCAGCGCCAGCGCCGGTCCGAGGATGGCGGTCAGCAGCGCGAGCACGCCGACGGCCGCGGCCGCACCGAAGAGGGTGTCGCGCCAGCCGCGCACGCCGCCCACGGCAAGCACGATCGTCGCCGCTTCGACGAACTCGACGGTTGAGGCCAGAAAGGCGGCGAGTGCGGGTGGTCCGGCGTGGGCGAAGTCGATCATGCGGGGCGGAGCTTAGCGCGCGCGGCGGCCAATCTCATTCCCTTTCGGCGCGAAGCCGCTTATATGCAAGCCATCACCGCCCGGCCGCAAAGGCCGGGCGCCGTCATTTCCGGAACCGAGAAAACGCCATGTCCGACCAAATCCTCATGCCGAAGGCGACCGCCGTCTGGCTGGTGGACAACACCTCGCTGACCTTCGAGCAGATCGCCGACTTCTGCGGCCTGCACCATCTGGAGGTGAAGGGCATCGCCGACGGCGAAGTGGCGCGCGACATCCGCGGCGCAGACCCCATCGCCAACGGCCAGCTCAGCCGCGAAGAGCTCGACGCCGCCGGCGCCGATCCGCACTACCGGATGAAGGCGCAGAAGAGCCGCCACGCCGAGTTCCTGAAGCCCGCCAAGAAGGCGCCGCGCTACACGCCGGTGTCGCGCCGCCAGGACCGGCCGGACGCCATCGCCTGGTTCCTGCGCAACCACCCTGAGATCGCCGACAGCCAGATCGTCAAGCTGCTCGGAACGACCAAGTCGACCATCGACCAGGTGCGCAACAAGACCCACTGGAACTCCGTCAACATCAAGCCGGTCGATCCGGTGACGCTGGGGCTGGTCGGTCAGCTCGAGCTGGACGCGATCGTGAAGCGGGCGGCCGAGAAGAAGGCCAAGGACGACGCCCGCCGCGGCATCGTCGACGATGGGCCCACCCTCCAGCCCGCCGCTGAGCCGGTCGAGTTCGAACACCACGACGCCGACGACTAGGGGCGAGAGCAATCAGCCCGTCTGACGCGACCCGTATTGGGCCGCGAAGTCGGCGGCGAGGCGGATGCGTTTGCCGATCTGCTGATGCACGGTCTCGTCCTGATCGGGCTTGCCGGCGTGGGTGAATTCGGTGTCGACCAGGATGTTCTGGATGGCGCTCAGCAGGTCCGGCTGGTTCAGCGCCAGCGCGCGAAGCAATGCGTCGACAATGCGTTCCTGCGCCAGGAACCGGGCGTCGAGATCGACATCCACGTCGGGCGTTGCGAGGCTCACGCGGGCGGCTGCTGGACGCGGGGGCGGAACATCAGGATCGCGCCGTCGCCCGGCGCGCGCACGGGACTGCCGATCAGGGCCGCCTCGCCTTCGGGGGTGATCCCCCAGCCGCTGCGGTTGCGTTCGGCGAGGCCGAGCTCGGCGAGGCGCTGCGCTTCGGTGATCGAGATCCAGCCGACCGCCTTGCCGCTCTTCTTCAGGGCGAGATTGCGCAGGGCTCCGAACTGTTCGGGCGAGAGGGTCAAAATTGTCTGCCTAACCGTGGCGGGCGCGGATGTTGGCTCGGACGAGGACATCGGTGCGATGAGTCTGGACATGTGGCCTTTCAGGCCGCCGATCAACGATCGCCAGCGGAGCCGACCATAGCACGCGTTGGCGGCGGGCTCGCTCGAAATCAGAAAAATGTCGCGTATGGACAACTTTTTCTTGGCGAAATACACGCCAAGCGCGCCGTTAGATAGTTTTTCGCGCTGCGTTTCTTGCTGCGCCGCCTAGTCGCGCAAGAGGTCGTTGATCGAGGTCTTGGAGCGGGTCTGGGCGTCGACGGTCTTGCCGATGACGGCGCAGATGCGGCCGGGGCCGACGCCGTGCGGGTCGGGCAGCGATCCGGGGAACACCACAGAATAGGGCGGCACATAGCCCTGATGCGTCTGGCCGGTCTTGCGGTCGACGATGGGCGTGGTCGAGGTGATGAACGTCCCCATCGAGATCACGGCCCCTTCGCCGACGATGACGCCTTCGGCGACCTCGGACCGGGCGCCGATGAAGCAGTTGTCCTCGATGATGGTCGGCTTGGCCTGCAGCGGCTCCAGCACCCCGCCGATGCCGACCCCGCCTGAGATGTGGCAGTTCTTCCCCACCTGCGCGCAGGAGCCGACGGTCGACCAGGTGTCGATCATCGTGCCCTCGTCGACGAAGGCGCCGATGTTCACGAACGAGGGCAAAAGGACAACGTCGCGGCCGATGAAGGCGCCGCGCCGCACGATCGAGCCGGGCAGCGCGCGGAAGCCGGCGCGCTCGAAGTCGTGGGCGGTCCAGTTGGCGAACTTGCCCGGCACCTTGTCCCACCAGGGCCCGAGACCCGGGGCCTGGCCGAGGCCGGGCCCGTTCGCCATCAGCGTCGGGGGATGCAGCCGGAAGAAGATGAGGATCGCCTTCTTCAGCCACTCATTGACCACCCACTCGCCGTCGATCTTCTCGGCCGAACGGACCTGGCCGCAGTCGAGGAGGTCGATGGCGGCCTCCACCATCTCGCGGCGAAAGCCGGCGGTGGTCGGGCCGATCTGGTCGATCCCGGCCCAGGTTTCCTCGATCGCGGCCTCGAGGTCGGCGCGGCTCGGGCCGGCGACGGCGTCGGTCATCTCACTCAAGCCCTCTCCCTCACCCGCGCGGCTTCCAGGAACGGCGCCAGGGCTTCGGTGCGATGGTGCACGAAGTCGGCGCGCGAGTCCGCCGCATGCGGCCCGACGAGCACGGTCGTCATGCCGAGGCCGGCCGCGGGCGCCAAGTTCTTTTCGCTGTCCTCGAAGAAGCAGGTCGCGCGCGGCGCCACGGCGTGGGCGGTGATCATCCGCTCGAAGGTCGCGAGGTTCGGCTTCGGCACATAGGCGGCCGCGGCGATGTGGAAAACCGCCTCGAAGGCGCCCGCGAGCCCCAGCCGCTCCAGCACCCGCTCGGCATGGCGGGCGTCGGCGTTGGTGAAGACGAGCCGGCGGCCCGGCAGCCGCATGAGCGCTCGCTCGAGCCGCGGATCGGGCTCGAGGATGTCGAGCGAGACGTCGTGCACCTCGTTCAGGAACGTCTCGGGGTCGACGCCATGGTTGGCCATCAGCCCGGCCAGCGTCGTGCCGTGTTCGTGCAGGTAGCGCTTCTGCAGGGCGTAGGCGTCGTCGTGGCTCAAGGCGAGCTCGCGCCCGACGAACGCGGTCATCCGCGTCTCGATCTGGGCCATGAACCGGGCGCCGACCGGGTAGAGGGTGTTGTCGAGATCGAACAGCCAGACGTCGACGTGGCGAAGGTCGGCGCCGGGGTCGGCCGTCATGCCCGCTTGCCGGCGGGAACGCGTCGGCGCTCGGCGAGGCGCGCCTGGTGGCTCTTCGGCGCCGAGGGATCGTAGATCAGCGTGCCGAGGCCGTGCGGGGTGAAGAGCTCCATCAGCATAGCGTGCGGGCGCCGGCCGTCGAGAATGACGACGCCCTCGACCCGCCCCTCGACCGCGTCGATGGCCGTCTCCACCTTGGGGATCATGCCGCCGGAAACGACGCCGGAGGCGATCGCCGCCTTGGCCTCGTCGACGCTCATCGTCTCGATCAGCCGGCCGTCCTTGTCGAGCACGCCTTTGACGTCCGTGAGCAGGAGCATGCGCTTGGCCTTCAGCGCCGAGGCGAGCGCGCCGGCCACCGTGTCGGCGTTGATGTTGTAGGTCTGGCCGTCGTCGGAGACGCCGATCGGGGCCACCACGGGGATGTAATCCTCGTCGGCGTAGATCAGCGCCTCGAGCAGCTTCGGATCGACGCGCTTCGGCTGGCCGACGAAGCCCAGGTCCACCGCCTGCTCGATCATCGAGCCCGGGTCCTTCTTGGTGCGCGTCAGCTTCTCGACCGTGATCAGCCGCGCGTCCTTGCCGGAAAGACCGACGCCGCGCACGTCGGCTTCGGCGCCGGCCAGGGTGATCCAGTTGGCGATTTCCTTGTTGATCGCGCCGGAGAGGACCATTTCGGCCACCTCCATGGTCGCCCCGTCGGTCACGCGCAGGCCATCGACGAAGGTCGACTTCACGTCCGCCCGCGCCAGCATGGCGTTGATCTGCGGGCCGCCGCCGTGCACGACCACCGGATGCAGGCCGAGCAGCTTCAGCAGCACCGCGTCGGCGGCGAATTGCTTGGCCAGCGCCTCCTCGCCCATGGCGTGGCCGCCGTATTTGATCACCACCGTCTCGCGGTCGTAGATCTGGATGAACGGCAGCGCCTCGGCCAGCGTCTTGGCCGTCGCCCAGCCGGGCTCCTCGGAATCGGTCTCTTCGGTCATTGGGGGAAGGGCGTTAGCGGCCTGGAAAGCGCGCCTCGATAAAGCAGGGCGGCCTGATTGTCGAATGCCGCCCCGCGCGGAGGTCCCGGCGAATGCTGCGAACACTAGTCCTCGTTCTGCTGGGCTTGTTGCTCACGTGTTGCACGCCCGCGCCGACTGAATCACTGTTTCCGACTGCGGCCACGGTGCGCATCGTCGGCGCGCCGACCGCAGATGGTTTGCAAGTCGGCCCGGGGGGCCACGTGAGCGCCGACGCCGTGTCGCCGGACCTCAGCCGGGACGTCGCCGTTCCGGTCAAGGACGGCGGCTTGCTCACGCCGCGAGAGATGGCGGCTCTTCGCGCGGCAGTGCAGTTCACCCGGCCGCCAGACATGATGCTCGCCTGTTGCGAACCGCGTCACGCTTTCCTGTTCTACGACAAGAGCGGCCGCTACTTGGGATTCCTGATGGTTTGTTTCGAGTGTGGCTGCGCCGTCATGGAGCCCTTCCACCCCGCCGACGAGGAGCACAGCTGGATCGCTTGGAACCCGGAGGCGGTCAAAGCCATCGTGGTCGCCCACCAGTTGGCCCCGCTCGTGCCGCCCCGATCATAGGCCCAATTCAGCCGGTGACACCCGCCGCCAGCGCGATTTCCGCGCGCAGTTCGGCGAGGCCCTGTTTCGTCTCCGCCGACGTGGCGAGCACGCGGGGGAAGGCGGCCGGGCGGCGGGAGACGGCTTTCAGGACGGCGTCGGTGACGGCGAGGACGGCGGCGGGTTTCAGCTTGTCGGCCTTGGTCAGGACGATCTGGTAAGAGACGGCGGCTTCGTCGAGGGCGTCGAGGGCCGGCGCGTCCGTGGCTTTCAGCCCATGGCGGGCGTCGATCAGCAGGTAGGCGCGCTTCAGGCTCGGGCGTCCGCGCAGGTAGGCGCGGCCGAGGTTCTGGAAGCGGTTCGCCTCGCCCTTGGAGGCGCGCGCGAAGCCGTAACCGGGAAGGTCGACCAGCCGCAGCCGCTCGTCCAGGCGGAAGAGGTTCACCTCTCGGGTCCGCCCCGGTTCGTTGGAAGCGCGGGCCAGATGCTTCTGGCCGACCAGCGCGTTGATCAGCGACGACTTGCCGACATTGGAGCGGCCGGCGAAAGCGACCTCGGGCAGGCCGGGGTCCGGCAGGCCGGCGACGCTGGCCGCGCCGAGCTCGAAGCGGACCGGCCGCGCGAACAGCACCCGCGCCGCTTCCAGCGCCTCGGGCGCGAAGGCGTCGCTCACCCCGACGGCTTCGGCTTGGCGAAGCGGCCGATGAAGGTGTCGATCGGGTTCTCCACCTGGAAGCGGTGCATCATCACGTACTGCTGCAGGATCGAGAGCACGTTGCTCCAGGTCCAGTAGATCAGCAGGCCGACGGTGAACTGGGCCAGCGTGAAGGTGAAGATCAGCGGCAGGAACTGCATCATCCGCTGCTGGGTCGGATCGGGCGCCGGGGGGCTCATCGAGGTCGAGAGCCACATGGTGAAGCCGTAGAGCAGCGGCAAAAGGCCGATGTGCAGCGACCCGTCCAGGAGGCCCCCGACGAAGGGCGCGTGCGCAGGGTTCCATGGGATGAGCCCGAAGAGGGTCCAGATGGACGTGGGATCGCGCGCCGACAGGTCGTGGATCCAGCCGAAGAAGGGCGCCTGGCGCATCTCGATGGTGACGGTCAGCACCTTGTAGATCGAATAGAGGATCGGGATCTGCACCAGGAGCGGCAGGCAACCCATCAAGGGGTTGATCTTCTCCCGCTGGTAGAGGGTCATCGTCGCCTGTTGCAGGCCGGCCTGGTCGCCCTCGTGCTGCTTCTTCAAGACCTCGATCTGCGGCTGGATCTTCCGCATCTTGCTCATCGACTCGTAGCTCTTGTTGGCGAGCGGGAAGAGCAGCAGGCGAATGAGCACGGTCAGCGCCAGGATCGAGAAGCCGATGTTGGGCAGGTAGCGGTTGAAGAACTCGAGCCCGGCGAAGATCGGCTGGGTGAAGAACCAGTAGACGCCCCAGTCGACCGCCTGGTCGAAGCGTGGGATCGAATACTTGGTCCCGTAGTCGCGCAGCAGCGGCACGATCTTCGGCCCGGCGAAGAAGCGGGTCGTCTGGGTGATCTGGCCGCCGGCCGGCACAGTCACCGCCTGGCCGGTGGCGTCGGCGTCGTAGAGGTCCGCGCCCTTGGTCGCGGTCACGCGATAGGCGGTGTGGACGCTGGTCGACTGGTCCGGGATGATCGCCGCCAGCCAGTACTTCTGCGTGACGCCGAGCCAGCCGCCCTTGCCGGACTGCTCCAGCGGCGGCTGATCCTTCTTCCACGACTGACAGAACAGCTGGCCGAAGGGCGCGCAATAGAAGCTGGGCAGCTTCAGCTGGCCGCCGATCACGCCGACGCCGCCTTCGTGCACCAGCTGGCTGGTCGGATGAGGCTTGCCGTTGCCGGGATCGAAATCGGCCGGCGCTCCCGACTGGGCGACGATGGCGACCGGCTGGATCGAGACCGCCTGGGCGCCGGCGTTGGCGACGTTGTCGGCGATCGTGAACATGTAGTTCTGGTCGACCGAGATCGTGCGGGTGAACGTCAGCCCCGCGCCGTTGTCATAGGTCAGCACCAGCGGCGTCGACGGCGTCAGCGCGGCGCCCGGCTGGGCCGTCCAGACCGTGTCGCCGTTCGGCAGGGCGGGGACGTTCGCGCCCTGCCAGGCGAAGGTCGCGGAAAAGGCGCTGGGCAGGCCGGCGGGCCGCAGCAGCTGCACGGTCGGCGACTTGGGGTCGACGGCCTGGTGGTAGCGGGTCAGCGCGAGGTCGTCGAAGGCCGCGCCGCGCAGGTCGATGCTGCCTTTCAGGCTCGGCGTGGCGATGGTTGCACGCGGGCTCTGCGCCAGCGCCTGGGTCTGAGTCATCACCACAGCAGGGGCGGCGCCGGCGGCCGGCGCGCCCGACTGGGCGGCCTGGGCGGCCTGGGCCGCTTGCGCCGCACGCGCCTCGGCGGCGCGGCGCGCGCTCTGCGGGCCGAGCACGAAGGTCTGGTAGGCCAAGATGATGGCAAACGTCAGGACAACGAACACCGCCGTGTTGCGAAGGTTGTCTCTGTCCATGGGAAAAGCGGCCTTACCGGTCAGCGGCCGCCGGGCGATCAGCCGCCGGGACCGGATTGGCGGCGAGGCTTATCAGCGCGCTTTCGATATCGTCAAGCAAGCGCGCCCAGGGCCGCTTCGCCGTCCCGACCCGAGCGATGAACACATAGTCACACCCCGCCAGCGCATGAAGGGGCAGGAGCTTGCGCGCCGCCTCGCGCAGGCGGCGTTTGGCGCGGTTGCGCACCACCGCGCCGCCGACCCGCCGGGTCGCGGTGAAGCCGCAGCCGACGCGGGGCTGGCCATCGCCGCGCGCGACCGCCTGCACGACCACGGCGCCGCGCTGGGCGCTCGCGCCCTTGGCCGCGGCCAGGAAGCTGGCCCGCTTCTTCAGACGGGCGATGTCGGGTTGATCGGGCATGGCCGGCCCTGCCGGCTTGGCCGCGGGCCTAAGCGGTCAGGCGCTTGCGGCCCTTGGCGCGGCGGCGGGCCACCACCTTGCGGCCGGCCTTGGTCGCCATGCGCGAGCGATAGCCGTGGCGGCGTTTGCGCACGAGCCTTGAGGGCTGATAGGTCCGCTTCACGGGTGGCTGTCCGGTGTGGTCGAAAAAGAGCCGCGCTGGATAGGCGAGCGGGCCGGCGAAGTCAATCGCGCCGCCGGATTCAAGCCGCGTGCGCGCCCGGGCAGGGGTGGACTTCAACGGTGACGTGGCTGAGGCCGGAGAGGCCGGCGAGCTTGGCCTTGTAGGCGGCTGGGGCTTGCGGCGCGTCGGTGACCAGGCTGACCACCGCGGCGTTGTGCCCTGGGCCGACGCGCCAGAGGTGCAGGTCGGCGACGCGGTCCGAACCGTCCTCCAGCCGGTGCTCGATGGCGTGGGCCAGCGCGTGGTCGGGCTGCATGTCGAGCAGCACCGCGCCGGCGGCGCGGATCAAACCGAACGACCAGTTGGCGATGACGAGCGCGCCGACGATGCCCATCACAGCGTCCATGAACACCCAGCCGAGCAGGAGGCCGGCGCTCAGCCCGACGATGGCCAGCACCGAGACGGCCGCGTCGGCCATCACGTGCACGTAGGCGGCGCGGAGGTTCAGGTCGCGATGGTGGGCGCGGCCGTGGTCGTGATCATGATCGTGGTGGTCGTGGTCGTGCTCATGGGGATGGTCGTGGTGGTCGTGATCGTGGGCGCCGTGCGTGTGGCCAGGCAGGTGATCGTGGTCGTCGCGCAGCAGCCAGGCGCTGGCGAGGTTCACGCCGAGGCCCACCACGGCGATCGGGATCGCCTGGATGAAGGCGATGTGCACCGGGTGGATCAGGCGCATGATACTCTCGTAGCCGATCAGCAGGGCGATCATCGCCAGCACGATGGCGCTGGCGAAGGCGGCGAGTTCGCCGAGCTTGCCGGTGCCGAAGCTGAAGCGCTCGTCGCGGGCGTGGCGGCGCGCGTAGGTGTAGGCCAGAGCCGCGATCAGCAGCGCGCCGGCGTGGGTCGACATGTGCAGCCCGTCGGCGACGAGCGCCATGGAGCCGAACAGCGCCCCGCCGCCGATCTCGGCCGCCATCATCGTCCCGCAGAGCGCGATCACCGCCCACGTCTTGCGCTCGTTCCGCTCATGGGCCGCGCCCAGAAAGACGTGCTCGTGGCGGAAGTCGTCGATGGTCGACGCGTGCATCACTCAGCCTCTTTCGCTCAAAGCTCCGGACAGATGACCGCCTTGCCGATGACCTTGCGGTCGGCGAGGAGGTCGAAGGCGTCGCGCCAGGCGGCCAGCGGCAGTTCGGCGTGGACGCGCGGCCGGATCTTGCCCTCGTTGGCCAGGTCCCAGACGGCCTTGGCGTTCTCGCGGCCCTTCTCGGGGAACTGGCGGCCGTATTCGCCGGCGCGCACGCCCATGACCGAGAAGCCCTTGATCAGCGGCATGTTGACCGAGACCGTCGGGATGCGCCCCGACGTGAAGCCCACGATCAGGAGACGGCCGTTGAAGGCGATGCAGCGCACGCTCTCGTCGAACACGTCGCCGCCGACCGGGTCGTAGATGACGTCCGCCGCGTGGCCGTCTGTGATTTCCTTCACGCGGTCGCGGAAGCCGCCGGTGACGTTGACCACCGCGTCGGGCGCATATTCGCGCTGCACCACCGCCAGCTTGTCGTCGGAGGCGGAGGCGGCGATCACGCGCGCGCCCAGGAGCTTGCCGAGGTCGACGGCGGCGAGGCCGACGCCGCCGGCGGCGCCGTGCACCAGCAGCCATTCGCCCGGCTGGATCTCCGCCCGGCGCACCAGCGAGACGTAGGCGGTCAGGTAGGCCGCGCCATAGGCCGCGGCCTCGGAGAAGGAGAGCCGCGCCGGCTTTGGCCGGAGCGCCAGCGCGTGCGTCAGCGCATAGTCCGAGAAGCCGCCGATGCGGGCGCCGCCGACGACCGCATCGCCGACCTTCCAGCGATCGACGCCCTCGCCGATCTCGGCGATCTCGCCGGACATCTCCAGGCCCGGGATGAAGGGCAGCGGCGGCTTGTGCTGGTATTCGCCTCGAGTCTGCAGGAGGTCGGGGAAGTTGACCGCCGCCGCCTTGACCTTGACCAGCGCCTCGCCGGGGCCGGGCCGGGGCGTCTCCAGCTCCTTGAGCACGACGCCTTCGTAGTTCGGGGCGAGCTTCTCGACGACAACCGCGCGCATGGTCAGGGAATCCGTCCTTCGAAGCCTTCACGAACGAGGCCGGCGATCTCGCGACAGGCGATGTCGGCGGCCGGCGCCGCGCCGGTGAAGGCGGTGAACGCGTGCGGCAGCCCATCGTAGCAGCGATAGACGACGTGCACGCCGGCGTCGCGCAGGCGCCGGGCGTAGGCCTCGCCCTGGTCGACGAGCGGGTCGAACCCGGCGGTCACCACGATGGCCGGCGCGAGGGCGTCGACCGCGGCGGCGCAAAGCGGCGAGGCGCGGGGATCCTTGGGGTCGCCGTCGGGCCCGAGGTAGTGAGCGGCGAACCACTCCATCGTCGCCCGCGAGAGCGGATAGGCGCCGGCGTAGGTGGTCATCGACGGCGCCTCGCTGGCGAGGTCGACGGCCGGGTAGATCAGCAGCTGCAGCACCGGCTGCGGTTCGCCGGCGCGCTTTAAGTCCTGGCAGATGACGGCGGCGAAGTTGCCGCCGATGGAGTCGCCGCCGATCGCCACGTGGCCGGCGGGCGCGCCAAACTGGCTCGCATGGTCGCGCACGTAGCGGTAGGCGGCGGCCACGTCGTCCAGCCCCGCGGGGAAACGGTGTTCCGGCGCCAGGCGATAGTCGACCGAGACGACGGCGCAGTGGGCGATCCGCGCCAGGATCGAGCAGAAGGTGTCTGCGGTTTCCAGGTCCCCGATCACGCCGCCGCCAAAGTGGGCGAAGACCAGCACCGGCGCCGTTCCGTCCTGCCCGCTCGGGCGATAGGCGCGCATGGGAATCTGGCCGTTCGGCCCGTCGATGATGTGGCTCTCGGTCTTCACCCCCGGCTCGGGCGCGCCGGTGACGAGGGCGATCTGCTCGGTGGTCGCCGCCCGCATCAGCTCCGGCGTCAGCGCCATGGGTGGCGGGGCGCCGCGCGCGGCGTTGGCCAGATACTGGAAGCGCGGCTCCAGCGTGCGGCCGCCCTGGAACACCACCCCGCCGCCCGAAAGCGCGCGCAGGATCGGCGTCGGCAACGAGAGCAGCGTGCGCAGCGTGAGCTTCTGGAAGCCGACATCGGCGGCCATGGCCGACGCCTCAGGCCTTCAGGCGCGGCAGGGCGGGCAGGCCGCCGAGAATCATCTGCACGGCGAAGTCCGCCGCGGCTCTGGCGTCGATCGGCCGGCGCTCCAGCATCAGCTCGCCCACCTCGCGGGCGATGGCGATGCAGGCGGCGGCCAGATAGTCGACGTCGACGTGCGGGCCACGCTCGCGCTCCAGCACCTGCGACACCGACCACTTCACCTGTTCGAACACCGCCTTCATCTCCGGCGTCTCGATGCGAACGTGCGGATGGGTTTGGGCGTTCGGCATGCGCGCGTCGGCCATCGCCTGCTCGTCCACGATGAAGGCGTAGTAGGC
The DNA here is from genome assembly GCA_035294785.1 of Caulobacteraceae bacterium. GTDB lineage: Bacteria > Pseudomonadota > Alphaproteobacteria > Caulobacterales > Caulobacteraceae > Poindextera. The sequence goes on along the minus strand of DATGKF010000140.1, from coordinate 57,722 downwards.
CTCGATGGCGCCGCGGATGAAGCCGGCGAAGTCGGTCGCCCTCTCGAACTCCGCCTGCAGGATCGGACGGAAGCGGCGCGCGCCGTCGTCGGAGAGGGCCTCGTAAACCTCCTCCTTCGAGCGGTAGTAGTTGTAGAAGGCGCCGACCGAGAGGTTGGTGCGGCGGATGATGTCGCGCACGCTGGCCATCTCGAACCCGAGCTCGGCGAACACCTGCCGTGCGGCGTCGAGGATGGCCTGGCGGTTGGCCGCCTTGGTCAGTTCGCGCTTGCCGGCCTGGCCGGGATTCAAGAGGTCGGTGTCGCTCACCCCCTGTTCCTAGCAGGACTCGGGGGCGAAATCAGCCACGCCGTATCCGGCGCCGGCGCGGCCTTCAGGGCCCGTCGCAGCCCGACACGCAGCGGCTCCAGGCCTCGGGGCAGGACTCCGGCGCGCCGCCGGCGAGGCAGAAGTAGTAGGGGCGCGCGCAGGCGGCGCGGCACTGGCCGGGATCGGTTTCCGCGGTGCTGGCCGTCGCCGTGGTCGCGATCGCCGGCGGAAGCGCCGCGAGCGGGGCCGGCGCGGGCAGCTGGGCGCCGCGGATCGGCGCCGCGCCGCGCAAACCCGCCGGCGCGCTCTGCGGGATCGTGGTCTTCGCCTTGTGGACCGGCGCGTCCGGCGCGGCGGCGATCAGCGGGATCGAGAGGACGGCGAAGGCGAGGGCGGCGGCGAGACGCATGCTGGCGAACATGACCGCGCGCCGGTTAAGCTCTCGCTAACCATGCGGGTTAACCTTTCGCTAACCATGTAAGCGACGGATATTACGGTGGTTTTCTCTCATCCGAGCCGCTCGATGAGCGCCATCGCGCCGTGCGGGGCGCGCACCTTGCCCTCGTGAATGATGAAGGCGAACACCTCGCGCGGCGTCCCGTCGGGCCCGGCCTCGGGATCGGCGCAGGCGAGGTCGTCGGGGCGGCCACCCTCGGCCCAGGTCTTCAGCCGCCCCGCCCATGCATCGAGCGCGGCCGGCGGGTAGGCCGTCTCGCAGTCGTCCGTCCCGGTCTGCAGCCGCGCGTAGACGAAGTCTCCGGCGACGTCGGCCAGCGCCGGGTACTTCTCGTGGTCGGCGAACACCACCGGCACGCCGTGCTTGCGCAGCAGAGCCGCGAACTCGGGCGCCCGGAAGCTGTCGTTCCGCACCTCGACGCAGTGGCGGATGGCGCGGCCGTCGACGGTCTTCGGCAGCAGCTCGAGGAAAGCCTCGAAATCGGCGGCGTCGAACTTCTTGGTCGGGGCGAATTGCCACAGGATCGGCCCGAGCTTGTCGCCCAACTCGGTCATCCCCTGGCGGAAGAAGTACTGGACGGACTCGCCGGCCTCGGCCAGCACGCGGCGGTTGGTGGCGAACCTCGATCCCTTCAGGGTGAAGACGAATCCGTCCGGCGTCTCGCTGGCCCATTTCCGGTAACTGGCCGGCTTTTGCGAGCCATAGTAGGTTGCGTTGATCTCGATCGCCGTCAGGCGGCGGCTCATGTAGGCGAGCTCGTTCTTCTGGGCGAGATCGTCGGGGTAGAAGACGCCGCGCCAGGGCGGGAACGTCCAGCCGCCGACGCCGATGCGGATCGAGCCGCGCTGGGTCATGGGTTCACCTTCGCTGGCGGCGAGCCTAGACTGGGGGGCGTTCGCGGGTCAAAGGGGCGCATAGACGGGGCGTAAAGACTTATCGCTCCTAATGTTCGCATGACTCATTCTTAACGGGATAATCGGGTCCAGGCCGGCTAGGTCCAAGCCGGACGCGGGATTCGGGCAAGGACGTTGGTCGGATCGTCCGCGCCTTGAACATTCGAATTGACGAGCATTTTTCGATGCGCCTTCGCGCCCTTCTGCTCATCTCGCCGCTGGTGCTGGCCGCCTGCACGTTCCCGCGCGTGCCGACGCCCGACACCCACACGCCCGCCGCGTTCGAGGCGCCGACCGATGTGACGCAGCCTGGCGTCTCGATGGAGCGCTGGTGGGCGGCCTACGACGACCCGCAGCTCACCGCCCTGGTCGACGAGGCGCTGCAGAGCGCGCCGGACGCCCGCTCCGCCCGCGCGCGGCTCGATGAGGCCAACGCCATCCGCTCCGAGGCGCTCGACGCCTACAACCCGCAAGGCGCCCTGCAGGGCTCGGCGACCGAGACCACGACCAAGACGCTGGGGACCGCGCCGTCGATCGCCTTCCCGCTGCCCGGCGGCGGCGTCCAGACCATCCCCCTCACCAACAACGGCTCGGTGAACCAGGAAGCCGCCAACTTCGACGTGAGCTGGGAGATCGACCTCTTTGGCCGCCGCGCCGCCGCACGGCGCAAGGCCAACGCCGACCTGGCCGCCGCCCGCTTCGACTACGAGGCGACGCGCACGAGCCTGGCGGCCAACGTCGCCGACCAGCTGTTCCAGGCGCGCGGGCTGGCCATCCAGCTCGAGGACGCCAAGGAAGCCGACCGCATCCAGCGCGAACTCGCCCGCGTGGCGCGGGTGAAGGCCGATCACGGACTGGGCGCGGCCGCCGACGCCGACCAGGCCGCCTCCGAACTCGCTCAGACCGAGGCCGAGGTCTCAGACCTGGGCGCGCAGCTGCACGCGGCGCGTCGCACGCTGCTGGTGCTGGTCGGGCGCGGCGTCGATCCGCTGGCCAGCCTGCCGGCGGCGCCGCAAGCCGGGGCGCCCCCGGCGGTGCCCGCCACGGTGCCGGGCGAGCTGCTCGCGCGACGGCCCGACGTGCGCGAGGCTTCGGCCAATCTGCGCTCGGCGACCGGCCAGCTGAAGCTGAACGAGCTGGCGCTGTTTCCGAAGTTCACGCTGCTGCCCGGCGTCGGCATCACCTCGACGCCCGAGTTCGGGACCAACATCGTCTCCGACGCTTGGTCGATCGGCGTCGGCGTCGCCCAGCCGATCCTTGATCTGCCGCGCCTGAAGTCCGAAATCAGGGTGCAGGGGGCGCGCGCGGACGAGGCCGTGATCGCCTATGAAAAGGCCGTGCAGACGGCCTATGGCGAATCGGAGAACGCTCTTGTCGAACTCTCGTCGGACGAGAAACGCGTGAAGCTGCTGACCGACGGCGAGGCCGAGGCGCGCCGCGCCTACGACGCCGCCCGCCTGCGCTACGGCGCCGGCATCGACGACCTGACCTCGGTGCTCACCGCCGAGCGCACCTGGCGGACCGCGCGCACGGCGCTGACCGGCGCGCAGGTGCAGGCGCTGCGGCGCTCGGTGCAGACGTTCAAGGCGCTAGGCGGCGGCTGGGATCCGTCGGCGCCGGCCGGGGAGCGCGCCAGTCGATGAGGGTTTGGACGCGGGCTGCATCGCTTGGCCTGATGCTGGCCGCGGGTCTTCCGCTCGCGGCCTGCGACGGCGGCCATGCGGCGGCGCCCCCAAGCGCCCAGCAGACCGGCGCCCGCGTCGTCCGCGTCGCGACCATCGCCATGCGGCCGCTGACCGGCGGCCTCGAGAGTTCCGGGATTCTCGTCTCGCGCGAGGAGGCCTCGGTGTTCGCCGAGCAGCTGCTGGGCGGCTATCGCGTGCTGAAGGTGTTCGTCGAGCCCGACGCGACCGTCGGCCAGGGTCAGCCGCTGGTGCAGCTCGACGATACGCTGCTGCGGGCGCAGATCGCGCAGGCGCGGGCTCAGGCCGCGCAACAGCGCGTCGCCGCCGAACAAGCCGACCAGCAGGCCGCCGACGTCGAAGGCCTCGACAAGCAGGGCGTGCTGTCGAAGGAGCAGATCGACCAGCGCCGCTTCGCCGCCAAGAGTGCGCACGCGGCCCTCGCCGCCTCGTTGGCGCAGCTGCACGACCTCGAAACCCGCGACAGCCGCATGATCATCCGCGCCCCGGTCGCCGGCCTGGTGCTGACCCGCAACGTCCGCCCGGGCGACATCGCTTCGGGCGGAGCCAACCCGATGTTCACGCTGGCGCGCGACAGCCTGGTCGAGCTGAACGCACAGGTGGCCGAAGGCGACATGGCCGGCATCCACGTGGGCGATGCGGTCCAGGTGACGCTGCCGGACGGGACGTCGATCCAGGGGTCGGTCCGCCTGATCGAGCCGTCCATCGATCCCAACACCAAGCTCGGCAAGGTGCATATCCGCCTGCCGGTGCGCACCGACCTGCGCCCGGGCGGCTTTGGCCGCGCCAGCTTCACCGGCCTTACGCGCACCGCGGCCGCCGTGCCGGAAGCGGCGATCCGCTACGACGCCGACGGGGCGTCGGTGATGGTCGTCGGCGCCGACAACCGCGTGCGCCAGGTTCCGGTCAAGACGGGCGAGCACGAAGGCGGCTTCGTCGAGATCGTCTCCGGCCCGCCGGCCGGTTCGCGCGTGCTGCTTGGCGCATCCGCCTTCGTGCTGCCGGGCGACCTCGTGCGGCCGATCCAGGACACCACGACGGCTGAGCGCTGATGGCCGGACTGAGGCTCTCCACCTGGGGCATTCAGAACCCCATCCCGGTCGCCCTGGTGTTCCTGGCGGCGGTGATCGGCGGCGCGATCTCCTACAACCTGCTGCCGATCAAGCAGTTTCCCAACGTCGTCTTCCCGGCGGTGCTGGTCGTGGTCACCGAGAACGGCGCCGCGCCGACCGAGATCAAGACCCAGATCACCCGCCCGATCGAAGACGCCATGGCCGGCATCGCCGGCGTGCACGACATCCAGTCCCAGATCGCCCAGGGCAGCTCGACCACCGAGGTGCAGTTCGAGCTGGGCGAGGACCTGCAGAAGATCACCGACGAGGTGCGCCAGCGGGTTGACCAGGCGAGGGTCAACCTCCCGCGCGAGATCGACCCTCCGACCGTCGAGCGCCTCGAGATCGATTCCCAGCCCATCCTGACCTATGCGGTGTCCTCGCCGGACATGTCGGCGAGCCAGCTCTCCTGGTTCGTCGACGACACCGTGTCGCGGGCGTTGCAAGGCGCGAACGGCGTGGCGCAGGTCTCTCGCGTCGGCGGCATCGACCGCGAGATCAACGTCATCGTCGACCCCGACCGCATGGCCGCGCAGGGGCTGACGGCGACCGCCCTGAACAACGCGCTCGCCGCCGCCAACGCCAATATCCCCGGCGGGCGGGTCGATGTCGGCGGCCGGGAACAGACCGTGCGCGCGCTGGGCGAGGCGCAGACGGTCGAGAGCCTGCGCAACCTGACCATCCCCACCGGCGCCGGCCGCTACGTGAAGCTGTCCGACGTCGCCGACGTCGGCGACGGCTCGGGCGAGCCGCGCGGATTCGCGCGCCTGAACGACAGGCCCGTGGTCGGCTTCCAGGTCCTGAAGACCAACGACTCCAGCGAGGTGCGCACCGAGGACAACGTCAAGGCCGAGATGGCCAAGCTGCAGAAGGCCTACCCGAGCGTCCGGTTCACCGAGGTCTTCTCCACCGTCGACAACACCCGCGCCAGCTACGAGGCGACGCTGCGGACCATGTTCGAAGGCATGGCGCTGGCCTCGCTCGTGGTCTTCCTCTTCCTGCGCGACCTCAGGTCCACCGCCATCGTGGCGATCGCCATGCCGGTCTCGCTGGTCCCGACGTTCCTGTTCATGGCCATTTTCCACTTCAGCCTGAACGTGGTGACGTTGCTGGCGCTCACCCTGGTCATCGGCATCCTGGTCGACGACGCTATCGTCGAGATCGAGAACATCCAGAAACGGGTGCAGGCCGGCGCACGCCCCTACCGCGCCTCGATGGAGGGGGCCGACCAGATCGGCCTGGCGGTCATCGCCACGACGTCGGCGATCGTCGTGGTGTTCGCGCCAGTGTCGTTCATGGGCTCGATCCCCGGGCAGTTCTTCAAGGAGTTCGGGATCACCGTCGTCGTGGCGGTGCTGTTCTCGCTGCTGGTCGCCCGGCTGCTGACGCCGCTGCTGGCCGCTTATTTCCTCAAGCCGGCCGCCAATCCTCACCCGCGGGCGCCGTTGCCGACCTTCTACCGCCGCATCCTCGACTGGGCGCTGTCGCACCGTTGGATCATGTCAGGCATCGGCGCGCTCCTGGTCGTGACCATGATGGTCATCCTCGCCGTCGGGCTGCCAACCGGCGTGCAGCCGCCGGCCAACCCGGACTACATGTTCATCGGTCTGCAGGGCCCGCCCGGCGCGACGATCGCCGACATGCAACGCATCGAGAGCGAGACCACGGCGCTCATCAAGGCGCACGTGCCCGAGGCGCAGCAGGTCTTCACGCAGGTCGGCTCCGTGGCCGGCGAGGGCTTCGGCGGCGGCGGCGCGGGAGCGGGGCTCTCTTCGGGAACCGTGACCGTCGTGCTCGATCCGAACCGCGCGCGCACGGTCACCGAGATCGAAGACGCGATCCGGCCCTACCTGCGCGATGTTCCGGACGCGCGCGTCTCCATCCAGGGCGGCGGCTTCGGCTCCGCCGGCGTGCAGATCGTGCTGACCAGCGACGACCGGGCGGCGCTCGACCGGGCGGGCGAGGAGCTGCAACGCGAGATGCGCACGCTGCGCAATCTCGCCGATCCGCGCCCGGCGCAGCCGCCGATCGGGCCCGAGATCGCCATCCGGCCGCTGCCAGACCAGGCCGCTCGCCTCGGCGTCACGGTCGAATCCCTCGCCACCATCGCCCGGGTGGCGACGCTGGGCGACATCGACGCCAACGTCGCCAAGCTCACCGACGGCGAACGGCGGGTGCCCATCCGCGTCCGCCTGCCGTCAGCCGCGCGCACCAACATCGACGCCATTCGGGCGCTGCAGGTGCCGACCGCCTCGGGGGCGACGACGCCGCTCTCCAGCGTCGCCGACGTCGATTTCCAGGCCGGCCCGGCCGTGATCGAGCGTTACGGCCGTCGCGACGAGCTGGCCATCGACGCCGACCTCACCAACGGCGCCCAGCTCGGCCAGGGCCTCAGCGAGGTCAATCACCTGCCGATCATGAGGCACCTGCCGCCCGGCGTTGAGCCGGCGCAGCTCGGCCAGGCGCAGCAGTTCGTCGAGCTGTTCAGCGCGCTGGGCCTGGCGTTCTTCACCGGCATCAGCATGATCTACGGCGTGCTGGTGTTGCTGTTCCGCAGCTTCTTCAAGCCATGGATCATCATCTTCACCTTGCCGCTGGCGGTGTTCGGCGCGGCGGTGGCGCTGTTCATCACCCGCGAGTCGCTGTCCATCCCCTCGCTGATCGGCGTGCTCATGCTGCTCGGCATTGCGGCCAAGAACTCGATCCTGCTGGTCGAATACGCCATCGAGCGCGAACGCGAGGGCATGGGGCAGCGCGAGGCGCTGTTCGAGGCCTGCCGCGAGCGGGCGCGGCCGATCATCATGACCAGCCTGGCGATGATCGCCGGGATGCTGCCGACGGCGTTCGCGCTCGGCAAGGGCTCGGAGTTCCGCCAGCCCATGGCCATCGCCGTCATCGGCGGACTGATCAGCTCCACCTTGCTGGCGCTGGTGCTGGTGCCGGTGATCTACGAGATCCTCGAGGACATCGAGCAATGGCTGGTCCCGAAGCTCGCCCGCTTCGCCACGCCGCGCGAAGCCCAGGCCCCCTCGCCGGTCGACCCCACGCCCACCACCATCACGCCGCGGGCCGCGGAGTAACGACCCTACTAGGCGAGCGACGCCTCGAAGAACGCAAGCAGTCGCTCGAAGTGCAGGTTCCATCCGTCAGCATCCGGCAGATGGCCCTGGCCGGGGTAGGCGTGGAGTTCCGGGCGACGGCCGGCGGCGGCGAGACGGACCGCGAGTCGATGGGTCATCGCCGCCGGCCACATCTCGTCTTCTTCGCCGACGCTGAGGAAGATCGGCCCGTCGTAGCGCTCGATCTCGATCGGCCGGCCCGGCGGGATCGGTTGGCCGCGCCAAGACCAAGCTGGCGTCGCCTCGCCGGCCTTGTCGCGGGCGTAAGACCACTCGGGCGCGCGTGCGGAATCTGGGTTCGGCCGGCGGCCGTAGAGGTTGCGCCAGGCGCTCTGCACCTCATCGGGCGGCGTGTGCGCGGCGACGGCGGCCGGCAGAAACGGGGATCGGGCCTGGGCTAGAAGGGCGGTCAGAAGGAGTGCGTGCTCGGCGCCGCGCGACCAGCCATAGACGCCGACCCTACCGGTGCAGGCGGGGTGGACCTTCAGCTGGGACAGAGTCGCCTCGGTCCGGTCGAGATCGGTCATGACGATATCGCCGCCGATCCAGTAGTTGCCCCCGACCGCGTAGTTGTAAGGCAGAGCGAGGAAGCCGTGCGCAGCGAAGACCACGGCCTCGCGGTGCAGCATCCAGCCGAGTCCACCCTCGCTGCCGTGCAGTAGCAGCACAGCGGGAGCCTGGGTGTCGCCCGCCGGGCCGTACAGCCGCCCCAGGCCGGGGGCATCGGTCTGGCGGATCGCAAGGCCACTCATCGTCCGCGTTCGCTTCGGCCCTCAGGATAGCGGGTCTGGTAGGCGCCAACGGCCTCTTCCATGGTCACGAAGATGGCGCCGGCGGCCTTCAGCTTCTCGATCAACCCCTCGAGCATGATCAGCCGGTGGCCGCGGCCGATCACGTGCGGGTGGAACGTGTAGGTGATGACGCCCCAGTCGTAGTGGTCGGCCATGTAGCGGAAGTCGCCGAACCAGTTGCGGCCCACCAGCTCGGCGCTCTTGAGGCCGCCGTGGGCGCCGAACTCGAACACCGGATAGTCGTCGAGCGACCAGCTGATCGGCATCTCGATGAGGCTGGTGTCGGGTCCGAAGACGAGCGGCGCCTCCAGCTCGGCCACGTCGCCGTCGCGCGCCTGGTAGGGCAGGTAGTCGTGACCCATCAGGCTCGAGTCGTAGAGAAAGCCGTGCTGGAGCAACAGTTCGATCGAATGTGGGCTGAGGTCCCAGGCCGGCGAACGATAGCCGCGCGCGGTTCGGCCTGTGAGCTTCCGGATCGCCTCGTTGCCGCGCGCGAGTTCGCGCTCTTCGTCCTCGCGCGAGAGCGAGGCGGGAGCGCGATGGGTCCAGCCGTGGTGGCCGATCTCGTGCCCGGCGTCGTGCACCGCCTTCACCGAGGCCGGATAGCTCTCGATCGTGTGGCCGGGGATGAACCAGGTCCCGCGGATGGCGAACTGCTCGAGCAGCGCCAGGAGCCGCTCGGTCGCCACCATGCCGAAGTCGCCGCGTGAGATCAGCGTCGGCGTCGTCGCCCCATGCGCGATCGTCGGCGAGGCGTTGTCGAGGTCGAAGGTCAGACAGACGAAGTGCTGCGCCATTTCGAGAGGGACTCCATCGGCCGCCGGCGCGATTTGCACCCAAGGCCCGGCCGCCCGCAATCGGCCTTGCGCGCGCCGCGCTTTCCGTGGCGGAATGAAATCCTAGAGAGCAGCAAGAGACCGTCTCCAGGAGAGGATACGCCATGACCGACGTGCAAGACGCCGTGCGCGAACTGGACCGCACGCAGACCGTCCAGACCACCAACGGCCCCGTGCAGGGCTATCGCGAGGACGTGCTGCACGTCTTCAAGGGCGTGCGCTATGGCGCGCCGCCGGTGGGCGCGCTGCGCTTCAAGCCCCCGCAACGGCCGAAGCCGTGGACGGAGGTCGCCGATGCGACCAGCCTCGGCGCGCCGGCCATCCAGGCCGGCATCGCGCCGGGCGAGAAGACCGGCGGCCGCTCGAACGGCGATCCGGCGGCGCCGGGCCAGCCGGGCACCGACGAGGACTGCCTGTTCATCAACGTCTGGACGCAGGGGCTGACCGGCAAGCGGCCGGTGATGGTGTGGCTGCACGGCGGCGGCTTCTCGAACGGCTCCGGTGGCGCGGCCATGTACGACGGCGGCAATCTCGCCCGCCGCGGCGACGTGGTGACGGTGACCGTCAACCACCGCCTGAACGTCTTCGGCTACCTGCACCTGGGCGAGCTCGGCGGCGATCCGTCGTCGGGCCAGGCCGGCATGCTCGACATCGTGCTCGTGCTCGAGTGGGTGCGCGACAACATCGCCAACTTCGGCGGCGACCCGGCCAACGTCACCATCTTCGGCGAGAGCGGCGGCGGGGCTAAGGTCTCGATGCTGCAGGCGATGCCGCCGGCGCACGGCCTCTTCCACAAGGCGATCATCCAAAGCGGCCCGGGCCTGCGCGCCGTCCCCACCGCCAAGGCGACCGAGAACGCCAAGGCGCTGCTCGACAAGCTGGGCGTCGCGCCCGGCGACCTCGGCAAGCTCCAGACGATCAGCGCCGCCGACATCCAGGCGGCGGCGTCGGCCGCGCTCGGCGCGCAAGGGCCGATGGCGGGCTTCAGCCCCTGCATCGACGGCATCGCCCTGCCGCGCGACCCGTTCCACCCGGACGCCCCGGCCATCTCGGCCGACGTGCCGGTGATGATCGGCACCAACAAGGACGAGGCGACTCTGTTCGTGCGCGGCGATCCGAAGTGGGGCGAGCACACCGAGGAGGACGTCGAGAAGCGCGCCAAGGCGGCGCTGGGCGACAAGGCCGACGCCGTGCTGGCGGCGCTCCGCCGCGCCTATCCGGACTACGGCCCGACGCACCTGATCTGCGCCGTGCAGACGGCCCAGGGCATGTGGGCGGGCTCGATCACGCTCGCGGAGCGCAAAGCCGCGCAGAAGGCCGGGCCGGTCTACATGTACATGCTGACCTGGGAGACGCCGGTGGGGCGCGGCATGCTGAAATGCCCGCACGCGCTGGAGATCCCGCTGGTGTTCGACAACGTCGAGCGCGCCCGCGACTTCATGGGCCGGGGCGACGAGCCGCAAGCCGTCGCCGAGCAGATGAGCGAAGCCTGGCTGGCGTTTGCGCGCACCGGCAAGCCCGCCGCCGCCGCGCTCCCCGACTGGCCGGCCTACGACGCCGGCCGCCGCGCGACGATGATCTTCAACCTCGAGAGCCAGGTCGTCGACGACCCGCTGCCGGAAGTGCGGAGAGCGTTGCAAGGGTAGCGACCGACCGAGGACGACGTCCGCGACCTGATCGCTCCGATTGCATTCGTAACGGGTGGTCCGTAGCAGGGGGTGGAGGACCGATGGGGCGATCGATCAGCGCCAGCATTGGCGTGGGCTTGCTGTTGGCCGCGTGTCCAGGCGTTGGTGCGGCGACGAGGTTGGTTGTCGGGGCGTCCGACTACTCGCAGCCCGATGTTTCCATCTCGCACGACGGACGTGTCGCCATTCGCGAGAGTGCAAGCCCCAGCGCGGTGATCATCTCGTCCGACGCCCTGCGGGCGGGCCAGGCGACATGTCATGGCTTCGGCGAGGAGTCGGCCGCTGCTAGGGGCGTGATCATTGGGTCCGATCCGCGGGCCAGCTACGCGTTCTTCATGCGGGTTGCGAATTGGTTGGAAGATTGTGGAGTGCGTGAGCTGCACATTGTCGGCCAGGTCGCGGTCGCCCTTCGAATGGGCGGATTGGGCGGCCCGGGCCCTTGTACGGCTTCGCCTGAGCCGGACGCACCCATTTGCCCGAAGGAGCCCGCGTATATCTCGTTGAACGAGGATGGATCGCTAGTCGTGGTGGGGCGTTCGGGCATGACGCTACGCACCAGCCTCGGCGGCCTTGCAGGGGCCCTGCGGAAAGCGGTTGCGTCAGACAATCCTACGGCGGAGCGGGTACTGGTTCGCGCTGACGCCGGCGTGACCTTCGCCCAGTTCGCCCGGGCGCTGGAGCAGTTGAGTCACGATGGCTACACACGCATCGGACTAATCAACGAAGATCTAAGCCGAGTCCCTGGCAGATAGTTGCAAGGTTGCTGGCGCCGATGGGCGTCTGGCGGATCGGCGACGCGCGCGTTTCAGCTGACGCCCAGCGCGCCACGCCGCGAACGATAGGCTGCGCGAGTGCGGCCCCTCACCCTGCCCTCTCCCCGCGCGCGGGGAGAGGGTTTGAGCAGCTGTTGACAAAGATAGTTAGGCGACCTAACTATCGGCCATCATGACAACCGTGCTTACCCGGCCGCGTGAGGCCGATGTGGCGACGCTGGCCGATGGCTTGCGTCCCTCGATCCTGAAAATCAGCCGCATGCTTCGCCGCGAGGCGCAGCCGCTGGGGCTCACGCCGCTGGACGCGACGCTACTGACCGCCGTCTCCAAGCGGGAGGGGATCGGCGTGTCCGAACTGGCCGAGCGGGAGCAGACGTCGCGCCCGACCATGAGCGCGCACGTCAAGCGCCTCGAAGCCGCCGGCTGGGTCCGCCGGCTGCCGCCGCCAGAGGAAGACAAGCGCCGCTTCGGCCTCGCTATCACCGCCGCCGGCAAGAAGGCGCTGGACGCCGTTCGCCGCCGCCGCAACGACTGGCTGGCCGTCCGCCTGGCCGCGCTGACGCCCGAGGCGCGCGCAGCGCTTGCGGGAGCGCTCGCCCCCTTGGCCGAGATCGCGGGAGACCCCGCGTGAGCCGGACCGACACCGTCGAACGTCCGCGCTTCATGGCCGGCGCGCTGGCCCCGATGATCATCGGCTGCGCCCTCTTCATGCAGACGCTGGACTCCACCATCATCTCCAACGCGCTGCCGACGATGGCCCGCTCGCTGCACGAAGACGCGGTGACGCTCAACCTGGCGATCACCGCCTATCTGCTGGCCGCCGCGGTCTTCCTGCCGATCAGCGGCTGGGCGGCGGACCGCTTCGGCGCGAAGAACATCTTCCGCATCGCCATCCTGACCTTCGCCACCTCGTCGCTGTTCTGCGGACTGGCGCAGAACCTGCCCGAGCTGGTCGCGGCGCGCATCTTCCAGGGCATGGCCGGCGCCATGATGGCCCCGGTCGGGCGCCTGGTGCTGCTCAGGAGCGTGCCCAAGTCGGAGCTCGTCAGGGCGATGTCGTACCTCACCATGCCGGCCATGCTGGGGCCCGTGCTCGGCCCGCCGGTCGGCGGCTTCATCGTCACCTATTTCTCCTGGCGCTGGATCTTCTTCATCAACATCCCGGTGGCCATCCTGGGCGTGATCCTGGTCTCGATCTTCATCGAGAACGTCCGCGAGGAGGGCGAGCACAAGCTGGACTGGCGCGGCTTCGTGCTCACCGGCTTCGGCTTCGCCGGCATCGTCTATGGCTTCGAGAACCTCGGCCGCGGCCTGATGCCCTTCTATGGCGTGGCGGGCCTCCTCATCGGCGGCCTCCTCTGCATGGGCGCGTACGCTTGGCACGCGCGGCGGACGCCGCACGCCATCCTCGATCTCTCCGTGCTCAAGCTGCCGTCGTTCATGACCTCGACCATCGGCGGCACACCGCTGCGCATGGCCATGGGCTCGACGCCCTTCCTGCTCGCGCTTCTGCTGCAGATGGGCTTCGGCATGTCGCCGCTGGAGGCGGGGCTGATCACCTTCACCAGCGCCGCCGGCGCGCTGTTGATGAAGGTCACCGCGCGGCCAATCATCGCCTGGCTCGGCTTCAAGAACGTGCTCATCTGGAACACCGTCCTCACCGGCGCGATCTTCATGAGCTACGGCTTCTTCAAGCAGACGACGCCGCACGCCTGGATCATCACGACGCTGCTGGTCGGCGGCTTCTTCCGCTCGCTGATGTTCACCGCGCTCAACGCCATGGCCTACGCCGACGTCGACCCGCCGCGCATGAGCCGCGCCTCATCGCTCGCCTCGATGGCGCAACAGCTGTCGCAGAGCCTTGGCATCGGCTTCGCCGCGATCCTGCTCAGCTTCCTGCGCCATGGCCACACGGGCCACGCGTTGCAGGCGTCAGACGTGACGCCGGCCTTCTTCATCATCGGCGCCCTGACCTTCGTGGGTCTGTTCTTCTTCCTGCCGCTGCCCCACGACATCGCCGCCGAGGTCTCGGGGCGGACGTCGAGGCAAACCCAGCCCGAACCGATGTCGCTGGGCGCGTTGACGCCGGTCGAGGACTAGGCCGCCTGGAGCGCGGGCTTCAGTTCGAGACGCACTTGTCGCCCTCGGTTTCGGTCTTTGCGGCGCGCAGGCAGGCATTGTGCTGGGTCAGCGTCGCGCGCACGGAGCGGCCCGTCTGCTCGAGTACGTCGAAGACGCGCCAGCCTGCCCCGGACCGGGTGAGCACGAAGGTCCAAGGCCCCTGTTGCTTTTCGTCGCTCTTGACCACCACGTCGTAGCGGGCGCCGTCGGCGTGGGCCGAGACCACCGAATAGATCGCCCCGGCCCCCTGGCACTGACAGAAGGGGTCGTAGTCGAGGTCCATCCCGCCGGACTTGTCGGCCGCGAGCTGGCTGTTGTCGTTGACCAGTTTCAGGAAATCCGGGTCGTAGACCTCGGCTTCGTATTTCTGCAGCCACGCCTGCTGGGCTGCGTCGGCGGCTTCGGTGCCCGTGTTGGCCCACTGCTGGCCGTTCGGCTGATAGGATGCGAGCACGCGGGTGACGAACGCCGTGGGCGTCTCGCCGCCGGCGGGTGGGGCCGGGGCGGACGCGGCGGCTGTGGACACGGGCGGCGCGGCGCTGGGCGTGGCCGTGTTCGCAGGCGCGGGCGCGCGATGGCAGGCGCCGAGCGCGACGGCCGCGAGCAGGGCGGCGAGGCTGAACTGTGGCTTCATCTTGTGTCTGCCGATCGTCGCCTTGGGCAGGTGGCTAAGCGTGGCCGCAACGCTCCGCCATTGGGCGACGTCGTGCAAGCAGCATGAGGCAGCCGGAAGCGGCGGGGGCGCGTTGACGCCGGTTGCCGTCTGAGTCTCAAGTCGATCCGAGGTTGGCGGCCTTTGAGCGACCAGCCCGGGGAGGCGGCATGGACTTCGAGCTGGCCGAAGAGCACCGCATGCTCAAGGACCTCGTCACGCGCTTTGTCGCCGACGAGCTCATGCCGCTCGAAGCGGGCGTCCTGGCGCGCGAGGCGGCGGGCAAGGGCCTCGGCATCGACGACGCCGACCGCATCCGCATCGACGCGCGATCGAAGGAACTCGGTCTCTGGGGCCTGGACGCGCCGGAGGACATCGGCGGCTCCGACCTGCCGGCCGTGGCGCTGATCGGCGTCAACGAGGAGCTGGGCAAGACGGTCACGCCCTACACGCTGCCGCCGGACTCGCCGAACCTTCGTATGCTGATGGCGACGGTGAACGACCAGCAGCGCGTCGCCTATCTCGAGCCCTACGTGCGCGGCGAGACCGTATCGGCCATCGCCATTTCAGAGCCCGGCGCCGGCGGCGATCCGGCCGGCATGACCACCCACGCCGAACGCGACGGCGACGACTGGGTGATCAACGGGCGCAAAATCTGGATCAGCCGCGCGGCGGACGCGGACTTCACCATCGTGATGGCGCTGACCGACAGGGAGAAGCGTTCTCGCGGCGGCATCTCCGCCTTCCTGGTCGACAAGGGCACGCCCGGCTTCAACGTGCTGCGCGCCATCCCGATGGTGGGCGGCGCGACGACCTACGAGATCGCCATCGAGGACTGCCGCGTGCCCGGCTGGAAGCTCTTGGGGACCGAGGGCAACGGCTTTGCGCCGATGCAGCTGCGGCTCGGCACGCGCCGCATCCAGATGGCCGCCTGGTCCATCGGCATGGCGCAGCGGGCGCTGGACATGATGATCGAGTATGCGCCGCAGCGGGTGACGTTCGGCCTGCCGCTGTCCGAGCGCGGAGTGATCCAAGGCTGGATCGCCGACGCCGCCACCCGCATCCACGCGGCGCGGCTGATGACCTACGACTGCGCCTGGAAGCTGGACCAGGGCCGCGACGTGCGGCTCGAGATGTCGATGATCAAGGCCTATGCGACCGAGATGGCCACCGAGGTCGTCGACCGCGCGATGCAGACCTATGGCGCCATGGGCATGACTCGCGAGCTGCCGCTGCAGCAGATGGCGGCGAAACTGCGCATCATGCGCATCTACGAGGGTCCGACCGAGGTGCACACCTGGAACGTGGCCCGCAGGCTTTTGGGAGGACGGCGATGAAGTCCAAGTACGGCGACGTTTCCGTCGCGCTCGACGGGCATGTGGCGCTGGTCGAGGTCGACCGGCCGCCGAACAATCATGTCAGCGTCGATTTGATGCGCGACCTGGCCGACGCGCTCGTCGACCTCGACGAGGAGAAGGACTGCCGGAGTATCGTGCTCGCCACCGCCGGACGCGTCTTTTGTGGCGGGGCCGATCTGGTCACCCCGCAGAGCGCGGCGCAGTCGGGCGTCTCGGACGCCGCCGTGAGCGGCAACCCGCTCTACGACGAGGCGGTCAGGCTGTTCTCCAACAAAAAACCGATCGTGGCCGCCGTGCAGGGCGCGGCGGTGGGCGCGGGCCTCGGCCTCGCGCTGGTCGCCGATTTCCGCATCGCCGCGCCGGAGGCGCGCTTCGCCGCCAACTTCGTCAAGCTGGGCTTCCACCCGGGCTTCGGCCTTTCGCACACGCTGCCGCGGCTGATCGGGCTGCAGAAGGCGGCGCTGATGATGCAGACCGGCCGCCGCGTGCCGGGCGAGGAGGCCGTGGCCATCGGCCTCGCCGACGATCTCGTCCCGTTGGACGAGCTCCGGCCCGCCGCCCTTCGCCTCGCGCGCGAGATCGCCGAGAACGCGCCGCTGGCCGTCCAGTCGACCCGCGCCACGCTGCGCAAGGGCCTGGCCGAGGCGGTGCGGGCGATGACCGACCACGAGTTCGTCGAACAGTCCTGGCTGCGCAAGACGGCCGACTATCGCGAGGGCGTCCGCGCCGTTTCCGAACGCCGCCCCGGCGCCTTCGTCGGCGCTTAAGGTCCAGACTAGATGAGCCAGCGCGAACGCAAGGAGGTGGCGGTTCCCCCATCCCGATCATCCCCGCGAAAGCGGGGACCCAGGCGTTTTTCGTTGCTGAATCTGAACCTCCGAAGGCTGACCAAGCAGTCAACAACACAAAAAGCCTGGGTCCCCGCTTTCGCGGGGATGAGCGGTATTGAATAAGAACCGGAAGCAGAGGAAACGCGAATGCCCAAGCTGAACCGCGACGGGGTCGAGCTCTACTACGAGGTGCACGGGCAGAGCGGCCCGGTGATCCTGCTCAGCCACGGCTATTCCTCGTCGAGCGGCATGTGGAAGGGTCAGATCGAGCCGCTGTCGAAGGCGCACAAGCTGGTCATCTGGGACATGCGCGGCCATGGCGACAGCGATTATCCCGAAGACCAGGGCGCCTACACCGAGGAGGCCACCGTCGCTGACATGGCCGCCCTGCTCGACCACGTGGGCGCTGAGAAGGCGATCGTCGGCGGCCTCTCGCTGGGCGGCTACATGTCGCTCGCCTTCAACCGCGCGCACCCGGACCGCGTGGCGGCGCTGCTGATCTTCGACACCGGCCCAGGCTATCGCAACGACGAGGCGCGCGCCGGCTGGAACAAGACATCGATCGCCCGGGCCGAACGGTTCGAAAAAGAGGGGCTGGGCATGCTGGCGAACGCCTCGGCCGAGGTGCGGGCGGTGCGGCACCGCTCCGCCGACGGCCTGGCGAAGGCCGCGCGCGGCATGCTGACCCAGCGCGACGCGGCGGTGATGAACTCGCTGCCGACGATCTCCGCCCCCGCGCTGGTCGTGGTCGGGGCGAACGACACGCCCTTCCTGGCGGCGTCCGACTACATGGCCGCGAAGATCCCCGGCGCGAAGAAGGTGGTGATCCCGGACGCCGGCCACGCCGCCAACATCGACCAGCCCGAGGCGTTCAACCGCGCGGTTCTCGACTTCCTCGGCGGCCTGGAAGCGCACGCATGACGAAGGCCGCCAAGCTCGCCAAGGAGGCCACGGGACCGCTGAAAGGCGTCCGCATCGTCGACCTGACCAGCGTCGTCTTCGGCGCCTACGCGACGCAGATGCTGGGCGACCTGGGCGCCGACGTGATCAAGGTCGAGTTCCCCGGCGGGCGGCGCGGCGACGGCGGCGACATCATGCGCTGGGCGGGCATCCCGCCAGGCGACGCCGGCCGTCATGGGCTCGGCCCCATCTTCATGACCATCAACCGCAACAAGCGCTCGGTGCTCCTGGACCTGCGGCAGGAGAAGGCCAAGGCGGCGCTGGCGCGGCTGGTCAAGACCGCGGACGTCTTCACCACCTCCGTGCGCTACGAGGGCATGAAGCGGCTGGGGCTCGACTACGAGGCGGTGAAGGCAATCAAGCCCGACATCGTCTATGTGCACGGCGCGGGCTATGGCGCCGACGGACCGTACGCGGGCGAGCCGGCCTACGACGATCTGGTGCAGTCGGCCTCGGGCCTCGCGGACCTGTTGCCGCGCACCGACGGGCGCGAGGAGCCGCGGCTTCTCCCATCGCTCATCGCCGACAAGGTCTCGGGCCTCTTCATGAGCCAGGCGGTGCTGGCGGCGCTGTTCCACAAGCAGAAGACCGGCGAGGGCCAGTTCGTCGAGGTGCCGATGCTGGAGTGCGTCACCAGCTTCAATCTGGCGGAGCACTTCTTCGGCCACGTGTACGATCCGCCGACCGGCCAGTGGGGCTATCCGCGCGTGGTCAATCCGACGCGCAAGCCGTTCCCGACCAAGGACGGCTACATCGGCCTTTTGCCCTACACCGACCAGCAGTGGGACCAGTTCTTCGAGATCGCCGGCTGGAAGGACACGCTGGGCGCCGACCCGCGCTTCGCCGACTACGCCACCCGCCTGCACCATGTGCGCGAGCTCTATGGCCTGGTCGACCAGGTCACGCGGACCAAGACGACGGCCGAGTGGCTCGAGCTCCTGAAGCCGCTGCAGATCCCGGTGGTGAAGATGAACGCGCTGGACGACCTGCCGAACGACCCGCACCTGGCCGCCGTCGGCTTCTTCGAGCGCTACGAGCACCCGGAAGCCGGCGCCTATGTGGGCATGAAGCCGCCGATCAAATACTCCGCCTCGCCGGCCAACGTGCGCCGCCACCCGCCGCGCATGGGCGAGCACACCGACGAGATCCTGGCCGAGATCGCCGAACACGACGTGGCGGAGTAGGGCGGGTGCGCCTTCGCCAGGTCGCGCTGATCGCGCATCGGAACGCTCCGGTGGTCGCCGCGCTGCAGCAGGTGTTCGGCCTGAAGGAGGGCCATCACGATCCAGGCGTCGACGTCTTCGGCCTGACCAACGTGGTCTTTCCGGTCGGGGGCGAGTTCCTGGAGGTGCTGGAGCCGCATCGGCCCGACGCCTCCGGCGCGCGGTATCTCGCCCGGCGCGGCGGCGACGCCGGTTACATGATCATCCTGCAGGATGCCGAGAGCTACGAGCACCGCGCGCGGCTCGAGGCGGCGGGCGTGCGCATCGTCGCCCGCAACCAGGATGGCCGGCCCTACCACTTCACCCATGTGCATCCGGCCGACGCGGCCGGCGTGCTGCTGTCGATCGAGAGCGTCGAAGGCGATCAGGACTGGCGCGCGCAGAAGAGCGACTGGCCGGCGGCCGGCGAGCATTGGCGCGAGCAGGAGAGCGAGGTCAGCCTCGGCATCCCTTGGGTCGCCATGCAGGCGAAGGACCCGGTCGCGGCGGCCGAGCGCTGGTCGATGCTGCTGGGCAAGCCGGTCGCCCGTGTCGGCGACCGCCTGGAGCTCGCCCTCGATCCCGGCGTCATCCGCTTCGTCGAACCTGTGGATGCGGACGGGAGCGGCGTGGTCGGCTTCGGCATCGTCGTGAACGACCGCGATGCGGTGCTGGCCAGGGCCCGGGCGCTCGGGCTGGAGACGGACGGGTCGGTCCGCATCTGCGGCGCGGCGGTCGAGCCGCTGGCCAACTGACGGCGTGAGGCCCGCGAGCCCTTGGGCTAGATCGGCGCGAGGTCGCGGGTGAGCTGGTCGATCAGGGCGCTCGGCGCGTCGGCTCGGCCCGTCCAGCCGGGGAAGCCGCCCCAGCGAAACGCCTGACGAAGATAGCCGACGAAGGTCGCGCCGGGCGCGTCGCCGGAAAGGGCGGCGTCGGCCGCGGCGGCCGGCAGCGAAACCGCGTAGCCGTCGTCCAGTTCCCGGTCCTCGATCGTCAGCCGCGCCTTCGCACGGGCGTCCCATCCCACGACCACGTCGAGCGCGCCTTTGCGGCCGTCGCTGGCCCAGGCCTCGATCTCGGAGAGGTCGATCGCCGCCATCAGCGGATCGGCATAGATGCCCGGAAAGGCCGCGTCCTCCCAGAAGCAGAGGTCCGGGTGGCTGCCGGCCAGGCAGACGCCGCCCACCTCCTCGATCCAGGCGCGCAGCGCCAGCGGCAGCGTCGGGCCGGCCTTCTCGATGCGGGCGAGCAGGGCGAGGTCTTTCTTGCGCGGCTGGCGCCAGACCTTGGCGTCGGTGCGATGGTCGATCGTCGGTGCGGGTTGAGCCGACTGGCGGGCTTTCCAGGCGTCTGAGAGCGCTTCGACGGACGCGGCGCAGAGGCGCTCGAGTTCGCCGAGCTGCGATGTGGCGACCTCGACCGGGGGCGAGCGCTTGGCCTGTTCGAAGGCGCTAGTCGCCGCCGCGTCGGCCGGCAGCCGGACGCCTTTGACAAGCTGGGCGGTGTCCTGCCAGGGCCAGACGGCGGTGCGGTAGATGTTGTGCAGCTGCTCGACCATCACGCCTGTGAGAGCCGAGGCGGGCAGGGCGCGCGCCTCCTGGAACATCTCGCCGAGCAACGCGTCGGTGCTGGCGGCCTCCAGTCGTCGCTCGCCGAAGGTCACCGCGCGCCGCGGACCGCGCGTGGGGCCCTGCACGCCGTCCCAGAACTGATAGCCGAGGCCATCCAGCCGCTCGATCAGGGCGTCCAGGTTCGAGCGCGCGCGCCGCATGGTCTCGCGCGCCACCGCCCATGCCGGCTCGGCGTGGGGCGCCTCGTACACCGCCGCGCCCAGCGCCATGAGCTCGGCCCAGACCGGTGCGCACTCGCCGGCGTGGTAGCGGTCGATCAGGCTCGTCATGGTCGCTCCCTCGCAGCGGCCGGTTATCGCGCGCTTTCGCAAACAGAGCGTTTCGCCGCGGCGCCCACACGAGTCCCTTTCGGGAACGAGGCGGAGGTGGCAACAGACAAAGAAAGAGGCCCGGGTTCCAGGTTGAAGAAGGAGGCACGATGCGCGCCGTCGTCGCCCGTCAGGGCAAGCTGACCTGCGAGGAGATCGCCGAGCTCGAGCCCGCGGCCGGGCAGGTGCTGGTCAAGACGCTGTCGTGCGGCATCTGCGGGTCGGACCTGCATGCGCTGCACCACATCGACCAGATGGCCGCCCTGGGGCGCCGGGCCGGCTCGATCGGCCGCGGGATGGATCCCAAGGGCGGCGTCGTCTTCGGGCATGAGTTCTGCGCCGAGGTGCTGGACTATGGCCCCGGCTCGGCCAAGCCGCTGAAGGTTGGCGCGCGCGTCGTCGCCATGCCGATCCTGCCGGGCGCGGCCGGCATGACCTCGATCGGCTATTCGAACGACTATCCCGGCGGGTTCGCCGAGCGGATGCTGCTGGCCGAGCCGTTGCTGATCGCGGTTCCGAACGGCCTCTCGGATCGCCAGGCGGCGATGACCGAGCCGTTCGCGGTCGGCGCCCACGCGGTCGCCCGCGCGGCGCTGGACGAGCCGGCCGCCGCCCTCGTCATCGGTTGCGGACCGGTCGGGCTGGCGATCATCGCCGGGCTGAAGGCCAAGGGGTTCGGGCCGGTGACCGCGGCCGACTTCTCGCCGGCGCGGCGCAAGATGGCCGAGCGCATGGGGGCCGACATCGTCGTCGATCCGGCGGCGGAGTCGCCGCACGCCAAATGGTCCGACATGGGCGTGCCGGTGAACGGCCTCGAACAGATGATGGCGCGCGCCGCCGGCCGACCGGTGAAGCGGGCGATCATCTTCGAGTGTGTCGGCGTGCCCGGGGTGATCCAGAGCCTCATCGAAGCGGCGCCGTCGGGCGCCCAGATCGTCGTCGCCGGCGTCTGCATGGACCCCGACACCATCGAGCCCTTCCTGGCTATCACCAAGCAGATCGATTTCCGCTTCGTGCTCGGCTACACGCCCGAGGAGTTCGCCGGCACGCTCGGCCAGATCGCCGATGGCGTGATCGACGTCGGCCCGGTGATCACGGACGCGGTGGGCCTGGACGGCGTCGCCGACGCCTTCGAGCGGCTGGCCGACCCGGAGAGCCAGGTGAAAATCGTGGTCGAGCCGTAGATCAGCCGATGGGCGTCAATTGTGTCGGCCCAAATCGACTCGATGGTTAACGTCGATTAACCGCGCGAATCTGGCCGTTAACCAACGATTAACCAATTGCGCTTCTGCGCTGTCGACCGAGTTCAGATCCCTGGGTCAGCAGTATCTTTGCCGTTTTCACGCCTTGATTTAGGCATAAGGACTGTTCAGCGCGGATATTCGGGGCCTGCGTCATGGCAAAACTGCACCACCTCAGCAGCAGACGTCCACTGTCGGTACGGCGGGCGGCGATGTTCGACGCCATGGTCGACGAGATCATCGAGGTGTTGGTCGAGTTCGGCGGTTCGGCGCATCGAGACGCCGTCATCGATCGTATGGCCGTGCGGCGCGGCGCGAACGTCGCCTCCGAGCTGTTGCGGCGCGACGCCCTCACGGCGTTCGAGTTGAACCTCGAGGGGCGCGATGGCCGCAAAGCGCTGGTCCGGCTTCCCTTCGGCGAGGGTTCTCACCGCTGGGGTCTCGTCGCCGACCCGTGGGACATCGCCAATCCACCGGAGCAGAAGGTCGTCTCGGTCGGCATCGTCGAGATCAGAGCCGCCGCCGCTGCTTGAGTTGTTTGTCTTAATCCGCGGCTAACGATACTTCGCCGCTGCTCTAAGGTTGGCTTAACTCTAAGCGAAAACCTGACGTTAAGCGCAGACGCCGTGTACTGCGACGTCTGCGGAAAGACGTCGGGGAGATCGCGGTCATGTCGGTGTTGAAGAGTCGCGCGGAGGCGCGCGCGATTCGCGTGCAGCGCGCAAAGCTCATCAAGGCGCTGGTCGACGAGATGGTGGAGGCGCTGGTCGAGATGGGCGGCTCCGGCCACCGAGACGCCGTGATCGCTCGCGTCGCCGTCCGCCTTGGCGTCAGCCCGGCCACCGAAGACTTCAAGCGCGACGTGAAGGAAGCGTTTGAGAAGCGGCGCGCGGGCCCGGCCGACGAGGGTGGCGGCGCGCTGCTTTGCCTGCCGTTCGGCGAGGGCTCGCACCGCTGGGCGCTGACCGCCTACGCCCGCCAGCAGGCCGACGAGAGGGCGCGCGACGAGCACCCGATCGGGATGGCCGGCCCTTTCGAAATGGCGTCCGCCGCCGTCGGGTGAGGCGGACTATTCGGCCGCGTCCGGCTTCTTCGCCATCCCGATAGCTTCGAGGATTTCGGGGCGGATGTTCTCCGTGCCCTTCTCGGCGATGTGCTGGAAGATGCGCTGGCCCACGGCCGCGCGCGCCTGGCCCATGGTCGCCTCGCGGCCCTCGCCGACGCGCTTGTAGGACTCTTCGCGATTGTCGTTCAGGCCCTGGAACTTCGGGGCCACGTGGCGGGCGAAGAGCTCGTAGCTGCGCTTGGTCTCCGCCCAGTCGGCCCAGTCGGTGGCCATGTGCAGGAAGCAGCCGTAGCCGCCGGACTGGGCGCCCAATCGCTCCAGTTGCGCGATCGCGTCGTCTGGCGTGCCGATGACGGCGAGGCCGGAGGCGATCAGCGCATCGACCGGATCGGCCGCGCCTTCCGGCGCCATGGGCAGCGCGGCGACGTCGGTGAAGTACGACATCCACTTCTTCAGCCCGAAGCCGACGTTGGCGCGCGCCTTCTCCCGCGTTTCGGCCACGTGCATCGGTCCGACGAGCCGCCAGTCGTTGCGGTCGACGGTGGTCTTGCTCTCCGCCGCCTGCTCCTCGGCGATCGCCCAGTTGGAGGCGAGCGCGTTGAAGCCGCCAGCCGAGGTCGCGCCGATCGAAAGCAGGCCGACGCCGTGGCGTCCCGCCGCGCGCGCGCCGGTCGGCGAGACCTGGCTCGCCACGGCGATCTCGATGCGCGGGCGCGTGAACGGCGTCATCTGCAGCCGCGCGTCCTTGAGCTCGAACCAGTCGGCTTTATGGGTGACGGTCTCGCCATCCAGCAGGCGGACGATGAGCGCCAGCGCCTCGTCCATCATGTCGCGCTGCTTGACCGGCTCGATGCCCATCATGATCGCGTCCGACGGCAGCGCGCCTGGGCCGACGCCGAACATGGTCCGTCCGCGGGTCATGTGGTCGAGCTGGTTGATGCGGTCCGCCAGCATCAGCGGATGGTGGTAAGGCAGCGACGAGACGCCCGTGCCGAGGCGGATGCGCTTGGTGCGCTCGGCGGCGGCGGCGATGAACACCTCGGGGCTGGCGATGATCTCGAAGCCGGCCGAGTGATGCTCGCCGATCCAGGCCTCCTCGTAGCCCAGCCGGTCCAGGTGCTCGACCAGCTCTAGGTCGCGCTCGATGGCCAGGGTCGGGTTTTCGTCCAGCGGATGGAAGGGCGCGATGAAGGCGCCGAAGCGCAGCCGGTTGGGAGCCATGGCGGCGAACCTCTTAGGTGATCTGCGATAATCCTATGAACGCGCGCACCGGCGGCGGCAAGCTGTCCGCGGGGTCAGGCGAGGTCGAGCGCGGATGGCTCCGAGCAGGCGACTTCGACCGGCGCGGCGTCGCTGCCGGCGCGGGTCAAGGCAAGGTCCACGGTCCGGCGGCCGACCGAGAGGGCGCTGACGGTCAAGCGGTCGACCCCGGGCGGCAACCAGGGGCGGCCGACGCGCAGCGTCCCGGCGAAACCGTCGATCGAGAGCCCGAGGCAGGCTTGCAACAGCATGAAGACGGCGCCGGCCGCCCAGGCCTGCGGCATGCAGGCGACCGGATAGGGGATCGGCGGCTCGCCCGCGGCGCGCTCGAAGCCGCAGAACAATTCGGGCAGGCGCATGTTGAAGTGCGTGGCTGCGGCGAAGAGCTCCTGCATCAGCTGTTCGGCGTCGGCGTAATGCCCGTAGCGGGCAAGCCCCGCCGCGCAGATCGCCGTGTCGTGCGGCCACACCGACCCGTTGTGATAGGACATCGGGTTGTAGCGGACGGCGTCGGTCGCCAGAGTCCGCAAGCCCCACCCCGAACGGAACCCGCTCGACGCCAGCCGGTCGCGCACCTGCATCGCGCGGTCCGCCGCCGGCAGGCCGGTAAACAGCAGATGCCCGACGTTCGACGTCAAGGGCTGGCAAAGCCCGCCGGCCCCGTCGATCGCGACGCCGTAGAAACCTTCCGACTCCATCCAGAAGCGCGCCTCGACGCTCGTGCGGATCCGTTCGGCCCGCGCCCGCCAGCCTGCCGCACGGTCGTCGCCGAGCCGCTCGGCCAAGTCCGCCATGGCCTGGAATCCGGCGAATGCGTACCCCTGCACCTCGACCAATGCGATCGGGGCGGTCGGAAAGCGGCCGTCGGTGTGGAAGATGGCGTCCTCGGAGTCCTTCCAGCCTTGGTTGACCAGCCCGCGCTTGCCGCGCCGCGCATAGTCGATCAGGCCGTCGCCGTTGGAATCGCCAAACGTTTCCATCCACTCCACGGCGCGGCCGAGCGCCGGCCAAAGTTCGCGGATCAACTCCAGATCGCCCGTGCGCTGGGCGTAGGCCCCGGCCAAAGCCACGAACAACGGGGTCGAGTCGACGCTGCCGTAGTAGAGGCCAAACGGCACTTCGCCGAGGTTGGCGACCTCGCCGCTCCGCGTTTCGTGCATGATCTTGCCGGGCTGGGAGTCGCGGAACGCCGACGTCTCCGTCGCCTGCCGCCCCGCCAGATACCGTAGAACGCCGCGCGCCAGGCCCGGCTCGATCCACAGCATCTGCCAGGCGCTGATCAGGCCGTCGCGACCGAACGGCGTCGAGAACCAGGGAATGCCGGCGTAGGGATAGGGGCCCGTCTCGAGGTCGGTGGTCAGGAACGCGAGGTCGGCTCTCGACTGATCCAGCCAGGCGTTGAAGCGCGCGCCGCGCGCCCGCACCCGCGCGCCGCGCCGCCTGCGTTGGCGAGCGTCCCGGATCGCAGCGACGGCTGCGGCGCGGAACCGCTGACGGCAGGGCGGATCGTCCGCCGCGTGCCCGGCTTCGACGAAGAGTTCGAACTGCGCGCGCGGCGCCAGCCTAAGGTCGAAGGTGGCTGTCCCCGGCTCCAGGCTCGCCGGCGCTTCCGAGAAGGCGACCACGCTCGTGCGCGCGATCTCGTCGAGGCCCAGGTAGCGATATGTGACCCGCTGGCGCTCCACCACCGGCTCGTCCAGGCGGCCCCGGGCGCGGCGGTGCAGGCCCCTCGCCTCGAACAGATCGCGGAAGTCGGCGTCGAACTCGACCGTCAGCGGCACGCGCTCGGACTCAAGGCCGTAGTTCGTCACGATGAGGCGCGCGTAAAGGCGCCGGTCCCACAAAAAGCGGCGGCGCTCGAGGTGCATGACGCCCGGCGGCGTTTCAGTCTGTCCGATCGCCGGCAGGAGCCGGTTCGCGCCGTGCGACACGAAGAGCACATTGTTGCGCGAGACCGCGGAGCCCAGCTGCGAGACGAGTTCGCCGCCAACGCGCAGCCGAAAGTGCGAGAGCAGCCGCGTGCCGTCGTCGTAGAATCCGTCGACGGGGCCGGCCATGTCGCCGTTCGCGTCGGCGACCACGAAGCAGTCGCGGTGCTTGAGCGAGGCGAACAGGTCCGGCCGACCGGTCTCGCGGCGGCCCGCCTTGGTTTTTTCGCTGGGGCCCGAGCCGTCCATGCCCTCTGACTAGACGATTCGCGCGAGCGCCGTGTCCGTCCTCTTCGTCGCAGCCGAAATGGGCGCGCGGCGCGGCGTCAGGCGGCCGTACAGCGCGAGATACCGCTCAGCCATCGCCCGCGCGGTGAAGCGCTGCTCGAAACGCCGGCGGATCGCTGTCCGGTCCAGGGCCACGGCGCGCGCGAGAGCCGCGTCCGCTTCGGCGTCCGAGCCGACGATGAACCCGGTCAGCCCATCCTCGACCAGTTCGGGCGTCGATCCGCATCTCCAAGCGATCACCGGCGTGCCGGCGGCCATCGCCTCGATCATCACCAAGCCGAAGGGCTCGGGCCAGTCGATCGGAAAGACCAGCGCGTCGGCCCCGCCCAGGAACGCCGACTTTCCGCTGTCGCCGATCTCGCCGATGAACTCGATCAGCGGATGGTCCAGCAAGGGCTCGATCTCGGCCTTGAAGTAGTCGCGGTCCGCCGCATCGACCTTGGCGGCGATCTTCAGGGGCCATCCCAGGCGCTTGGCCATCGCGATCGCGCGATCTGGCCGCTTTTCCGGCGATATGCGGCCGAGAAAGGCGAGGTAGCCTTGGGGACTCCTGCTCAGCCGGCACAGGTTCGCCGGCACCCCATGGTGCACCGTGCCGAGCCAGTTCGCGTCCGGCAGATGCCGGCGCTGTGCGTTCGAGATGGACACCAGCGGATAGCGCCGCCAGCGCGTGTAGACGGGCGCCAGATCCTTGATGTCGAGCCGTCCGTGCAGCGTGCTGAGGGTCGAGGCGGCGATGTCCTCGAAGAACGGGAAGTGCAGCATGTCGACGTGGAAGTGCAGCACGTCGAACTCGTGCGCACGCCGGCGCACCTCGGCGAGCATGCTGAGATGAGCGGCGAGGTCGGACTTGAGCGGCGCCGGGTCGAGACGGATCGCCTGGTCGCGCACGACGGCAAGCTCGGCCTTGGTCTCGGCGTCGCCGCTGGAGAACAGCACCACCTCATGGCCGGCGTCCGCCAGCGCGTCACACAGATAGGCGACCACCCGCTCGGTCCCTCCATAGAGCCGCGGCGGCACGGCTTCGTACAACGGGGCGATCTGGGCAATCTTCATTGGTGACCTCGCGTGAACGCGGGGCGTGCGTCGCCCCTTCAAAACGCAAGGATCGGAGGGCGGTTTGGTTCCGCGCCCTCTCACGATTCAGCCGCGTCCGCGCGCGATCACCACCGGGTGCGAACTGGAGAGCCCGCCGTCGACCACGATCGCCTGGCCGTTCACGTACGACGCCTCGTCCGAGGCGAGGAAGAGGGCCGCCGCGGCGATCTCCTCCGGCTGGCCGGCGCGTTTGAGCGGATTGAGCTGGCCGATGCGGTCTTCCGTCCCGCGCTGGCGGGCGCGTTCGAAGACGCCGCGGGTCATGCCGGTCTCGATCAGGCCGGGGCAGATGGCGTTGACGCGCACGCCCGTGCCGGTGAGCAGCTGGGCCATAGTCTGCACCAGGTTGATGACGCCGGCCTTCGAGGCCGAATAGGCCGGCCCGCCCGCGCCGGAGCGCAGGCCGGCGACCGAGGCCGTGGCGATGATCGATCCCTTGCCCTTTTCGCGCATGGGCTTGGACGCATGCTTGATGGCCAGGAACGGGCCGACCAGGTTGATGCGCAGCAGCGCCAGCCACTGCTCGCCGGTCTGCTCGAGCGGCGGATCGAAGGTGGTCGTGCCCACGCCGGCGTTGGCGTAGCAGACGTCGAGCCCGCCGAAGCTCTCGAGCGCAGCGGCGACCGCCTTGGCGACGTCGTCCTCAGCCCCCGCATCGCCGGTCAGCGCCAGCGCATCGCCGCCGCCCGCCTTGATCGCGGCCGCCGTCTCTTTCACGCCGTCGACGCGATCGAAGGCGACCACCTTGGCGCCCTCGGCGGCGAACAGCTTGGCGCTTGCCCGTCCGATTCCGCTCGCCGCGCCGGTGACCAGCGCGACCTTGCCCTCGAGCCGTCCCGTCATGTCTTCGTCCCGCCTTTTGCTGCCCGGCGCGATTTAGGCGGCCGGCGACGCAGGCGGCAAGCGCTCAGGGCGCGGGTTCGACCACCGACGCGCCGGCGCGGCCGAGCTTGCGGCCGCCGACGAAGGCGAGCGCGGTCGCGATGGCGGCGGCGATGGCGACGGCGAGCGTGGCGCGCGGGCGCATCTGGGCGGCGGCGAACAGACTCTGCTCGCGCACGCCCTTGTAGTAGGCCCGCTCGCGCAGGTCCTGGCCGGCCTGGTGCAGATTGTCGGCGCGCGCCTGGCGCTTGGCGCCCGCATCCCGCTGCAGCGCCGGCGCCACGGCGACCATGATCGGCTCGGCCACGGCCGGGGCGAGGGCGGCCAGCGCCGCGATCAGCGGCCCGCCAGCGCCCACGCTCAGCGTCCGCACCCGATGCTCGGCCGCATACAGAATCGCCTGGGCGACCAGCGGGGTCGCGTAGACCGGCGGCGGGTTCTTGACCGGCGCGCCGGTGAGATTCTTGGCGTGGTCCTTGTAGGGCGTGTCGATGGCCGAGGGCTTGATCAGGGTCACCGAGACGGGGGCGCCTTCGCGGATGAGCTCCATGCGCAGCGCCTGGGTGAAGCCTTTCACCGCGTGCTTCGAGGCCGAATACGCGCCTTGCAACGGGATGGCCATGTCGCCCAGCGCCGAGCCGAGGTTGATCACCGCGCCGCCGCCCGGGCGGCCGCGCAGATGCTCCACCGCGACCAGCGAGCCATAGACGACGCCCCAGTAGTTGGTCTCGAACAGGCGGCGCTGGTCGGCGATCGGCGTCTTGGCGATGTCGCCGAAGACCGAGACGCCAGCGTCGTTCACCCAGGTGTCGAAGCCGCCGAAGCGGGCGATCGCCGCCTCGGCCGCTGCGCGCACCTGCGCTTCGACGCCCACGTCGGCGACGGCGTAGGCGACCTGAGCCCCTTTTGCGGTCAGGTCCTCGGCGACGCTCTTCAGCGCCTCTTCGTTACGGGCGACCAGCATCAGGCTCGCGCCTCGCGATGCCGCGGCGCGGGCGGTGGATAGGCCGATGCCCGAGGTCGCGCCGGTGATCACGATCACCTGGCTGCCGACCGGTTTCAGTTTCAGCGGGGTGCGAGCCAACGGCGCCTCCAGCGGCCGATGCGGCCTCGCCGCCTATCTAGAGACTAGGGGCGCTCGGCGCGAGCCCTCGGGGCCTTACAAAGGCGCCCGAGGGCGACCGTGACGTCAGTGCGCGGTGATCGCGGTCGAGGAGACCCAACCGCGGTTGCCGTTCTCGTCGTCCACCTGCCACCAGACGCCGTTCTGCTGACCGGTGGGGAAGACCTCGTCGCCGACGGCGAGGTCGCGCACGCGGCGTGAGTCGGCGGACGGCGAGGCGCGCATCACGAACGAGCGGGTGACGTGATAGGCCTGCTGCGGCGCGTTTTGGGCCGACGCCTGGGCGTCCATGCCCTGGGTCTGCATGTAATGCACGAGGTCGACGTAGGCGTTGAAGTAGGCGGCCGAGATCACCTGTCCGATGTTGGTGTTGGAGTAGCCGCCGCCGGCCGCGGCGATGAAGCCGGCCCAGCCGGCCACTCCGCCGCCGGCGCCGAAGGAGATGTCGGTCTTCTTCGCCGCACCCTCGGCGACGTAGAGCTGTTCGGTGGTGCGAGCGTTGACCAAGGTGATCAGCGTCTGCGCCTCCTCGCTCTTGGTGCTGATCGAGCCGGCGATGGCGCCGAACGCGCCAGGCAGGAAGTGGCCGAGCGCCGCACCGACGTTGCTGCCGCTGGAATTGGAGTTCTGGTTGGCGATGTCGGGGATGATGAAGAAGTCCGCCGCGGCCACCTGACCCTTGCCGACGTTGGAGTTGCGCTGCAACTCGCCGGAGCTGGCGAGGTCTTCCTGCTGGCTGTGCATGGCCACGCCCGTATCGCCCTGGACGATGCGCAGGCACCCCGAGCGCGAGGCGAAGAGCTTCAGGAGCGACTCCGGATTGGAGAGGCCGAGCGGGCTCCACCAGTCGTGGTCGGGTTCCTTGATCGCCGCGGTGCCGATCGGATGCGCGCACTGCGGCAGGTTCGGCGTTGTCATGTTCTTCGGCTGGCCGCGGTCCATGCCGTATTGCGCCGACGCCGGTCCGGCAAAGGCGAGGCTGGCCACGGCGGCGAGCGCCGACGCGGCGAGGACGAGGTTTTTCATGATCGCTCCCCCAGAGGATCTGGATGCTTCGCCGAAGCTTATCCGCCCCCCGGGGTGCGATCAATCAATGGCTAGTAGCCGTTCAGCCGGGCGTACCGGTCCCGGTGGTACGACTGACCGCCGTAGCTGGCTTCCGCCGCGCGGGCGCGCTTCAGGTAGAGCCCGGCGTCGTGGGCGTCGGTCATGCCGATGCCGCCATGCATCTGCACCATCTCGTTGGAGACCAGGTGCAGGGTGTCGCCCATCTTTGCCTTGGCCAGCGACACCAGCTCCGGCGTGTCGGGCGAGTCGTTGTCGATCGCCGCCAGCGCCGCCTCGACGCAGGAGCGCGCCAGCTCGAGGTCGGTGAACATCTTCGCCGCCCGGTGCTGCAGCGCCTGGAAGGCGCCGATCACCTGGCCGAACTGCACGCGGGTCTTGAGGTAATCGAGGGTGGTCTCGAACGCCTGGGTCGCCGCGCCCAGCATCTCGGCGGCGAGACCGGCGCGGGCGCGGTCGAGCACCTTTTCCAAAAGGTCGCCGCCCTTGTCGACGTCGCCCAGCACGGCATCGGCGCCGACCTCGACGTTCTTGAAGGCGACGTTCGCCGCGCCGCGGCTGTCGGCCAGCTTCAGCGCCTTGCGCTCGACGCCTTTGGCGTCGGCGGGCACGAGGAAGAGGGTGATGCCCTCTTTGTCCCCCGCCTTGCCCGAGGTGCGGGCGGAGACGACGTAGACGCCGGCCGCCATGCCCTCGAGCACGAAGGTCTTGGCGCCGTTCAGGGTGTAGCCCGAGCCGCTCTTCTTCGCCTCCAGCGCCACCTTTTCCGGCGCGTGGTGCGGGCCTTCGTCGATGGCCAGCGTGCCGACCAGCTCGCCCGAGGCGATCTTCGGCAAGTACGCGCCCTTCTGGGCGTCCGAGCCGCCGAGGATGATAGCGCTCGCGGCGGCGAGCGCGGAGGAGAGCAGCGGCGAGGCCGTCAGCGTGCGGCCGGTCTCTTCGAGCACCAGCCCGAGGCTGAGGTAGCCGAAGTCCGATCCGCCGTATTCCTCGGGGATGATGACGCCGGTCCAGCCCATCTCCGCCATCTCGGCGAAGGCGGCGGGGTCGTAGCCCAGCGGCATGCCGGCGTCGCGCATCTTGCGGAAGGCGGTGACGGGCGACTTTTCCTGGGTCCAGGTGCGCGCCGCGTCGCGGAGCATGCTCTGTTCTTCTGTCAAAACGGCCATGATGAAATTGTCCTTCTAATTTGAAGCGTTGATCGGATCGGGCAGGCCCAGAATCCGCTTGGAGATGATGTTGTTCTGGATCTCGGCCGAGCCGCCGAAGATGGTGGTGGCCTTGCCGCCCAGCCATCCGCGCACGGCCTGGAGTTCCTCCGACGTGAAGCCGTCGCCTTCCCAGCCGAGGCCCTGGTTCCCCATGATCTCGATGGTCAGCTCGGCCTGATCCTGGCCGATCTTGGTGCCGGCGTTCTTCATGATCGAGGTCGCCGCCGATGGCCCTTGGTTGGAGCGCGACTCCATCATCGTCCGCAGCGCGGTGAGCTGGAACGCGCGCCGGTCCATGTCGTGCGAGGCGATGCGGAAGCGCAGGTCGGAGTCGGCGATACGGCCCTTCTCGTCGGCGCCGACGTAGGTCTTGGCCAGCTGCGGCACCGAGCCGGAGACGCCGAACATGCCGCCGCCTCCGCCGCCGCCGCCACCGCCGGAGAGGCCGCTGCGCTCATGCTGCAGGAGCCGCTTGCCGATGGTCCAGCCGCCGTTCATCGGCCCGACCAGGTTTTCCTTCGGCACCTTCACGTCGGTGAAGAAGGTCTCGCAGAAGGGCGATGCGCCGGCGATCAGCTTGATCGGCCGCACCTCGACGCCGGGCGTCTTCATGTCGATAAGCAGGAAGGAGATGCCTTCGTGCTTCTTCGTCGTGTCGGTCCGCACCAGGCAGAAGCACCAATCGGCCCACTGCGCGCCGCTGGTCCAGATCTTCGAGCCGTTGACGAGCCAGTGGTCGCCTTTGTCCTCGCAGCGGGTCTGAAGCGAGGCGAGGTCCGACCCGGCGCCGGGCTCGGAGAAGCCCTGGCACCAGTTCACCTCGCCATGGACGATCTTGGGGATGTGGGTCTTCTTCTGATCCTCGTTGCCGTACTCGAGCAGCGTCGGGCCGAACATCATCACGCCCATGCCGCCGATCGGGTTCCAGGCGCCGATGCGGTTCATCTCCTGCTGCAGCACGCGCGCCTGCGCGGGCTCGAGCCCGCCGCCGCCGTAGGCCTTGGGCCAGGTCGGAACGCCCCAGCCCTTGTCGCCCATGCGCTTCTTCCACAGGCCGAAGTCGCCGCCCGATGGGCCCGCGCCTTCGACGTACATCGCCCCGCCCCGGCCTTTCAGCGCCGGCGGGAAGTTGGCCTCGAGCCACTCGCGCGCCTCAGTGCGGAAGGCGTCGAGGTCGGCGCCCCCAAAATCAGCCATGGTCTTCGTCTCCTACGATCAGGCGGAGGCCGTCGGGTCTGGCAACCCGAGGATCCGCTTGGAAATGATGTTGTTCTGAATCTCCTGCGAGCCGCCGAAGATCGTCGTCGCCTTGCCGGACAGCCAGCCGCGCACGGCGGAAAGCTCGTCGGCCTCGAAGCCGTCGCCTTCCCAGCCGAGGCCCTGGTGGCCCATGATCTCCAGCATCAGCTCCGACCGCTCCTGGCCGATCTGGGTGCCGGAATTCTTCATGATCGAGGTGGTGGCGCTGGGATTGAGGTTGCCCCTGGCCTCGGCGATCGCGCGTTGCATGGTCAGTGCGTGCGCCCTGGCCTTCATCATGTGATCGGCGACGCGGGTGCGCAGGTCGGGGTCGGCGATGCGGCCCTTCTCGTCCAGGCCGACGTACGTCTTGGCCACGTCCGAAATGCTGGCGGCGCTGCCCATCATCCGGCCGCCGCCCTGCCCGGAGCGCTCGTGCTGCAGCAGGCGCTTGCCGACGGTCCAGCCGCCGTTCAGCGGCCCGACCATGTCGTTCTTCTCCACGCGGGCGTTGGTGAAAAAGGTCTCGCAGAAGGGCGACGAGCCGGCGATCAGCTTGATGGGGCGCGTCTCGACGCCGGGCTGGTGCATGTCGATGAGCACGAAGGAGATGCCTTCGTGCTTTTTGGTCTGATCGGTGCGCACGAGGCAGAAGCACCAGTCGGCGTATTGCGCGCCCGAGGTCCAGATCTTCTGGCCGTTCACCTCCCAGTGGTCGCCCTTGTCCTCGCACTTGGTCTGCAACGATGCGAGGTCGGACCCCGCGCCCGGCTCCGAGTAGCCCTGGCACCAGCGCACCTCGCCGGAGACGATCTTTGGGATGTGGCGCTTCTTCTGATCCTCGGTTCCGTACTCGAGCAGCGTCGGGCCTAACATGCTCGTGCCCATGCCCATCATCGGGTTGGAAGCGCCGATGCGGTTCATCTCTTCCTGCAGCACGCGCGCCTGCGGCTGGCTCAGCCCGCCGCCGCCGTATTGTGTCGGCCAGGTGGGCGCGCCCCAGCCCTTTTCGGCCATGCGCTGCTTCCAGAGCTTCTGGTCTTCGTTCGGGTTGAGCATGGCGGTCATCGCCTGCTCTTCGCTGGTCGGATCGGCGCCCTTGCGCAGCGATTTCGGATAGTTGGCTTCCAGCCACTCGCGCGCTTCGGCGCGGAAAGCGTCAATCTCGCTGCCGCCGAAATCGGCCATCTTCAATCTCCCATCAATTCAATATCGCGTCGGGCGGGGTAATCCGCCCCCGTTGAAGCCCTCTATTTGGGATCGGGCAAGCCTAGCACACGCTTGGCCACCACGTTGATATTCACTTCCGAGGTGCCGCCTTCAATGGAGTTGCCCTTCGATCGCAGCCAGCCGCGCGCGGCTGTCACCTCGCCCGGGGAGAAGCCCTCGCCTTCCCACCCCAGGCCCTGCGCGCCCATGGCCTCGACCATCAGCTCCGACCGTTCCTGGGCGAAGGCGGCGGCGGCGTACTTGATGATCGAGGTGGCCGCGCTCGGCCCGTTGGACGTGCGGCTCTCAGCGGCGATGCGGGCTGTGGTCAGCCCGAAAGCCTGGAAGTCCATCTTGTTGCGCGTGATGCGACCGCGAAGGTCCGCATCGGCGAGCGCGCCGTCCTCGCCCACCCCGACGTAGCGCTTGGCGATCTCGGCCAGGTCGCCCGCCGCGCCGCCGGCGCCCCCGCCGCCGCCGAAGCCGCCCGAGATGTTCTGACGCTCGTACTGCAGGAGGCGCTTGGCGATGTTCCAGCCGCCGTTCAGCGGCCCAACCATGTTCTCCTTCGGGATCTTCACGTCGGTAAAGAAGGTCTCGCAGAAGGGGCTCTCGCCACTGATCAGCTTGATCGGCCGCGTCTCGACGCCGGGCGTCGTCATGTCGATGAGCACGAAGGAGATGCCCTCGTGCTTCTTGGACGTGTCAGTGCGCACCAGGCAGAAGCACCAGTCGGCCTTGTTGGCGTAGGAGGTCCAGATCTTCTGGCCGTTGATCAGCCAGTGGTCGCCCTTGTCCTCGCAGCGCGTCTGCAAGGACGCGAGGTCGGAGCCCGCGCCCGGCTCGGAATAGCCCTGGCACCAGCGGATCTCGCCGCGCACGATCCGCGGCAGGTGCTGTTTCTTTTGGTCTTCGTTGGCGAACTCGAGCAGGACGGGGCCGAGCATCCAGACGCCGAAGGAGGCGAGTGGAGTGCGGTAGCCGCCGCGCGCGATCTCGCGCTCGAGCACTCGCGCCTCCGCCGCCGAGAGGCCGCCGCCGCCGTAGGCTTTCGGCCAGGTGGGCGCGGTCCAGCCCTTCTCGGCCATGCGGTGCAGCCAGGTGATCTGCGGATCGTCGCTGCCGGCGAAGGCGCGCCCGCCCCAGATGGCTTCCGGGTCGGTCTTCGCGCGCGGGTCCTTCAGCACGGCGGGGTAGTTGGCGGCGAGCCATTCGCTCGCCTCCGCGCGGAACGCCTCCAGCTGGTCGGCGCCAAAGTCGGCCATCAAGTCCTCGATGTGTCCGGGGATATTCCCTTCGCTTTAGCCGCCTAACTTACTCCGCGCCAAGGGGGGAGCAAGCCGCGCGCCGCGGTTGGCGGCGTGCGGTCGTCCCGATGGACAGGCTCGGCGGCGGGCGTGTTCGGCCGCCCCCAACCGCCAATGACTGATGCAACCAGACCGGACTCCCCATATGATAGTGCCGAGCGAAGGAGGCTCCACATGCCCGGCCAAGGCGCATCCCCCGACAATGTCCTGCGCGTCGCCAAGGCGTTCGCCAAGCGGGACGAAGATGGCGCCAAGCGGGTCGATGTCTCACTCGTCTCCTCCGCGACCGGCCTCTCGAACACGGCTGTGACCGAGATCGTCGGCCAGCTGGCCGACCATGGCGCCTCGATCAGGCTGGACGCCGACAACGACCAGGCCATCGTGGTCGAGTAGGGCTTGCGCGCCGGGGGGCGGAACATATGCAGGCACTGCCAGGCTACGCACTCGCCCTTCTCGCGGCCTATGCCTTCACGATCCTCGACCTTTGGGCGACCCTCTACCAGCGCACGTTCGGCTTCCTGATCCGCTGTCCCGCCGCGCATTTGCTGGCGCTGATGTATGGGCTTTGCGCGCTCCTGATGCTGTTCGCCTTCGATCCGCTGATCGCGCCGCTGATTGGGGGCGGCTCGGCGGACGAAAAGGCGGCGGTCACGCGAGCGCTTGTCCTGCTTCACAACAACCCTTGGCTGAAAGGTTTGCTAGTCGGGGCGGCCGCCAACGGGCTGGTGAACATCAAGTTCTTCAGCGTGCCCGGGCCGAAGGATCCCATTCCGATCGGCCTGCAAACCTTGACGCTCCCATTCGATCCTCCGCTGAATCGGGTGCTCGTCACGCAGCACTTCCTCCGTCTCGTCAGCTTTTGCGACGCGCGGCTCGCGGCCATCCGCCGCACCGACGCCGATCTGCCGGTGCTGAAGGATCAAGCGAAGAAGAACATTCCAAGCAGCTATTCCAGCGACGACCAAGCCGTGATCCAGGTCGCCTTTGACAGCGCGACGAGCGCGCGCAATCTCTTGCGCGCCGGTGTCGAGCGGTTGGGCAGTCAGTGGGTGCAGAGCACGTTCAAATGAAGCCCGCCGCGAGCGTCATAGCGGCCATGCTGTTGCTCGCGCTCGCCGGCTCGGCGCTCGCCCAGTCCATCGTCGTCAAAGGCGTCGAGGGACGGATGGAGACAGTGACGGCCGCCGACCTGCGCGCCATGCGCCAGGCCAGCGTGACCGTGCCTTACGGCGACAAGGCGACCTATTCCGGCGCCGTGATCGGCGACGTTCTCGCCGAGGTGGGCGCGCCGTCCGAGAAGCGGCTGCATGGCGCGCCGGTGAACCAGATCATCGTCGTCACCGGGTCGGACGGCTTCACCACGGTGCTCGCGCTGGCGGAGGCGGAGCCGAGCTTCCGGCGCGAACCGGTGATCCTGGCCGACCGCAAGAACGGTCAGCCGCTGAGCGCCAAGGAGGGGCCCTACCGCCTCGTCATCGGCGGCGAACTCGAGCCGGCGCGATCGGTCTACGCGGTGATCGAGATCGAGCTCCGGCCGGTGAACACAAACCAGCCGGTCCTGCCGGCGCACGGCGGACCCTTGCCGGCGCAGCCGCACTAGGGCGGGCCTCTCCGGTGTTTGTCTGCTAGACTGCGCTGCGCTCGAGTTTGGGGGAGCGCCATGACAATCTCAACGTCGATGCTCCGCGGCCTGCTGAGCCTGGCGGCCGTCGCCGCGCTGGCGGCCTGCGCGCCGTCGCATGATCAGCAGGTCGCGCGCGGGGCCTACCTGGTGAAGGTGGTCGGCTGCAGCGACTGCCACACGCCAGGCGGACTGACGCCAAAGCCGGACATGACGCGCTTCCTGGGCGGCTCGGACGCCGACTTCCTGCTGCCTGGGCTCGGCGTCTTCACGCCGCCGAACCTCACGCCTGACAAGGCGACGGGGCTGGGGACCTGGACCACCGCGCAGATCGCAGCGGCCGTCACCACCGGCGTGACGCCCAGCGGCCGCACCCTCTCGCCGGCCATGCCATGGCCGGACTTCGCCAATCTCTCGAAGGAGGACGCGACGGACATCGCGCTCTATCTGCAGAGCCTGCCGGCGGTCAGCCACGCCGTGCCCGGCCCGGCGGCGACGCGCGCCTGCGTCGACAAAGCGCTCGAGTGCATCGTCCAGCGCGAGCCGGCGCCGCACTAGGGTCCGCCGGGGGAGTCTAACCGTCCGCCCCGCCGGGCGGCACGAGCAGGCGCACAGTCAGTCCGATGGCGCTCGAGTCGAACGTCAGCGTCGCACGCAGTTGATCGGCGAGGCTGCGCACCATGCGCATGCCGAGACCGCCGTCGCGGCGGGGATCGAATCCTTCCGGAAGGCCGACGCCGTCGTCGATGATCTCGATCAGGGTCGCACCGCCCGGGCGTGCGTGACAGCCAAGCGTCAGGCAACCGGAAATGCCTGTCGGGTGAGCGTATTTCATCGCGTTGGTGGCCAGCTCGCCCACGATGAAGCCAAGCGAAAGGGCTTGGTGGGTTGCGATCTCGCAGTCGGCCGTAGACGCGTGCACGAGCCGTATCTCTCCTCGCGATGACATGGAGCCGACCGCGGCCTCGGCGATGTCCTGCAGATATTGGCTCAGGTCGAGGCTGGGCCGCCGCCCGATCTGCGCGAGCAGCCGATGCAGGCGGCCCACCGTTTCGATGCGGTTGCCCACCTCTTCAAGCGCCAGGCAGACCTCGTCGGCGGTCATCGGTCGACCCGCCTTGGCGATGCCGGACGCCTGCATGCGCACGAGGCCGGCGATCAGTGTGAGATTGTTCGCGATCCGGTGGTTGGACTCCGCCACCAGCATTTCCGGACCCAGGAGGTCGTCTGCGGGGGTGGGGTTCGGCAGCCGCGTGCGAACAAGCTCGACAGTCATGGGGGGATTCCTTTGCTGGCGAATACTAGCAATCGTTCAATGATGAAAGCCACCACTATTCTTGAATGGAAACGCCGATCCTGCAATTTCGTGCCATCGTTACTCAAGTTTGCTGAAATAGCATTTGACTACACATACGCAGGAGGCGTCCTCGACAGCGACGCCGAAAGGGGCGGCAAATGAGTAAGTGTGTCAAAAAACTGATTATCAGTCATTGACGCCGATTGCGGTGACGACTAAAAAGACGCGCATGGGCGGCGAGAGGAGGTGCGCCATGGACGAACTGGCCCGCGGCGAGCGACTGCAGATCATGCTGACCGGCGATGAGCTGGCGGCGTTGGACGATTGGCGTTTCGCCCGCCGCATGCCGAGCCGGGCTGCGGCCGTGCGCGAACTGCTGAAGCGCGGGCTGGCGGCCGAGGGTTTCGATCGCGCCGACCCGGGTTCGAAATCCGCCAGCTACAGCGTCGTCGATGGCGACGCCGCGGCGCGCGCAGGAAATGACGCCGGCGGCTAGCCCCGCCCGCGCCGGCCGCCCGGCCGGGTCGGCGGCGGCGTATAGCCGCCGCGTCCGCCGCCCCTTCCGCCTCGGTCGTTCCGCAAGTCTCGCCAATTGCGGCCGATCGCGCCAGGCCGCTGATGCGCCATCCGCTGCTCCGCCAGCGCGCGCGCCTCGCCCAGCTTCGCCGTCTTCGCGAACGCGAGCAGCTCGCGCGTGAGCGCCGCGTCGGCCGGATCGGCCGGCCGCGCGACGTAGGCCGGCATGTCGGCGTCGGCCGTCGGCCGCTGCTCGCGCTCGGCAAAGCCGCGTTCGACGAGGCTCGCGAACTTGGGATCCAGCCTGTGGCGCGCGAAGACGACGGCGGCTTTCTTCGACTGCACGCGACCGGTGTCGAGGCTGTGCAGCGCGCGGGCCGTGGCGACGGCGGTGAAGGACTGGAAGATGTGCTTGGCGAGCAGCTCGCTCGAGGCCTTGTCGAAGATGTCGATCAGCGTCCTGGCTTCGGCGCGTACAGCCTCCGGCGGGACCGGATCGATCAGCGTGCGCGGGTTCGGCCCGGCCAGGATCACTCCGCGCTCGCGCAGGATCCAGCGCGGGATGTCGCGGTTGTCGTGCTCGCTGCGGACCAGCCGGTCGCGCCCGTTGCCGACGAACCAGAAGGGATAAACCTCAGGGCGGAGCCAGCCGCTGGTCTCCGGGTCGACCCAGTCGTCGGCGCGGGGCTCTCCCGGCGGGTCGCGCGGCTCGGCCATGCGTCGGCGCAGCAGCGCGGACGGCGCGTACGAGCCCTCGAGCCGCTGCGCCCAGTGGTTCGGGCGCACGTGCAGCTCGGCGTGCAGCGCCTGCAGCGCGGCGAGCTGTTGCGGCGACAGGTCCTCGCGGAGGGCGACGATGAAGTCGACGTCGCTGCGCCGATCGAAGTCGCCGAGGGCGAAGGAGCCATGCAGGTAGGCGCCGACGAAATTGTCGCCCAGCGCGCCGCGCGCGCCGCCGACGAGGCCGTCGAGCAGGTCGTTCAGGTCGCCGAAAGGGGTGGGGCGCGCCGCGGCGCGCAAGCCTTTGGATTTGGCCATGATGAGTGCAGTCCGAAGCTCGATCGAATTTGAAGGCGCGCGGCCTGGCGCGCGCGGCGGCGTCAGCCCATCGGGGCCGGGCTCAGTCCCTCAAACGCTCGATGCTGCACATGGTCGAAGACCTCTTCGGTTCGGACGCGCTGGTTAGCAGAGCAGCGCGCAAGGCGCCAGCGCTTGATCCACCGGCGCGGCGCGAGCGTCTCGCCTGCATCGACGGATGCCGAACGCGGGCGCCTAGGAGGGCGATCCTTCGTGGTGGTCCGCCCCGGGCGCCAGGCGCTCGGCGATCCGCCGCGCGGTAAGGGCGCCCAGCAGCAGGAGGACGCCCAGCCCGAGGAAGGAGGTCGCGCGCACCACGCCCGAGAGGTTTGCGGTGTCGACGATGAACACCTTGGCTGTCGTCAGCAGCAGCACCATGACACCGGCGCGCAGGAAGAGGCGCTCGCCGCCGCGGCTGGAGACGATCAGGCCCAGCCCGAGCGCGGCCCAGACGGCGGAGTAGGTCCAGACCTCCGGCTGGGTCGCGGCGCGCCCGAAGGTCATGTCGGCGCCCTGGAAAGCGGCGCGCACCGCCAGCGTCGCCGCGACGAGCCCGAACAGCACCGCCGCGTCGGTCAGGACGCGCGATTCGACGGATTTGGCCTCCTCGCGGGCGTCAACGGCCAGCCAGGCGATCAGGCCGGTCGCCAAGAGATAGGCGCCGATGGTGAACCAGAGCGCGACGGGGCTCGCCAGCGCTTCGGCGAACGGACCGAACCAGGGGTTGGACCACCAGGCCGCAACGAGGATCGCGAAGCCCGCGGCGACAAGCCGGCCGGCCGTCAGGCTGGCCCGCGCATCGCCCCAGAACGGGTGGCCCTCGCGGCGCGCGAACCGCCGCACGAAGCCGAACGCCGCCGCCACGCCCAGCAGGACGAGCGAGTCGCCGATCCCCTCGATGGGGCTGACAGCCAACACGGCGCCGCCAAGGTGGGGTCCGACGGCGTCGCGGCGCAGCTCCAGGAATGCCCAGCTCAGCCCGAACAGCAGCGCCGCCAGCGCGTAGATGCGGCCGAGCGGCCTCGTCGTGCGGTACGCGCGCGCCGCGGCAAGGGCGAACAGACCCGCTGGCGCCAGATAGGCGACCGCCAGGCTGTTGAAGACGGCGACACCGCTGACGAGGTCGCTCGCGGCGCCGATGCGCGGGTTGTGCATGTCGAGCTGCGCGAGGAGGCCGTAGAGGATCGCCGCGACCACGAGGGCATGCGCGCGGAGCTTCGCGAACAGGCTCGGCTGGGCGCCGAGCAGGGCCAGCCCGACGAGCCCGCCAGCGCCGAGCAGGAGCGTGCGAGCGCCGTCTTCGCCGAGGGCGTCGAGCGGGACGCCGTGGGCGGCGAACCAGCGCAGGAAGACGAAGGCGCCAGACAGAACGGCGAGCGGGGCGACGGTCTGCAACGCCTCGGCCGCCGGCCGGTCCGCGGCGGCCATTCGCGCGGCGGCGAGGCTTGCGGCGGCGACGGCGAGCCCGGCGGCGAGGAACAGGACGGCGCCATCGCGGCTTCCCAACGCCAGCGCCAGGAGCGGGCCCTGGAAGAGCGAGAGGAAGGCGAGCAACGCCCCGGCGGCCGCGCCGCGGCCGAGCGAGCGCCAGCCGAGTCGGTTGGCGAGCGCGCCCAGCACAAGCACGCTGGCAGCGAAGGCGAACGGCAGCCACCGCCAGGCGACGCTTTCGCCGACGGCGATGAACAGCGCGGCGGCCGCGGCGGCCGCCCAAAGGTCGACCCCTGCCGCGTCATGCGCCTTCGCGGGCCGGCGGGCGTGCCAGACCGCGCCCAGCGTTCCGACGGCGCAGGCGCTGATGGCGACGAACGGCGCGCCGGCCTGCCAGGCCTCGCCTGCGATGAGCCCGAGCACCGCCCCGCCGATGGCGCCGGCCGCTGAGCGCGCGGCGGCCCTCGGCTGCCCATGCGCGGCGAGCACGCCGCCGACCCCAAGGGCAGGAGGCAGCAGGCTCCAGGCCCAGGTCATGTCCGCGGGCGCGGAAAGCCGGACAAAGAGGGCTGCGGCGGTCAGAAAGCCGCCGACGACGCCAAGGCCGACGGCCGCGGTGTGCTGCCGGCGGTGCAGGGCGGCCGCGAGGCCGATCAGCGCCAGCGCGGCGGCGATGCGGTCGACGGCGATCGGCGGGACGAAGGTCGCCGCGGGCATCGCCACGGCCGGCAACAACATCGCGAGGCCGGCCAGCACGGTCGCTCCGAGGGCCAGGATGCGCGTCGGCCGCGCACGCAGATAGGCGAGCAGCGCCAGCACGGCGAGCGGCTCGAGGCCCAGCAGCAACGTCTGCGCCGGCTTGTCGCCGAAGCCGGCGATGAAGGCCCAGACGAACGCGCCAGCCAGCACCGCGCCGCCGGCGAACGACCAACCGCGGAGCCAGGCGACCGCCAGCCCGACGGCGACGAGCAGGCCCATGTAGAGCGATAGCATCGCGATGTCCCAATCGCCGCCGGAGATCAGCGGCGCCGCGAACGCGCCGGCCAGGGCCAAGACGGCCAGGGGCTCCCCATGCAGCAGCGAGAGGGCCAGGAGCCCCGCCGCGATGGCGATGAGCAGCGCCGCGCAGGCTGCTACCGGGATGTAGCCGTAGATGCCGTAGGCGGCCCAGGCGTCCGCGTAGAGGATGGCGGCGGCCGCGCCCGACGCCAGCGCCGCCACCAGGGCGTTGCGCCCGAAGCCGGGCAGGCGTCCGCGCCGCAGCGCTTCGCCGGCCGCGCCGAAGAGGACGCCGAGCGCGGCGGCGGCGGCGAGCCGGAGCATCGGCGTGAAGATGCCGCGCCGGACGGCGTAGCCGACGAGCAGGGCGCCGCCGATGACGAGCGCCGAGCCGCCGATCCAGGCGAGGCCCTTCTCCGACAGCCAGGTCTCGACGGCGGCGCGGGTGATGGCCGGGGCGGCGGGCCGTTGCGCCGGCGGCGCCGGCTGCGGCGTCGGCGCGATTGGCCGCGGCGAAACGGCCGGCGCCGGCGAAGGAACGGCGATCAGCGCCGGCTCCGGGGCGACGCGCTGAGCGGTCGTGATCGGCGCGGCTGGTCTCGTCGCCGTGGGCGTTGGCGCTTCGCCCGCCAGGCGCGCGCGGAGCCGAGCGAACTCGTCCGCGAGTTTCGTCGTGCGCCCGTGCTCGACCAGAACCCAGATCGCCAGCGCCAGAACGGCCAGCCAAACCATGGTCTCACTCCCTCTCGCGGTCGGTGGCATCCGACGAAACCGCTTGACGGACGCATAGGAAACACACAATTGAGCACTGTTCAATAATTATTTTGAGCACTGTTCAATTTAGAGGTCGCCATGGGTCGCCGATCCGATCACACGCGAAGCGAACTCAAGACGCTGTTCGTCGATGAGGGGCGCCGTCAGTTGGCGCGGACGGGCCTCGCGGGCTTCTCCGCGCGCGACGTCGCCAAGCGGGTCGGCTACTCCATCG
The DNA here is from genome assembly GCA_035294785.1 of Caulobacteraceae bacterium. Taxonomy (GTDB): domain Bacteria; phylum Pseudomonadota; class Alphaproteobacteria; order Caulobacterales; family Caulobacteraceae; genus Poindextera. Next base: position 14,133 of record DATGKF010000140.1, on the reverse strand, counting down.
GCACCCTTTACAACGTGTTCGGCAGCTACGACGGCCTGGTGCTGGCGATCAACGCGCGGACGCTGGCGTTGTGGGGCGATCACCTGCGCCAGCGCCTGGCCGCGCCCGGCGGCGACCGCATCGCAACCCTCGTCGACGGGTATTTTGACTTCGCCGCCCGCGAGCCGCGGGCATGGATCGCGCTCTACGAGCACCACATGGCCGACGGCGCCCCGGCGCCGGAGTGGTACCAGGCGGTCGTCGCCGACCTGATGGGCATGGTCGCCGCCGAGATCGCCGCCGCGCTGCCGAGCGCAGAGCCGTCTGGCGTGCTCTCGCTCGCCCGCTCGCTGCTGGCGACCGTGCACGGCCACTGCTTCTTCTCGGTCTACCGCACCTTCGACATGCTGGGCGAAACCGCGCCGATCGACGCCGCGCTGGCGCGCGTGCGCGAGGCGATCGCTGCGGCCAGGGCTTGATCCGGCGCCGCGTGGCGCGCGTATGCTGAAAGAGCTGATGGCCGATGGGGGATGACATGAGGCGGAAAATGGGGTTGCTCGCGCTCGGCGCACTCCTCGTCTGGGCTGCGCCGGCGATGGCCGCTCCCGCGCCCTCGGAGACGTTCACCCGGCCGCCGCCGCTGCCGCCGGCCGCGATGGACGGCCACGTCGCGCACCGGGGGGCGGAGATCTGGTTCGCGACCTTCGGGGAAGGTCCGCCGATCATTCTGCTGCACGGCCTCGGCGGCGATGCCGACAACTTCGGCGACCAGGTTCCGGCGCTGGTGAAGGCGGGCCACCGCGTCATCGTGATCGACAGCCGCGCCCAGGGGCGCAGCACGCACGGGCCCGAGCCGATCAGCTACGAGCTGATGGAGAGCGACGTCATCGCGGTGATGGACGCGCTCAGCATCAAGAAGGCGGCCATCGTCGGCTGGAGCGACGGGGCGATTCTGGGAATCATCATGGCGATGCACGACCCGGACCGCGAGACGCGCATTTTCGCCTTCAGCCCCGACATGGACCCCTCGGGCCTGGCGAAGGACTGGATGACCAAGCCGATCGTCATGGAGGCCCTGCGTTGGGCGCAGGACGACTACACGCGCCTGTCGCCCACGCCTGGGGCGTTCAACGATCTCATGGCCGAGTTCGCAAAGATGGCCGAGACCCAACCCAACTACACCGCCGCCCAGCTGGCCCGCATCCACGGCCCGCAGATCGCCATCGTCGACGGCGACAAGGAGGAGCTGATCACGCCTCAGCATCTGACCTATCTCGCCCACACCATCCCGCACGCCCGGCTGATCATGCTGAAGAACGTCGGCCACGGCGCGCCGGTGCAGGACCCCGACCAGTTCAACCGCGCCGTCCTCGCCTACATCGACGGCCGGTAAGAGCCTCTCGCGGCCGGGCGGCAATCGGGCTAAGGCGGCCGGCATGGCCGCCTCCTTCGACGCGCTCGTCTTCGACCTCGGCGGCGTCATCGTCGCGCACGACAATGCGGTGATGGTCGAGCGGATCGCCTCGAAGACGCGCGCCACGCCGCGCGATGTCAGTCGCCTCATCCGCCGCAAGGACTGGGGCTCGGGCCTTCCCATCGCCGACCTGCACGCCGAGCTGCGCGACGAGCTGGGCTATGACGCAGGGTGGGATCAGTTCGCGGCCGACTGGTGCTGCCACTTCACCGTCGATCCCTCGATGCTCGCCTTCGTGCGCCAGCTCGGCGCTCGCAACAGGGTCATGCTGTTCTCCAACACCAACCAGGTGCATTGGGACTATCTGGTCGCCGAGACAGGCGGCGCGCTTGGAGAACTCGAGGCCTACCTCAGCCACGAGATCCGGCTCTCGAAGCCGGCCGTGGAGTCCTTCCATCGCGTGGCGAAGGACGCGGGCATCGATCCCGCCCGCTCGATCTTCTTCGACGACGTGGCCGCGAACGTCGAGGGGGCGCGGCTGGCGGGCTTTCAGGCGGAAGTGTTCGTGGACCAGGCGAGCCTGACGGCGCTCCTGCGCGAAAAGGGCGTGCCGCTGGCCTAGCCGGTCTGGTAGGGCTTTGCGGAAAGAGGACGCGGCCCATGAGACTGTCGAAGCCCCGCATCGCCCCGCTGGCCATCGCCGACATGAGCGAGGAGCAGAAAGAGGCCGTGCAGCCGATGCTGCAGGATGGGCGGCTGCTCAACATCTTCGCCACCCTGGCGCATGCGCCGAAGGCGCTGACCCGGTTCCAGCAGTGGGGCGCGTACGTGCTGTCGCGCCGCAACAGCCTGCCGGCGCGCGAGCGGGAGATCGTCATCCTGCGCGTCGGCTTCCTCTGTCAGTCCGGCTACGAATTCACCCAGCACACCGGCATCGGCCGGCGCGAGGGGCTTTCGCCGCATGAGATCGAGGCGATCAAGGAGGGCGCGGGCGCGCGCAACTGGACCGAGGCCGAGCAGGCGCTGATCCGCGCCGCGGACGAACTCGTCCGCGGGCATTTCGTCTCGGACGCCACGTGGGCGGCGCTGGCCAAGCACTTCGACGAGAAGCAGTGCATGGACGTGGTCTTCACCGTCGGCCAGTACACCCAGGTCTCGATGTTCCTGAACACCTTCGGCGTGCAGCTCGAGCCCGGGCAGGCGCTCGATCCGGCCCTCAAAGGCGCCTGAGATGGCCGGCCGGCTCGCTGGCAAGACCGCCGTCGTCGTCGGCGCCGGCCAGACGCCCGGCGAGACCATCGGCAACGGCCGCGCCATGGCGATGCTCTTCGCCCGCGAAGGCGCCCGCGTCCTCTGCGTCGACCGCATCCTGGCGCGCGCGGAAGAGACCGCGGCGATGATCGGCGCCGAAGGCGGCGAGGCGTCGGCCTTCGAGGCCGACGTCACCGACGCCGCGCAGGCCAAGGCGATCCTCGAAACCGGCCAGGCGCGGCTCGGCGGCGTCGACATCCTGGTCAACAACGTCGGCATCGGCGGGACGCAGGGCGGCCGCGACGGCCCGGCCCAGCACGCCGACGAGGTCGCCTTCGACAAGATCGTCGAAGTGAACCTCAAGGGCATGTGGCTGACCAGCAAAGCGGCCATCCCGCTGATGCGCGAGCAGGGCGGCGGGGCGATCGTCAACATCTCCTCGCTGGCGTCTTATTCCGGCGGCAACCAGATCGCTTACGAGGTCTCCAAGGCCGGCGTGAACCGGCTGACCACCAGCGTTGCGGCGGCGAACGCGAAATACCGCGTGCGCTGCAACGCCGTGCTGCCCGGACTGATGGACACGCCCATGGCCATCGAGGGCATCGCCCGCGCCAGCGGCCGCACCACCGACGAGACGCGCGCCGCCCGCAACGCCCGCGTGCCCATGGGCCAGATGGGCACGGCCTGGGACACCGCCCACGCAGCGCTGTTCCTCGCCTCGGACGATGCCAAGTTCATCACCGGCGCGCTCCTGGTCGTCGACGGCGGCATGCACGTGCGGTGAGGGCGAGGCTACACAGGCAGGTCGCAGCGGCGGCTCTCCTCGCCGGCGTCCTCGCTTGCGGCGGCGCCCGCGCCCAGTTGCCTGCCGACGGCCCGACGCCCGACATCTTCCTGCACCGCCCTGCTTGGACCGAAGCTGATGGCCGGCACGCGCGCGGGGCGGCGGCCGACTGTTTCGGGGCAGGCGCCGACCCGATCCTGCTGAACGGCCGCGTTCTCTACAGCGGCCAGGCCAACTCGCTGCTTGGTGTTCGCGCCAGCCCGTCGGGCGTGGTGGCGATCACGACGCCCGCATCTCGGCCGAACCAGTATCAGGCCTCGATCTATCCTGATGGCGTCGATCATGACGCCTTCATCCTGCCGTTCGACGAGGGCGACATCGTCGCGGTGCAGAGCCTCTCGAACGACGGCCGCTACGTGAGCTGGCCCGACCTCTTCGGCGACGCCGAAATCTTCGATGTCCACACGCGAAAGCGCGTTCAGACGCCGCAGATCGACTGCGGCTCGCGCGAGTCGCGCTGGCTGGGCGACCGGCTCTTCGTCACTTGCGGTTACGCCGCGCGCAACCTCCTGCTCGACACCGCCGCCGACGGGTTCCGTCAAGCGGCCATCTTCCCGATCGCGGCGCTCTCCGAGCTCGCCCGGCGGGCGATCGTCGATGAGTCCGGAACCGTCTTCGTCCGCGGCGACAAGGTCTATCCGGGCATCGACGCTGTGCTGGCGGACGGCGGCGCGCCTGACTTCCCCCAATCCCTGGACGAGCGCAGCTTCCGCCTCGGCGACCGTGTGTTGCAACTCGCCCACACTGACCCCCACGACGCCGATCCGCCGACGCTGACGCTTCGCGACATAGCGTCAGGGCGCGTCCTCAGCGGCCGCACTCTGGCGCGGACGTTCACTGAGCCGAGCGGTGAAATCGACACGTGTGCGCCGGTGGACAATGTTCGGTTGGAGACGGAGCCTTGGTCGTTCCGCGTCGCTGCGGCGCCGGACGGGCGGTGGTTTGCGATGCTGATCGGCGACGGCGACGTGATCGAGACCTTCGACGGCGCGACCCTCGCCCCGCTTGCGGTCTACACGTTGAACCGCTCTCCGTACGATGCGGCGGTCGGGCTGGCCATACTACCGGACGGCCGTTTTCTCGCTTGGTCCGACATGGACGTCGACGTCTACGCCCCGCCGGGCGGGTGACCCGGCTGGCCTCGCGACGGCTTCTGCTGTTAGGGGTCATAAGGACGTCCGGAGGGGAGACGCATGAAGGCCATCGCGCTCGAGACCGTCGAAGGCCTGCTGGACGGGCACGTCGACGTGCGCCGCCGGCCGGGCTCGATTCAGCCGCTGCGCTATCCGTTCGCCGACACGCTGTTCCTCGATCCGTTCACCCGCTGGGTGGCGTCGTGCGCGGCGGGGATCAGGCTGCGGATGATCACCGACACGACGGCGATCCGCATCGCCTCGACCCAGCGCTCGACCGGCGGCCCTGGCCCTGGACCCGAGGCGCGGCCGGCCAACTACGAGCTCTATATCGACGGCGCCTTCTGGAAGCGGCAGGCGGCGAACGGCGGCGCGACGCTGACGCCCGAGGGCGGCCTTGCCGGCGACGAGCGAGCCAGCGTGGCCTTCGAGGGGCTGCCGGCGGGCGAAAAACACATCGAGATCTGGCTGCCGCAGACGGCGACCGTCTCGATCACCAGCGTCGAGGTCGACGACAGCTCCCATGTCGCATCCTGGCCGGACGAGCGACGGCGCATCGTCTTCCACGGCAGCTCCATCTCCCACTGCATGGAGGCCGAGGGCGGCTCCGGCTCATGGCCGGCCGTGGCCAGCGCGCACGCCGACGCGCGGCTGCTCAACATGGGCTGGGCGGGCTCCTGCCTCCTGAGCGGGCTCGCCGCGCGGGCGATCCGCGACCAGGCGGCCGACCTGATCGTGCTCAAGCTCGGCATCAACGTGCACGGCGAGGGGATGCTGAAGGAGCGCACCTTCCTCGATTCCGCCCACGCGATGATCTCGATCATCCGCGAGAAGCACCCTGAAACGCCGATCGTGATTATCTCGCCGATCTTCTCCGCCAGCCGCGAACAGGCGGGCTCGGCCGGCGGCCCAACGCTCGCCCGCATGCGCGAGCTGCTCGAGGACGTGGTCGCCGCGCGAGTGCGGGCCGGCGATCAGCACATCCGCTACCTCTCCGGGCTCGAGCTTTTCGACGCCGCCGATGCGCCCGACTTGCCGGATGACCTGCACCCCAACGCCGCCGGCTACCGCCGCATGGGCGAGCGCTTCCACGCCAAGGTGCTGTCGGACGCGGGCTAGCGCTGCCGGGGCGATGTCGGTTTCGGGGCGGCCCGTTCGTTTTCTGAAATGGTAGGCCGGGACGACGGAGCTCTGCGATGACCATCACCATCACCGCCTTCGAAAGCTCGCCCGACCGCGGCCGGGGTTTGGCCAGGGACATGCGGGTGCGCTGGGCGCTGGAAGAGGTCGGCCAGCCGTACGCGGTCCGCCTTGTCTCATTCGCGGCGATGAACGAGCCCGCGCACCTGGCGCTGCATCCGTTCGGCCAGATTCCGACCTACGAGGACGGCGACCTCGTTCTCTTCGAATCCGGCGCCATCGTCTTGCACATCGCCGAGCGGCATGCCGGCTTGCTGCCGAGGGACGCGAACGCCAGGGCGCGCGCGATCGCCTGGATGTTCGCCGCCCTCAGCACGATCGAGCCGCCCATCCTGGAGCTCTCGAACGCCGCGCTGCTGGAGCGCGACAAGAGCTGGTCGGCCGAGCGGCTGCCGATCGTCCGCGATCGCGTCCGCGAGCGGTTGGACGAACTCGCCGCGCGGCTTGGCGACGGCGATTGGCTCGACGGCGCCTTCAGCGCCGGCGACCTCATGATGGTGACGGTGCTGCGCCGGGTGGGGGCGTCGGGGATTCTCGAGGCCTATCGCAGCCTCGCCGCCTACATCGCCCGCGGCGAAGCGCGGCCCGCCTACCAGCGCGCCTTCGCCGACCAGTTGGCCGTCTTCACCGCCGCCCAGCAGGCCGGCTGACGGCGGCGCGGGCCGCCCGGGCGCCGCCCGCCGGTGCGCGCAGGGCCGCGATCGCCGCCATCAGCTCGGCCAGATCCTTCCTGAACCGCGCCATCCGGGCGGGGCCGAGCGCCGCGCCAGCTGCGGCTTGCATCTCCTGGCGCACGGCGAAGCAGGCCGCGCGCAGCGCCACGCCGCGTGGCGTCAGACGGACGATCTTGGCGCGCGTGTCGCTGGAGTCCGCCGCCTGTTCGACATAGCCGCGTTTTTCCAGCTCGCGCACCAGCTGGCTGATCGCCTGCTTGGTGATGCCGGCGCGCGCGGCGAGCGTTGTCGGCCGCGCGCCGGTCGCATCCAGCAGCGGGATCAGGCTGGCGAAGGCCGGCGTCATGCCCTCGAAGCCGCGCGCGGCGACGCCCGCCATCATCGCGGCGATTACGCCACGGCTGGCCGACCCGATCGCGGGCGCGATGTCGTCGAGCGGCGGCTCAAGGCTCATGGCGTCGATTTTTCATCAAGATGCTTGACGGTATAATCAAGGTACCTTACCAATCTAGTCAATGACCTTGACCACAGGCGCCGCCCCAGCGGTCTCGAGGCGCCTTCCGCGCATGGAGTCGAGCATGATCAACGTCGCCATCATTGTGGGCAGCACGCGCCCCGGCCGCAAGGCGCTGGCCGTCGCCGAGTGGGTGGGCTCCATCGCCGCCCAGCGCGCCGACGCAAGGTTCGAGATTCTCGACCTCGCCGATTTCAAGCTCCCGCTGCTCGACGAGCCCACGCCGCCGTCGATGGGCCGGGTCCAGCACGGGCACACGCGCGCCTGGGGCGCGCGCGTCGCCAGTTTCGACGCCTTCGTCTTCGTCGCGCCGGAGTACAATCACGGGCCCTCGGCGGCGCTGAAGAACGCGATCGACTTCCTCTATGCCGAGTGGAACGACAAGGCCGCCGGGTTCGTGACCTACGGCGGCTCGGGCGGCGTGCGCGCCGCCGAGCAGCTTCGCCTGATCCTCGCCGAGCTGCAGGTCGCGACCGTGCGCGCCCAGGTGGCGCTGTCGCTGTTCTCGGACTTCGAGGCCTTCACGACCTTCGTCCCCGGTCCCGGCCAGGCGCAGCGGCTTTCGACCATGCTCGACCAGCTCGTCGCCTGGGGCGGAGCGCTGAGCGCCATGCGGGCGGCCGCTTCGTCTCGGCGCGAGTCCGTCCAAGCCTGAATGCCCCCCCAAGCCCGCTCTGTAACGCATCCCCGAAGGAGACTCCCGATGCCGACCCTCAGCCCCGTGGACACCGACAGCCTGACCGGCAAGGCCAGGGAAACGATCGAGCGCGTGCAGCAGCGCAGCGGCCGCATCCCCAACATGGTGCGGCTCCTGGTCAATTCGCCGGCCGCGCTCGACGGCTATATCGCCTTCGCCAGCGCGCTCGCCCAGGGCGCCTTGTCGCCGGAGTTGCAAGCTCTGGTCGGCGTCGCGGTCACCAGTGAACTCGGCTGCGACTACTCGCTCGCCGCGGTGTCGGGCATCGCCCGCCGTGGCGGCGTCTCCGACAAGGCGCTCGATGCGGCGCGTACGGCCGCCGCCGATGACCCCAGGACCGCCGCCCTGCTCGGCTTCGCCGTCGACCTCGTGCGTGAGCATGGGCGACTGCCGGAGGGGCGAGTCGAGGCGCTGAAGGCGCGCGGCTTCACCGATGGCGAAATCGCCGAGGTCATCGCCGGCGTGGGGCTGAACGTGTTCCGCGCCTACTTCAACCTCACCGCCCGGCCGGTCATGGACTTTGCACCTGCCGCCGCGGCCTGACCCCCCTCCGCACAGCAGGAGCACGCCGATGCGCGCCGTCAGCCGCTATCACCCCGCGCTCGTCGCGATCCACTGGATCCTGGCGGTGCTGATCATCGCCGACCTCGCCATCGGCACGGGCATCCTCGCACACTTGCCGAACGACTCGCCGCGCAAGCTCGCCGGGCTCAGAGCCCACATGTCCGCAGGGATGCTGATCCTGTTCCTGATGACGCTGCGGCTGGGCGTCCGAAGCGTGACGGCCCGGCCGGCCGACGCGCCGACCGGCTCGGCCGTCCTCGACCGCGTCGCCTGGCTCTCGCACCGGGCCCTCTACGTCGCGGTGATCGGCCTGCCGCTCAGCGGCCTGGCGCTGGCGCTGCAGGCGCACCTGCCGCAGATCGTCTTCCTCGGCCAGGGACGCCTCCCGACCAGCCTCTGGATCTATCCGCTCCGCTACGTGCACCTGATCGTCGCCCGCACGCTGATCGCATTGATCGCCCTGCACATCGCCGGCGCGGCCTATCACGTCTTCCTGCGCCGCGACGGCCTGCTCCGCCGCATGTGGTTCGGCCGCCGAGATCTCGAGCCCGCCGCCGCGCCGCGAAGGGACGGCATGGCCGCGGTGTGGTTCGGCCGCGCGGTGCTCCTGGCCGCGACCCTGCTGTTCACCACCATCGGGGTGAAGTTCGTGGCCGACCCGCTGCATGCCGCGGCCGCGTCGGGGATTACGCTCACGCACCCGCTGGGCTTCACCAACACCCGCACCGCGGACGGCGGCTTTCCGCTGGCGCTCGCCGCCGTGCTGGCGTTTTGCCTCGGCACTGGGCGGCTGCGCACGGGCCTTGGCATGGTCGCGGCGACCGCGGGCGTGATCCTCGTCGTGCGCATCGCCGGCGCGGCCGTCGACGGAACGCTCGCGCAGAGCGTCAAGCTGATGGCGCCCGAGACGGTGCTGCTGGTCGCGGCGCTGGCCGGCGCGTGGGCGCAGAGCCGCGCCGCCCGCGACCCGAGCGCGCCGCAGAGCCGCCCGACCAGCGCGCCCGCGGCCTCCGCGCCGCTTGGTTGACCCTGCGCCAGCTTGGTAAGGTGACGGCCTCGTCAGGTTTTGAGGACTTGCGGATGGCGGCCGACGCGTTCGACTACATCATCATTGGCGCCGGCTCGGCCGGCTGCGTGCTGGCCAACCGGCTGACGGCGGACGGCAAGACCCGCGTCCTGCTGCTGGAGGCGGGCGGCAAGGACAACTCGCTGATGGTGAAGATGCCGGCCGGCGTCGGCGGGCTGATCCAGGCCAAGGGCGACCACAACTGGGGCTTCTGGACCGAGCCGGAGCCGCAGCTGGAGAACCGCAAGCTATGGTGGCCGCGCGGCCGCGGGCTCGGCGGGTCGTCCTCGATCAACGGCATGATCTATATCCGCGGCCACGCCCGCGACTACGACCAGTGGCGGCAGATGGGCCTGACCGGCTGGGGTTACGCCGACGTGCTGCCCTACTTCAAGCGGGCCGAGAGCTTCGAGGGCGGCGCCGACGCCTACCACGGCGCCGACGGGCCGTTGCACGTCTCCAAGGCGTCGTCGCGCAACCCGGTCTACGGCGCCCTGATCAAGGCGGGCGTGCAGGCCGGCTACCAGGAAACCAAGGACTTCAACGGCTTCCAGCAGGACGGCTTCGGGCCCTACCAGCTGACCATCAAGAACGGTCAGCGCTGGAGCGCGTCGGCCGCCTACCTGCGGCCCATCGCCGGCCAGCGGACGAACCTCGCCATCGAGCTCGACGCGCGCATCACCCGCATCCTGATCGAGGGCGGCCGCTGCGTCGGCGTCGAGTTTGTGCAGGCCGGCCAGACGCGCACCGTGCATGCCCACGCCGAGGTGTTGCTCTGCGCCGGCGCGGTCCAGTCGCCACACATCCTGCAGCTCTCCGGGGTCGGCGATCCGGATCGCCTGCGCGAGGCCGGCGTTGCGACCACCCACGCGCTGAAGGGCGTCGGCGAGAACCTGCAGGACCACCTGGACGTCATCGTCTCCTGGGAGACCAAGGGGGTGAAGACCGCCTACTCCTATTCGACCGGCCTCAACCGGCTGACGACGGGGCTGAACTACCTGCTGTTCGGCCAGGGCTTCGGTCGGCAGAACTTCCTCGAGGCGGGGGCCTTCCTGAAATCGCGCCCCGATCTAGACCGGCCGGATCTGCAGCTGCACTGCGTGCTCGCCATCATGCAGGACCACGGCAAGGTCACGGTGGCGAAGGACGGGTTCTCGGTGCACGTCTGCCAGCTGCGGCCCGAGAGTCGCGGCCGAGTGGGCCTCGCCTCCGCCGACCCGCTCGCCGATCCGGCCATCTTCGCCAACTACCTGGCGACCGACGAAGACCGGCGGGCGCTGCGCGAAGGAACCAAGATGGTGCGCGCGCTGGCGAACGAGCCGGCGCTGAGGGAGATCACCGGGCCTGAGTTCCAGCCGGGCGCCGAGGTGATCTCCGATGCGGACATCGACGCCTGGATCCGCAAGACGGCTGAGACGATCTACCACCCTGTCGGCACTTGCCGCATGGGCGTGGCGGGCGACGCCATGGCGGTGGTCGATGGCGAGCTGAAGGTGCACGGCCTGGCCGGCCTTCGCGTCGTCGACGCCTCGGTCTTCCCGACCTTGGTCGGCGGCAACACCAACGCGCCGACCATCATGGTGGCGGAGAAGGCGGCCGACATGATCCTCGGCAGAGCCCCGCTCGCGCCGGAAGAGGCTCCGGTGTTCGACGGCCAGGCGCGGGAAGTGGCGCCGGCCTGAGGTTGCCCGGACGACATCGATCTATCATAGTGGACCTATGTCTATTATCAAAGACAGCGCCTCTGCCTGGCTGGCCGAGCGGGTGAAGCTGGAGCGGGAAAGGCGGGGCTGGACCCTCGCCGAGCTCGCCGCGCGGTCCGGTGTCTCCAAGGCGATGATCAGCAAGATCGAGCGGGCGGAAGCCAGCCCGACGGCGGTCACGCTGGTCCGCCTCGCCGCCGCCTTCGACCTCACCCTGGCCGGGTTGATCGCGCGCGCGGAGGCCTCGGCCGGCCCTCTGATCCGCGCCGCCGACCAGCCGGTGTGGCGCGATCCGTCGAGCGGCTATCTGCGCCGCCAGCTGTTCGAGCGGCCGGACCACCCGCTGGAGCTTGCGGCTATCGAGCTGCCGCCAGGCGCGCGCGTCGGCCTGCCGGCCTCCTCCTATGCCCGCATCCGCCAAGCGGTCTGGGTGATCGCCGGCGCGCTGGTGATCGAGGAGGGCGGGGTCCGCCGCGAGCTCGCCGCCGGCGACTGCCTGGCCTTCGGCGACCCGGCCGACACCACATTCGCCAACGAGACGCGCGAGCCGACGACCTACCTCGTCGCCATCGCGCGCAACTGAGGGCGATGGCTCCGTTCGACATCCGGCCGCTCGCTTCAACGCCCGGCACGATCGCGGCGCTGGCCGACCTGCTGATCGAGACCGTCGGCGCCGGCGGCTCGGTCAGCTTCATGCACCCGCTCGCCCGCGGCGATGCGGAGGCGTTCTGGACGAACGCCCTGGCCGAAGCCGACGCGGGCCGGCGGATCGTGCTCGGGGCGCACGCGAACGGCGTGCTGATCGCGACCGTCACCCTCGATCTCGACCGCCCGCCGAACCAGCCGCACCGCGCCGAAATCGCCAAGCTGATGACGCGCCTCGCCCATCGCGGCCACGGCGCAGCCCGCGCGCTGATGCAGGAGGCCGAACGCCGCGCCGCCGCGAGCGGCCGCTCCCTCATCACCCTCGACATGGCGGAGGAAGACGGCGCGGCCGGCCTCTACGAAGGCCTCGGCTACCAGCGCGTCGGCCGCATCCCCGACTACGCCCTCAAACCCCACGGCGGCCTGACCGGCACGATCATCTTTTTCAAACGGCTTAGAGCGGCAGATCGCCCCTCGGATCGACGACGCTGACGCGCGGTCCGCCGGTCTCGTTCCAACGCCAGAGCGCCAGATTGACGCCGCCTCGATATTGGACCGACGGCGCGAGAACCCCGTCGAGCCTCTCCGCCAGCTGGTCGACAAGCCGCCAGGTCGGCGGCGCCCCGCCCTCGACCAGCGCGATCTGCTTCCAGGGCGCGAGCGGCGCGTCGGGCTCGGCGCCCAGCTCCCCGAGCACAGCGCCGTCCGTAAGGTCGGCCACGCGCGCGCCGGCGACGTCGTAGGCGGCGAAGGTTCCGGGCCGTACGCCCATCTCTTGCTGATACTCGGCGAAGGCCGTTTCGACCTCGGCGGAGAGATAGAGCGCCGGCTGCCCATGGCGGTTCCAGCGGCCGCCGAACCGCGCCGCCCCGTCGCCGCTCAGTGGCGCAGACGCCCAGCGGGGGCTGACGATCCGCCAGTAGCGGCCATCGAGCGCTCGCGCCGCGGTCACGCAGGCAAGCCGTCGGCCAGCATCTCCAGATGTTTGAGCACGGCGTCCGCGTGGTTCGCCTGGACCAGTTCGGCTGCCGTCTGGCCGCCGAAGCCCGCGAGCGGCTGGTGGCGGAACCAGACCGCCGCCCGCTCGTCGTCACCGATGATGTCGGCGGCCGCAGAGACGATGCGCGCGACCTCGCCCAACCGCGCCTGAACGGACGGCGACTGCGGCGTGCGGGTGAGGGTGTTGCGATGCAGCCGCGTTAGCCGCGAGAGGTCCGCCACGCTCATCCTGAGCGCTCCGCCCACGCGGGTGGGCGAAACGCCGCCGCGTTTGGGGTCAGTGACCTTGTCAAGGAAGTGTGCAAGCATTGAGCTCTCAAGGTACATTAATTGATGGATATACGCACTATAGAGCCTCGCCGCAACCTCACGCGGTCTGACCGACAGGATCATCGCCTTCGCGACTTCGACGTCGCCAGAGGGAGAAAGGCAGCGAGTTACTGCGCGTACCCGAGCCTTCTGTTCAGCTCGTCCAGCACGCGGATCGCGGCTTCGGCGAGCACCGTGCCGGGCTGGAAGACGGCGGCGACGCCTTCGGCTTCGAGGGCGGCGAGGTCTTCGTCTGGGATGACGCCGCCGACGACCATCATGATGTCGGAGCGGCCCTCCGCGGCTAGGGCCGCCTTCAGCTCCGGCACCAGCGTCAGGTGGCCGGCGGCCAGCGAGCTCACGCCGGCGACGTGCACGTTCTTGGCCGCCGCTTCCGCCGCCGCCTCCTCGGGCGTGGCGAAGAGGACGCCGACGTCGACGTCGAAGCCGAGGTCGGCGAAGCCGGTGGCGATCACCTTCTGGCCGCGGTCGTGGCCATCCTGACCGAGCTTGGCGATCAGGATCGAGGGCGCGCGGCCGTCGGCGGCCTTGAAGGCGGCGACCATCGCCTTGGCGCGGGCCATCTTGGCGTCCGGCCCGGCCTCGGCGGCGTAGACGTCGCGCAGCAGGTGGATCTCCGCCTTGTGGCGGCCGAAGGCGTTCTCCAGCGCCAGGCTGATCTCGCCGACCGTCGCCTTGGCGCGCGCCGCCTCGACCGACAGCGCGAGCAGGTTCGCATTCCCCCGCGCGCCGTTCTCCAGCGCGGTCAGCGCCGCGGCCACAGCCGCCGGGTCGCGTTCGGCGCGCAGTTGCTTCAGCCGGGCGATCTGGTTGGCGCGCACCTGGGCGTTGTCCACTTTCAGCGTCGCGATCGCCTCGTTGGCGTCGGAGCGGTAGCGGTTCACGCCCACCACGCTCTGGCGGCCGGAATCGATGCGGGCCTGGGTGCGGGCGGCCGCCTCCTCGATGCGCAGCTTCGGCAGGCCCTCGCTGATCGCCCTGGCCATGCCGCCCAGCTGCTCCACCTCGGCGATGTGGCCCCGCGCGCGGGCGGCGAGGTCGGCGGTCAGCCGCTCGACGTAGAAGGAGCCGCCCCAGGGATCGATCACCTGGGTCTGGCCGGTCTCCAGCTGCAGCACGA
>DATGKF010000139.1:0-21345 GCA_035294785.1 Caulobacteraceae bacterium | reverse complement strand
TTCACCGAGCGCCTGCTCGGCCTCTGGCGCGCGGCCGAGCACGACCCAACCTCGTTCTACGCCCGCTTCCGCCACCTCGACGAAGCCAGCGCCCGCGCCTTCGCCGCCGGCGTCTGGCAGGCCATCAACCTGCCGAACCTGCGTGACCACATCGCCCCTGGCCGCGCGCTCGCCGACATCGTCGTGCGCAAACGGCGCGACCACGCCATCGCCACGATCGACGCGCGCTAGGCGCCGACCGCGGCCAGGAAGCGGCGCACCTCGCCGTCGCCGCGCAGGCGTCTGACCTGGCCGCGCGCCTTGGCCTCCAGCCACGCCGCGAGGGCGGGTGACCAGGCGCCGAAGCTGAACACCATTCTGGCGTAGCGCCAGCCGAAGCCCTCCTCGCAGCCGTCGGGACGGTCCGGGCGCGGGCGGCCTCGGTGGATGACGGTCTTGCGCCAGGCGCGCAGCAGCCGCAGCAGGACCGGCTGGTCCAGCCAGAGCACCAGGTCGGCGGCCGGCAAGGTGAGCGCGCTCGCTTCGCCGTAGCTCCCCTCGACGATCCAGCGATCCTGCTCGACCGCTGGGGCCAGGTCGGCCTGAAGGGCTTCGGGGCTGCGACGGACCCAGCCAGGTCCGAAGGCCAGCTGGTCCAGGTGGATCACCGGCAGGTCCAGCGCCGCGCCCAGCTGACGCGCCAGCGTCGACTTGCCGGCCCCGCCGCCGCCCATGATGGCGATCCGCCTCAGCGTCTTCGGCAGCGCGATCGGGCCCGCGGCGGTGGCGATCCAGACGCGCGTCCAGGACGACCCGGCCCAGATGAGGCTGAAGAGCAGCAGGTCGGCGACGGTGACCGCGGTCTGCACCCAAACGACGCCGACGAGGCCCTGATGCAGGCCAATCCCGATCCAGGCCATCAAGGGCAGCTGCAGGATCCACAGGCTGACGAACGGCACGACGGCGGCGATCTTGGTCGCCCCGGCGCCGCGGAAGGCGAAGCCCAGAGCGATGGCGGCGGTATTAATCGCAACGCCGAAGCCCACGATGCGTGCTGGCAGGATGGCCGCAGCCAGCGTGACGGGATCGCGCAGGAACGGCGCGAGCAGGGCGTGCGGCGCGAGCGCCAGAGCAAGCCCCATCGGCGCGGTCAGCGCGACCGAAACCACCGTCGTTCGCCAGCCCCAGCCGCGCGCCTCTGACGCGCTCCCACGGCCCAGCGCCTGCCCGACCAGGGTCGCCGCTGCGATGCCAAGGCCGGTTCCGAACTGGTTCGGAACCCCCGTCAGCGTCAGCAGGACGTTGATGATCGCGACCGGAGCGGCGCCGAGCTGGGCGATCACCGCGAAGACGCCCATCAGCGCGATCTGCAGCAGGCTCTGTTGCGCGCTGATCGGCCAGCCGATACGGGCGACCTCGGCGACGCTGGCGCCGCGTGGGCGGGCGCGCAGGAAGCCGGGGATGAAGCGCAGCGCGAGCCCGACCTGGATGAGCAGCTGGACCAGCATCGCCGCGTCCATCGCCAGCGCTGCGCCGGGCGCGCCAAGGCCGCGCAGCGGCCCGACCCCGAGCACGAACGCGAAGGTGAGCGCGATCTGCATCGGCGCGGAAATCGCCGTAACAGCCATTGCAAAGGCGGGACGGCCCGACCCGATCCAGGCGGCGTTGATCGGCAGGGTCGCCGCCAGGAGAATGATCGAGGGCGCGGCGACCTGGATCCAGGCGCCGCCGGCGGCCGCGGCCGCGTGATCGGGCAGGATGAGCGCAACCAGCGCCGGTCCGAACGCCCAGGTGGCCGCGCCGACCCCGATCGCCAGGGGGAGGGCGCCCGCATGGGCGGCGGCGAGGATGTCGGCGATGCGCCCCGCGCGGCCCGCGCCCGTGGTTCGGGCGACGATAGCCTGCACGCCGGTGTCGACCCCGTTGAGGAGGGCCGACATGGCGCCGTAGATGGCGCTGGCCGCGGCCACGCCGGCGAGGGCGGCGTCGCCCAGCCGGCCGAGCGCGCCGACCGCGGCGATGCTCATCACGTTGTAGATCAGGAAGAAGCCGACCAGCGGCGCGCCGAGCGCGAAGATGGGGCGCAGGCCTGCGGCCGTTGACCTGGGCGCGGCTTCGCTGAGAGTCTTGGCCATGGTCGTTACACAGTTTCGCTGGAGGGATGTGTGCGGCAAGCGTCAGCCGGGACCGCGGTCACCGGCAGCGCCTCTAGGCCGCGGAAGTAGGGGACCGCTCGCCAACGCGCCGGAGCTGTCGGCTCGGCCAGGCGCAGCGACGGGAACCGTTCGAACAGGGCGGGGATGGCGATGCGCGCCTCGAGCCTGGCCAGGGGGGCGCCGATGCAGATGTGCGCACCGGAGCCGAAGCTGATGTGCGGGCCGTTGCGGCGGGTGATGTCGAAGCGGTGCGGGTCGACGAACACAGCGGGATCGCGGTTCGCCGCTGGAATCATCACCGCAACCACTTGCCTCGCCTTCATGGGGCAGCCGGCGAGCTCCTGGTCGCGCGAGGCGACGCGCTGGCTCCCCTCGGTCGGCGGGTCGAAGCGCAGAATCTCCTCGACGGCCGGCGCGACCAGAGCGGGATCGGCCCTGAGCTTGGCGAGTTCGCCGGGATGCCGCAGCAAGAGGTTCACGCCGTTGGCGATCAGGTCGGCGGTGGTCACGTTGCCGCCGAGGATCAGGTTCAGGCCGTTGACGCGGATCTCGCTGTCGCTCAGCGCGCCGGTGGCCGCCTGCACGGCGATGAGGTCGGAGATCAGGTCGTCGCCCGGCGTGCGGCGGCGTTCGGCCATGGCCGCGTCGAGAAAGGCGCAGATGCCGTCGACGGCGGCCGCGCCGGCCGCGGCTTGGCCCTCCGTTCGGCCGGGATCGAAGATGCTTAGCACCGCCTCCGACCAGGCGCGGAAGCGGGGAAAGTCGCTGGTGTCGACACCGAAGAGGGCGCCCATGACCGCGACCGGGATCGGCGCCGCATAGTCCGCCAGCGCGTCGAATCCAGCCGGGTCCAGCCGGTTCAGCTGCGCCGCGACGATGGCCTCGACGGCAGGTCTCAAGCCGGCCGTTCGCCGGACCAGCGCGGCCTGGATGGGCTGGCGGACGCGGGCGTGGTCCGGGTCATCCATCCAGCCAATGCCGCTGTTGCGGTCGCCGGGGCGGTTCATGTCCGCCGGCTTGAACTGCCGGATCAGAGAACCCTCTTCGGCCTGGTCGGCGTCCTTCCACTGGGCCGGATCGCTGAGCCAGGCGCGCGAATCCGCCATGCGTGTGAGCACGAACACGCCGGTCGCGGGGTCGTGAAAGACCGGCTGCTGTCCGCGAACGCCGTCGAACTGCCGATGCCGCTCGTCCGGGGCCTCGATCATGGTGCGAACTCCATCTGTCCAGGCGAAGGCTAGACGCCGTCGCTCATGCGATATACTGAATTCAGTCGATGAGTGAATTCGACCAACTGCAAGTCAGGAAGCTCGACGGCGGCCTGCTGCTCGTCTTCCGTGAGCTGCTGGCGCGCCGCCGGGCGAGCGAGGTCGCCGCCCAGCTGGGGCTTAGCCCTTCGGCCATCAGCCATGCGCTCGGGCGCCTGCGCGATCTGTTCGGCGAGCAGCTGTTCGTCCGCCGCTCGCACGGGCTGGAGCCGACCCAGCGCGCCCTGGAACTCGCGCCGAAGATCGAGGCGCTGATCGAGCTGATCGGCCAGACGGTCTCCACCGAACAAGGGTTCGACCCCGCGAGCGCGAGGCGGCGTTTCCGCATCGCCTGCCAGGGCTCAATCGCCAGCCTGATTGGCGGCCATCTCACCGGGACGTTCCGACGCTTCGCCCCGGGGTGCGCATTCTCGATCCGCCCAGCGATGTTCGATCGCGCTCTGCGGGCTGTCCGTCGCGGCGAGGTCGACGTCGCGCTCGGCGCCTTTCGGCAGATTCCGCAGGGCCTGGCCGCCGCGCCGCTGTTCGAGGACGACTACGTGGTCATCGCGCGCAAGGGCCACCCGCAGGCCGACGGCGCGATCGACATGGCTGCCTACGCGCTCGGCGGGCACATCTTCGTCGGCGATCCGGACGGCGCGCTGACGGACGAAACCCCCGTCGACCGCGAGACTATCGAGGGCACCTACGGCGGCATGCCTGGTCCCGGCGAGGTCTGGACCCACGCCTACGTCTCGCAGTGGGAGACGGCGATGCTGCTGGTGTCGACGACGAACGCCATGGCCGATTGCCCGCGCAGCCTGGCCCGCCGGTTCGCCGGGCCGCTCGGCCTGCAGGTGCTCGAGCCGCCGTTCGGACGTTTCCGCTTCACCGTGCAGGCCGTGCGCCGCGCGAACGCGGCCGATCCGGGTCTCGACTGGTTCATGGGCCGCGTGGCCGAAGCGGCGGCGACGTAAGGCGCGGCCCGGCGAAAATCGCTCGCTCTGGCCGCGCCGCCCCATGACAATGGCCGCGCGCAGCCGGAGCCCGCCATGACCGTCAATCGCCAGATCCTTCTCGCCCAGATTCCGCAGGGCCATCTCGGTCCCGAGCACTTCCAGCAGGTGGAGGGCGACATGCCGACCGCGGCGGACGGCCAGGTGCTGGTGCGAACGCGCTACATCTCTCTCGACGCCGCCAACCGGGCCTGGATGCTTGGGCGCACTTATCGCGACGCGCTGGTGGCCGGGCAGGTGATGGCCGGTGAATCCCTCGCTGAGGTGGTCGAAAGCCACGATCCGCGTTTTCAGCCCGGCGAACTCGTGGTCGGCGACACCGGCTGGCAGGACTATGCGGCCGTGCCCGGGAACGCGCTCACCAAGGCCGGTCAGGCCGAGCCGATCAGCCGCCTGCTCGGCGTCTATGGCATCGTCGGCCTGACGGCGTACTTCGGCCTGCTGGAGTGCGGCCAGCCGAACGCGGGCGAGACCGTTGTTGTGTCCGGCGCCGCCGGCGGGGTTGGCTCGATCGTCGGGCAGATCGCCAGGATCAAGGGCTGCCGCACCGTCGGCATCGCCGGCGGCGAGGCCAAGTGCGCGCTGCTCACCTCGAAGCTGGGCTACGACGCGGCGGTGGATCACCGCACCGCCTCGCTGACGCGGGCGCTGCGCGAGGCCTGCCCGGAGGGCATCGACGTCTATTTCGACAACGTCGGCGGCAAGCCGCTGGAATCCTGCCTGTTCAACATGAAGGATCACGGCCGCATCGTCTGCTGCGGGGCCGCCTCGCAGTACGACGGCCCGGAGGCGCTCTACGCCCCGCGCGGGGTGCCGGGCCTCCTGGTCAGCAAGCGGCTCACCATGCGCGGCTTCGTCGTCTTCGACTTCAACGACCGGCGTGAGCAGGCCCTGGCCGACCTGAAGAGCTGGGTCGAGAGCGGCCAGCTCAAGGTCTACGAGGACATCATCGACGGGTTCGAGGCGCTGCCGGCCGCGCTGGTCGGCCTCCTGGCCGGGGAGAACCTCGGCAAGCGCATGGTGAAGGTCGCCTGACGACCCGGCGAACGCGGACGCCGTTCGCGCGTTCTGGCGTTAACCTTGGTTAACGCAAAGGCCGTTCCGAAATGCCCGAGAGGATGCTGCTCGCCGCCGCGCTGGCGGTCGTTGCGCTGACCCCGCCCGCCGTGCACGCCGGCGCGATGATGCACCACGGTCCGCCGCCCATGATGGCGCGCCACGGCCCGCCAAGGATGGTCCGCCACGAGCGCGAGCGCGTCGGCCCGCCGCTGTTCGCGCGTCGCCAATTTGCCCGCGATTTCCGCCGCTTCGACCGGCGCGACCGCTTCTTCGACGGCGCCTTCTGGCCGGGCTACGACGGCGCGTACGCCCCTGCGGAGGACGCAGAACCGCTGGCCGCCGAAGAGGCTGCGGCGCCCCCCTTCGAGAACCCGCCGTACAACGCCGGCCCGGCTTGCCCTGTGATCTGGCGCTGGGCGCACGGGCGCGCGACCCGCCACAGTTACTGCGACTGAACAGCGGCTTCGCTCGTTCGCCCTCTCTTTACTCCCGCCGCTTAACCTCGCGACCCGAGTCCATCGAGGGAGGACGGGATGGCCGCCATCCGGGCCATGCGGGGCACAGCCTACGCCGACGATCACTTCGAGCCGGAAGCCGCGCTCGATCCGCACGCCCAGCGTCGCATCCGCGGCCATCTGGAGCAGGTCGACTATATGGCCTTCGCCTCGAACGGCGAGGTGTTCGCCCAGGCGCTCGGCCCGACCAAGATCGAAAGCTTCCAGCGGCTGGCGCTGGCCACCGCCAAGGCGCGCGCCCGCTGGGTGACGCAGGCGCTGGAGCTGACGTCGGCCGGCACGCCGACGCCGGAGCAGGCGCGCGAACTCAGGGTCCTGCGCGAAGCCTACGAAGAGTTGGCGGAAGCCTACGAGGCCCTCCGCCGCCTGGTCGAGCGCGGTTACGTCGCCTTCCTGCCCCCCGAACCGCCGCCGTCGGCGGCATAAGAACCCTCGCCCCGCGCCAGCGGGGAGAGGGCAGGGTGAGGGACCAGCCTCTCCGCGCCGACATCGGCGCCAGCTTGTCAGCGGCGCCGCCGTCCCCTCACCCGACCTCTCCCCGCGAGCGGGGAGAGGAGCAGAGTATGGGAGGTTTTTTAGGCCAGCGCCTTTTCCGCGATCGTCTTCGCCGTCGGGTAGTCAGCCTTGCCGTTGGCGGCGCGGATCGGGTCGGTGGTGGCGACGATGCGTTTGGGGGTCTTGTAGCCGGCGAGGCTTTTGCGGACGTGAGCGCGGAGGGCCTCTTCGTCAAAGCTCCGCCCTTCGGTGAGGCGGACGACGCCGGTGACCGCCTGGCCCCATTTCTCGTCGGGCAGGCCGACCACGAGAGCGTCCTCGACGGCGTCGTGCGTCTTCAGCGCCTCCTCGACCTCCTCCGGAAAGACCTTCTCGCCGGCGGTGTTGATGCAGGCCGAGCCGCGGCCGAGCAGGGTCAGCGAGCCGTCCGCTTCCACGATGCACCAGTCGCCGGGGATCGAGTAGCGGACGCCGCCGATGGTGCGGAAGGTGCGCGCGGTCTTTTCGTCGTCCTTGTAGTAGCCCAGCGGGTTCGGCGGGCCGATCGCCACCATGCCCGGGACGCCGGAGCCCGGCGCGACGGGATTATCATTCTCGTCGAACACCTTGCAGCGCTCTCCTAACATGAACTTGGCCGTCTGCACCGGCGCGCCCTTGGCCATCACCGAGGCGCCCATGCCGATCGCCTCGGACGAGGAGAAGCCGTCGTTCAGCATCGCCTTGGGCATGTGCTCGAGCAGGCCGGCCTTCACCTCCTCGCTCCACATCACCCCCGACGAGACGATCATGGCCACCGACGAGACGTCGTACTTGCCTGGGTCGGCGTTCAGCGCGTTCAGGATCGGCTTGGCGAAGGAGTCGCCGACCACCACCAGCGTGCCGGGCTTGTGCGCGTCGACCGCGCGCAGCATCTCTTCGGCATCGAAGGTCGCGCCCTCCAGCAGGATCACGCAGCCGCCGTTCATCATCGTGCCCATGGCGGTCAAGAGGCCCGTGCCGTGCATCAGCGGCGGGGCCGGCAGGATGCGCCCGCGCGGCATGCTCTTGATGTGTTCGATCAGGGCCGGGATGGTCTCGGGAACCTGAACGCCCATGCGGCGCATCTGCTGCAGCGTGATCTCGCGCAGGTCCTCGTGCGTCCAGATCACGCCCTTGGGCATGCCGGTCGTGCCGCCGGTGTAGATGAAGAACTGGTCCTCGCCGGAGCGGGCGATGTCGAGCGGCCCGCCGTTGCCCTCGCTGGCCAGGGTCTCGAACCGCTCGGCGAAAGGCGCGACCTGGCCGTCGGTGGACACCTCGATCCACGTCTTCACCTTCGGCAGGCGAGGGCGGATCTGCGTCACGGCGTCACGGAATTCCGACGCGTAGACAACCGTTTGCGCATCGGAGTTGTCGAAAATGTACCAGACCTCTTCCGGCGTGTAGCGGTAGTTGACGTTGACGTGCGTCAGCCTGGCCTTCCAGCCTGCGGCCAGCGCCATCAGGTATTCCGGGCGGTTGCGCATGTAGATGGCGATCTTGTCGCCCGGCTTCGATCCCCGCGCGATCAGCGCGCGGGCCATCGAGTTGGTGGTGCGGTCCGCTTCCCCCCATGTGACCCGGCGCGCCCCCTGGATGAAGGCGATCTCGTCCGGCGAGACGGCCTGGGCCGCGGCGTCGCAAATGTCCCCGTAACTGAAACCCATCTCTCGAACGTTCCTCGTCTTTCGCCGTCTCGGCGGCGGCCTGGTTTCCGCATAAGTCCGTCAGGACGGCGGCGCGTTCAAGGCCCGGCGCCGGGTGACGTCGCGTCGTGCGGCGCCGCGCCGGGATGGCGGCCGTGCGTGTGCTGGCGTTCGCCGGTGCGGCTGCCTAGGGTGGCGGCGCTCTCGGATGCGGCGAAGGAGGCTGTAGGCTTGGCTTTTCAGGACATCATCTACGCGACGGACGGCCCGCTGGGCGTCATCACGCTGAACCGGCCTGAGTACCGCAACGCCCAGGGCTATCGCATGCTGGACGAGATCGACGCCGCGTTCGCGCTGGCCAGGGCCGACGAGGCCGTGCGCGTCGTCATCGTGCGCGGTTCGGGCGGCGTCTTCTCGACCGGCCACGACCTCGGCACGCCGGACGCGGCTGCCTACCGCGAGGCGCTGGGCGCCAAGCCCGGCATCCAGCGCTACGACCAGTTCAAGAAGTACAATCTGGACCTGCTGGTCGGCTGGCGGAACTTCCCCAAGCCCACCATCGCCATGGTCGAGGGCTACTGCATCTATGCCGGCTGGATGCTGGCGGCGTGCATGGACGTCGTGTTCGCCGCCGACAACGCCGAGTTCCTGGCCGGCTTCGTCGAGTACATGTCCATCCCCTGGGATATCGGCATCCGCCGCGCCAAGGAACTGTGCTTCGAGAGCCGCTTCATCTCAGCCGACGAGGCGGCCCGCTACGGCTTCGTGAACCGGGTCGTCCCGCTGGCGGAGCTCGAGCGCGAGACCTACGCATGGGCGCGGCGCGTGGCCGAGAACAGCCCCGATGCGCTGCGCCTGGCCAAGATCCAGATGAACAAGGCGCAGGACCATCAGGGTTTCACGACCGCGCTCGAGGACAGCCTTGGCGACTATCAGGCGATGATGAACCTGCCGGGCCTGGAGATGCGCGCTCCGGGCGAACGGCGCCTCGCCACCGTCGACCTCGCCGTCCGCGGCCGGCGCGGCGAGCGCCCAGGCCTGAAACCCCAGACCGAAAAGGCGCGCTGAGCGATGACATTCCGCGCCTTGCGCCTCTTCAAGACCGACGCCGGTCAGGAAACCAAGCTGCTCGACCTCTCCGACAACGACCTGATGGACGGCGACGTCGACGTCCGCGTCGAGTACTCGACCATCAACTACAAGGACGGCTTGGCGCTCACCGGCCGTTCGCCCGTCGTGCGCGTCTTTCCGCTGACGCCTGGCATCGACTTCGCCGGCGTGGTCGAGGCCTCGTCGAACGCAGCGTACACGCCCGGCGATCGCGTGGTGCTGAACGGCTGGGGCGTCGGCGAAAGCCACCATGGCGGCTATGCCCAGAAGGCGCGGGTGAAGGGCGACTGGCTGGTCAAGCTGCCCGACGCCATCTCGACCGCCCACGCCATGGCCATCGGCACCGCCGGCTATACGGCCATGCTCTGCGTCATGGCGCTGGAGCGCGAGGGGCTCACGCCGGATCGCGGCGATGTCGTGGTCACCGGCGCCGCCGGCGGGGTCGGAAGCGTGGCGATCGCCATCCTCAGCCGGCTTGGTTACCGCGTGGTCGCCTCGACGGGGCGCAAGGATGCCGAGAGCGACTATCTGACCGGCCTCGGCGCCAAGGAGATCATCGATCGCGCCGAGCTCTCAGCGCCCGGCCGCCCCATCGCACGCGAGCGCTGGGCCGCCGGCGTCGACGCGGTCGGGAGCCACACGCTGGCGAACGTGCTCGCCCAGATCCGCTACGGCGGCGCGGTGGCGGCCTGCGGCCTGGCGCAGGGCATGGACCTGCCGGCTTCGGTCGCGCCCTTCATCCTGCGCGGCGTCACGCTGGCCGGCGTCGACTCGGTGATGTGCCCGACGCCCAGGCGCGAAGAGGCGTGGGCCCGGTTGGCCAGCGATCTCGACCTTGGCAGACTCGATGCGATGACCAGCCGCGCGACCCTGGCCGACCTGCCGCGGCTCGCAGCCGACATCCTCGACGGCAAGGTCCGAGGCCGCGTGGTGATCGACGTGAACGGGTAGCCGGCCCGGCCTACTTTGGCGCAGGCGTGACGCAGCAGGGACCCTTGCCCTTCTTGCTCTGTCTTGTGCTCTGGTGATGGTGGCCGGTCTTGCCGCGGGCGGTATGGTCGGTCGAGCCGCCCGTGCCCTGGGCGACCGCGTTCGGCGCGGCCGACGCGAGGAGGGCGAACGACGCCAGGCCGATCAGGATCGCTCGCATGACCGGCGCTCCTCTGCTTCGCAAGACGAGCGAGCCTACGCCGGGATCAGCCGGCGCGCGAGCCGCAGCGCCTGGCCGTCAAGAAAACTTCGCTTGAACCCGCCCCTCCCGACGCGGTCAAACCGAGGGAGGAGGCAGGACCTTATGTTGCGCCGAACCGGCTGCGCGCTCGCGGCGCTTGCCTGCCTGGCCGCGCCCAACGCGACCGCCCAGACGGCCGCGGACCGCGCGGTGCCGCGCTATGCGCACATCGTCGTCATCGTCGAAGAGAACAAGAACTACGACCAGGTCCTCAACCCGGCCGCCGCGCCCAACATCGCCGGCCTGGCGGCGGCCTACGGAAACGCGGCGCAGTTCTTCTCCGAGGTGCATCCGAGCGAGGCCAACTACATCGCCTTCCTCGCCGGCGACACGTACGGCATCCACGACGACGACGCCTACTACTGCCACGCGGGCCTGGAGGACCCCTTTTGCCCCGGCGCCGCCGCGCCCGGCTACGCCGACCACCGCGTGACCGCGCCGCACCTTGGCCAGCAGCTGGACGCCAAGGGGCTCACCTGGAAGGGCTACTACGAGGACCTGCCGGCGCCGGGATCGCTGGCGGTGATCGCGGGCGAACCCGCCTATGCCGACGGCCTGCACACGACCGCGTTCTATGCATCGAAGCATTCGGGCTTCATGAATTTCGTCGCCGTGCAGACCGACCCTCGACGGGCCGAGCACATCGTCGGCTTTGGCCAGCTCGACGCAGACCTGGCCGCCGACGACCTGCCGAGCTTTGCGCTGATCGTGCCCAACCAATGCAACGAGATGCACGGCCTGGTCGCCGTGCGGCTGCCGCCCGGATGTTTCGCCGGCGACGTCGCCGGCCTGATCCGCCGGGGCGACGCCGAGGTCGGAACGCTCGTCCGCCGCATTCAGGCGACGGCGGCCTGGCGCGGACCGGACAACGTCG
Organism: Caulobacteraceae bacterium; assembly: GCA_035294785.1. Taxonomy (GTDB): domain Bacteria; phylum Pseudomonadota; class Alphaproteobacteria; order Caulobacterales; family Caulobacteraceae; genus Poindextera. The sequence continues at coordinate 9,999 of DATGKF010000139.1, read as the reverse complement.
CCATCGTGATCACCTTCGACGAAGGCGCCGGCAAGACCCGTGAAGGCTGCTGCGCGGTGACGCCTGGCGCGCCCTCCAACTTCGGCGGCGGCCACATCCCGACGATCGTGATCACCAACCACGGTCCCCGCGGGGTGAAGGACCAGACGCCTTACAACCACTATTCGCTGCTGCGCACCCTCGAGGACGCGTTCGGCATCTCCAAGCACCTCGGCCACGCCACGGAGACCGACAAGGGCGTCGTCCCGATGACGCTGCTGTTTGCGGTGAACTAGCCCGCGCCGGCCTTTCCCTTTTTCGTCATCCCCCGCTGGAGCGGCTCTGGCCGCGGAATGCGGGGGACCTATGAACACTCACGGATCGCGGTGATCATGGGTGGCCCGAACAAGTCGGGCCATGACGGTCAGGGACGGGAGAGGTTTGAGACGTCGAACCCGATCTCCGCAGGCCGGGCGGCGGCGTCGCCTTGCGCGGGGTCGTGGCGGTCGATGTCGAAGGGGCGGCCGATGCGGTTGCCGCAGATGTCCTCCAACACCGCGTCGGCGCGGAGCGTGTGGGGACCGCCGGTCCAGGGCGTTTGCGGCCAGATGAGGAGGCGGGTCTCCTCGCGATCGAGTTTGACCTGGCAAGGAACGTCGGCGCCGTCGCGGCGGACCGAGAAGGCCCTTGTCGCCAGCGCGGCGTCGAGCGGACGGGGAACGTCGACGACCAGCGGCTCGCCGGGGCCCGCTGGCGGCGTCAGGCGCCACGCGGCCGGGTCGAGCGCGGCGCGGATCGGCGGCCCGATGGTGACGGTTTTCGCGAACGGCTCGGCCAGGAGCCCGCCCGCAGCGTCGCGCCAATAGGCGTCGATCTCCAGTGTGCAGCGGCCGCCCGCCGCGAGGGGCGGGCCTTCGTTGATGTGGTCGACCAGGCCGCGCTTGATGCGCGCGGGATCGAGCAGCACGGTCAGCCGCTGGCCCTTGGGATCCCAGAGCTCTTGGTCGATCTCGACGAACATCCCGCCCATCGGCCGCCCCGCTGCGTCCAGCATGCGGATGTGCGACCAGGCCTCGCCGATGCGCATGGGCGCCGAGAAGGCGATGTAGAGGCGAAGCAGGTTCTCCGGCCAGACGGCCGCGCTCGGGGTCAGCGAAACCACCCGCGTGGTCGGCGCGCGCGGCGGCTGCGGCACGCCGCCGAACCAGGCGGTGACGGGCTCGGCGCCGGCGGGGCGGAAGTGCGCGCGTAGGCGAAGCGCCGGGTCCGGGGCGAAGCGCGGGGTGAACACGATCGCCTCGCCGGCGCGGGCATAGCGGCCGAACAGCGGCGGCGCGCCATCGCGCTCGCTGGCGAAGACGGCGAAGACGGCCGCCCAGCCGCCGTCGGGCGCCGCGCCACGCCATGGCGTCGCGCGGAAGGCGGCGCCCGCGCGCTCGATGCGCGGGCCGCCCTCGCTCAAGGCAGCGCGATGGTGGTGAGGTTCAGCGCCTCGCCGGTCGCCACCATGGCCAGCGCGTGGCCGTCGTCCAGCCGGTCGAGCCGCCGCACGCCCTCGAGCGCCGTGATCGTCTCGTAGGGCACGCCCTTGGTGCCGGCGATTTTGTCCGTGATCTGATGATATGATCCGAGGTCGGTCGCATCCAGCTTCATCACGCCGCGGTTGGAGTTGGCCATCAGGATGTGGTCAACCCCGTCCTTGCGATAGGCGATCATGTCGAGCGGGCGGTTCATGTTGCCGAGCTCGGCGATTGTCATCCCCATCACCTTCGCGCCAGGCGTCAGCTTCTCGACCGCGATGCGCACCAGCGGCGTGCAGGTGTAGGAGGCGAGGATCTCCGGCTTTCCGTCGAACTCGTAGGGGATGAAGGTGCGGATCGGCGCGTTGGTTTCGTACTGGCCATGGGCGCCGTGCCAGATCTCGATCGCCGCGCCCTTCTCGATGCTCGAGAACGGGCAAGGGATGGCGCGCAGGGTCGAGGCGAACTCCTCGTTCGAGAGGCCCGCCACGACGACCTTGCCGTCGACGTAGCCGAGGTCGGTGATGGTGTCGGTGCGCAGGGCGTTGCCGCGCCGGTCGACCTTGTCGGCGTCGGGCTGGTCCACCAGCGCGATCGAGGTGTGGGGCGTGGCGTCCTGATCGAGTTCGGTGATCGCGCCCGAGCGGTCGACTTTCAGGATCAGCGCCTCGGCGTCGGCGCCCGCGCCGCGCGCGACCGCCAGGTAGACGTTGCCAGAGGCCGGATTGACCGCGATGTCGGGCACGCGGACCTGGTCGGGGGTCGTCCCCAGCAGAGCGGCGATCTTGCCCGTCAGATCCTCGACCTGCACCGGGCCGGAGCCGCTGGACGTCACATCGCCGGTTTCGAACGCGTGCACCGCGCCGCCAAGGCTGTCGCCGACCAGCAGCACGCCGTTCGGCGCGAAGGCCAGCGCGCTCGCCGATTTCAGCTCCGCCGCCTGCGAGCGGGAGCGTTCAAGGGTTGTCGTATCGCCTGACTGCGCCATGGCGTTTCCTCCGCGGGTTTCCTGGGTTGTAGGCCCCAGGGTAGCGCCGTGCGGGACAGCTCGTCTAGACAGCGCTGCCTAGGAATCTCCGCCCACGGCGCGTGGGCCTGCGCTATCGCGGCGACCGGACGGCGGCGTAAAGAGCGCGATGGCCCAAAGACCCCGCGCCGGCGCCCTGACCGGCCTTAGCCGCAGCACCGTCTTCTTGGCGTTCGCCAGCTTCTTCGCCGACGTCTCGACGGAGATGCTCTACCCGGTGCTGCCGGTGTTCCTGACCGAGACGTTGAAGGCGAGCGGCGGGGTGGTCGGCCTGATGGAAGGCGGCGCCCTGGCGGTGCAGAACCTGGTGCAGGGCGTATCGGGCTCGATCTCAGACCGGCTGCACCGCCACAAGCGGATCGCGCTGATCGGCTTCGGGCTGGCCGCGCTGTGCAAGCCGCTGATCGGCCTTGCATCCGTCTGGCCGGTGGCCGTGGGCGCGAGGCTTCTCGAGCGGTTGGGGACCGGCGTGCGATCGGCGCCGCGCGACGCCCTCGTCGCCGCCTCCGCCGATCCGGAGCACCGCGGCAAGGCGTTCGGGCTGGAGGGCGCGGGCGACAACGCCGGCGCCTTCGTCGGACCGGTGCTCGCCGTCATCCTGCTCTCGTTGCTCGCCGTGCCGATGCGCCAGCTCTTCCTCCTGGCGGTCATCCCGGGCGCGTTGGCGTTCGTGATGGTGCTGTTCGTTGCGGAAACCCGCGCGGCGGCGCCCGCCAAGGCGACGCTGGGCGCCGCGATCACCCGCTTCCCGCCCGCCTATCGCGCCTACCTGCTCGCCATCGGCCTCTTTGGGCTAGGCAACTCGTCCAACGCCTTCCTGATCCTGCAGACCAGGTCGCTCGGCGTCTCGCTGCCCGTGACCATCCTGATCTACGCCGGCTACAACCTCGTGGCCGCGCTCGCTTCATACCCCGTCGGCGTCCTCGCCGACCGCGTGGGCCGCAAGCGGCTGCTGGCCGGCGGCATGGCCGTCTTCCTCGTCGCCTACCTGGGGTTCGCCCTCTCGCGCAGCGTCTTGATCACGGCGCCGCTCTTCCTGCTCTACGGCCTATTCCAGGGCGTCTACCGCGCCGTCGGCAAGACGCTGGCCAGCGACTTCTCGCCCGAAGGCCTGCGCGCCAGCGGCCTCGGCTGGTACGGCGCAGTGGTGGGGCTCTCGGGCCTCATCGCCTCGCTTGTCGCCGGCGCGCTGTGGGACCACGTCGGCCACGTGGCCGTCTTCTGGTTCGGCGCCGCGTTGGCCCTCGTCGGCGCCGTCGCCACGCTGGCGTTGGTCAAGGAGCGTCGTCCCGCCTGAAGCCGGCTTGCCGGCTCGCCCGCATCTGTGCAGGCTCGGTCATGGCCGCCGACATGCCCCGCTTTCCGCCCGGCTCGTTCGACAAGGAGGATCGTGGCGACGACGCCGCCTTCTACGTCGAGGCCAGGCTCGAGACCCACATCGACGATGCGGCGATCGCCGCGCTGACCGACTTCTATCGCCGGGCGCTGCCCGCGGGCGGCGTGATCGTCGACCTGATGAGCAGCTGGATCAGCCACCTGCCCGACGACGTCGCCTACGGCGAGGTGATCGGCCATGGCATGAACGCCGAGGAGCTGGCCGCCAACCCCAGGCTCGACCGCTGGTTCATCCGCGATCTCAACCGCGAGCCGTCGCTGCCGCTGGGCGACGCCAGCCTGGATGCGGCGATGATCTGCGTGGGCATCCAATACCTGGAGCGGCCCGTCGAGGTGCTCGCCGACGTCCGCCGCTGCCTGAAGCCGGGCGCGCCGCTGGTCGTCAGCTTCTCCAACCGCTGCTTCCCGACCAAGGCGATGCAGATCTGGCTGGCGCTGGGCGAACCCGGCCACGCCGACCTCGTGCGCCTCTACCTGGCCGGCGCCGGCTTCACCGACATCGAGGTCGTCCGCCTGCGCGACGGCTGGAGCAGCGACCCGATGACGGTCGTTGTCGGACGCAGCGGCTAGCCAGCCGGCGCTCGCTGTTGCTGTTGCTGGCCGGCGCCCATGAGGGGCGTGAACTTGGGGGCCATCTTCGGCAGGGCGTCCGCGAGGATCTTCTCCACCGTCCAGGTTCCGTCTGCGGTCAGCGACTCCACGGGCCGGGGCTGGCTGAACAGCTCCAGCGTCTCGGCGCGGGCGCCGAAGATCTGGCCGGTCACGTCCTTCGCCGCCGGGGAGGCGAGGGCCACCGCCAGCTTCGCCGGCTGGTCGGGCCGCAGCGCCTGTTGCATCGCCTTCATGCGCGCCGCGCCGGCCTCGTCCTTCACCGGAATGGTGGCGATCAGCCGGGTCCAGGCGGTGGGCGCGATGATGTTGGAGCGCACGCCCTTGGACGCGCCCTCCATGGCCAGCACGCGCGAGAGGCCCATGATGCCGAGCTTGGCGGCCGCGTAGTTTGTCTGGCCGATATTGCCGATCAGGCCGGAGGTCGAGGTGAACAGCACGTAGGAGCCTTCGCCCTGGTCGCGGAAGTGCTCGATCGAGGCGCGGCAGACGTTGTAGGAGCCGCGCAGATGGACGGCGACCACGATGTCCCAGTCCTCGTCCGGCATCTTGTGGAACATCCCGTCGCGCAGGATGCCGGCCGGGTTGATCACCGCGTGCAGGCCGCCGAGCTCGTCGATCGCCTGGCGCACCATGTCGCGCACGGCGGGCATGTCGGTGACGCTTTTGGAATTGGAAACGGCCTGGCCGCCGGCGGCGCGGATCTCGGCCGCCACCGCCTCGGCTGGCCCGGCCGAGCCCTCGTCGCCGCCGCGCTCGCCGCCGCCGAGGTCGTTGACCAGCACCTTCGCGCCCTCGCGCGCCGCGATCAACGCGCACTCCTTGCCGATGCCGTTCCCGCCGCCGGTGACCAGCACCACCTTGCCATCCAACACGCCCATTTTGGGGTCTCCCTATCCGGAACTCGCCGTCACACTGCCCCGGTCCATGGGCATGCGCAAACGCTGATTGGATAAGGGGCGGGCTGCCGCTGCGTCAGGCTGCGCCGCGGCGCGCCTAGCGGTGATCGTGGCGGCGGTGCGCTTCGCAGCGGTCCCGCTGGTGATGGCTGTGGAACTGCAGGCAAGGATCGGGCGGTTCGTCGTGCGAGCGGTGCGACATCGGGTGGATGCGTGGCGGCAGCGGCTGAGGATTGAGCGCGGACGCCAGCGTCGGCAGGGCGAGCGCCGCGGCGAGGATGGGAACGGCGAGAAGTGAGGGGCGCATCGGGCCTCCGGCTGACGTTGTCGCTGCCCCCAGCGGCCGATGCTTACGCCACGCCCAGCAGCGCCTCAAGGCATGGGCTCGCAGGTGAGCGCGCCACGCACGACGACGTCGGCCTTGCCGGCCGCGTCGATGGTGGTCTGGACGGGGTAGAGGATGATGCTGGGGTCGTCCGCCGGCGTCGGATGCGGGCCCTTGCGGTAAGCGGCCTTGCACGCGGCGACCGGCGGCGGCGTCTTGGCGACCGCGGCCGGGATATCGCCGGCTTTGGCCAGCTTCGTCCAGCAGGCCGCGCCGTCCTGCGGGACCGAGCACGACGCGTTCAGCCCGCGCGTGTAGGTCAGCCGGAGCACCCCGTTCGTCAGCGTGACCGACCGCATGCCGACCCGGTCGGATTCGGCGTCGGTGAAGACGGTGTGGCCGTCGCTCGCGGCCAGCACCATGAAGTCGACGGCCCCGTTCGGGTCGCTCGCTTCGAACACCAGGAACGGTCCCTTGCGCCCGAGGAGGAAGAAGCCCTCGGTCTTCACCGCGACGGCGCCGGTGGGCGCGGCGTGTGCGCAGGCCGGCCGCTTCGCGCCGGTGAAGGGCGCCAGTTTGGCGTCGCCAGGGTCCGGCGAGTCCGTTCCGGATTCCCAGACCATCAGTCCGGCCGAATAGGTGCAGGTGATCTGGCCGAGCGGATCGTCCGCCGACTTCGGCGCCAGCGTCTTCGTCGCCGTCGGCGGATCGAACAGCTTCGCCTCGCGGTTGGTCGCGGCCTGCGCCGCGCCGGCGAGCGCAGCGATCGCGCTCAGCGTCAACGCCACTCTCGTGGTCCGCTGCATCGAGGCCCCCTTCCGATGGCAGCCGAGCTTCCGGCTGGTGGACGCGACAGGGATTGAACCTGTGACCCCCTCGGTGTGAACGAGGTGCTCTCCCGCTGAGCTACGCGTCCGGCCCGCCGGGGGAGGCGAGCCTATAGACCCTCGCCCCGCGCCCAACAAGATTCGGGTGCAAAGCGCGCCGCGCGGACCTACGCTCAGGGCGGCAAGCCGACGAGGAGGACGCCTTGGCCGCCAAGCTCGCCCATCGGGTTCCGGCCGAAGCAAAGCGGCTCGCGACCCGGACGATCCAGGTCAGCCCGCTCAATCCGGTCATCGGGGCCGAGATCGAAGGCGTCGACCTCTCGCGGCCGTTGGCGGCGGAACAGTTCGCCGAAGTCGAAGCGGCGTTCAACGCCCACCACGTGCTCGTCTTCCGCGACCAGACGCTCACCATCGAGGACCACAAGCGCTTCGGGCGCATGTTCGGTCGCCTGCACGTGCACCCGTATCACGCCAAGAAAGTCTCGCCGGAGCACGCGGCCGCGCGCGGCGGCATCGGCGCCGACCCGGAGGTGCTCGTCGTCAAGGCCGACCAGAATTCGCGCTTTGTCGCCGGCGAGGGCTGGCACACCGACGTCACCTGCGACGTCGAGCCGCCGATGGGTTCGATGCTCTACATCACCGAGACGCCGGAGGTCGGCGGCGGCGACACCTGCTTTTCGTCCACCATCCGCGCCTACGACGCGCTCTCGGAGGCGATGCAGAGCTTCATCGAGGGCCTGACGGCCACTCATGATGGCCAGAAAATCTATACTGGCGGGTACGGCGCGCCCGAGCCGCCGGGCGGCTGGCCGCGGGCGGTGCATCCGGTGGTGATCACCCACCCCGGCAACGGCCGCAAAGCGATCTTCGTCAACCGCGGCTTCACCACCAGGATCAACGAACTCGAGCGCCGCGAGAGCGACGCGGTGCTGGAGATGCTCTGGCGCCACATCGAGAGCCGCGTCGACTTCCAGTGCCGCGTCCGCTGGACGCCCAACACGCTCGTTTTCTGGGACAACCGCTGCACGCAGCACCACGCTGTGTGGGACTACTTCCCCTACAGCCGCTTCGGCCAGCGGGTGTCCATCATCGGCGAGCGGCCGACGTTGTCGTAAGTCTTAAAAGGGCCGCTCGCGCCAAAGACCCGAAGGGGGGATCCGATGGCTGTTCGAATGAGAGTGGCGTTCGGTTTGGTCTTGTCTGGCGCGATTGGGCTGGCGGTCGCCGCCGCGCCAACCCACGTCGGCGCTGCGGGAGCGTGCAAGACCGACGCGACCGACGGCTGCGAGCGCGAAGGCCTCGCGTGCACCCCGCCGAAGGGCGGCAAGTGCGTGACCGTCAAGACGCCGGTGCCACTGAGCGCGCCGGTGCTCAGCTGCAAGTGCCTCGTGCCGCCGCCGCCGGCGTCGTCGAGCCGGGCGCTCAACCTGGAACCGCCCGATCCGTGCAACTCGGCGGCCGGACGTGAACAACTGCTCCGCACGGGCGGCGCGCGCGGGCTGGCGGCCCGTTGCGGGCATACGACCACCCACTCAAGCGCCCCGCCGGCCGGCCACAACTGACCGCGTGCGGCTAGCTGGGCCAGGCGGGATCAGGCCGCTGCGGGCGCAGCAAGGATTCGCGCCGCCAGGGCCGGCAGCTCCGAATAGTGGTCGATGAGGTGGTCGCCGCCGAGCTCGGCGGCCGCGATCTCGGTGTAGCCGAACGTCACGACCACTGACGGAACGCCCGCCGCCCGCGCCACGCCGACGTCGGAGGCGCTGTCGCCGATCATCAGCGCGCGATCGATCCGCCCGCCCGCCGCCTCGACGGCGGTGATCAGGTGGCGGGCGTCCGGCTTCGGCGCCGGCGCCGAATCTGGCCCGACGATGGCGGCGAAGCGGCTCGCGAGGCCCAGGCCCTCGAGCACGCCGACGGAAAGGTCGGTGAACTTGTTGGTGCAGACGCAGAGCACTGCGCCCGCGCCCGTCAGCGTATCCAGCGCCGTCTCCAGCCCCGGGAAGGGGCGGCTCTCGAACGCCAACCGCTCGCGGTAGATGTCGATGAATCGGCGGGTGAGATCGCGAGCGCGATCGGGGGGCACTGGGTGGCCGGCGGCGGAAAAGCCCATCTCGATCAGCGCTCGGGCGCCCCGGCCGACCATCAGCCGCGCCTGTTCGAGGCGAAGCGTCGGCAGCCTCTCCTCCAGCAGCACGGTGTTCAGCGAGCCGACCAGGTCGGGGGCGGAATCGACCAGCGTGCCGTCGAGGTCGAACGCGATCGTCGCGCCGGCCAGGCTTCCCGGGGCCAAGGACATGGCGGGCCGTTTCGGCTAAATCGGGCCATCGCGCAACGGCCAGATTCGAGGAAGCCCAGCCCATGACCGCCCGCGCCGCCGTGATCCTCGCCGCCGGCCAGGGCACGCGGATGAAGTCGCCGACGCCAAAGGTGCTGCACACGGTCGGCGGCCGGCCGATGATCGACTGGGTCATCGACGCGGCCGAGGCGATGGGGGCGAAGCGTATCGTCGTCGTGGTCGGCGCCGCCATGCCGGCGGTCGCTGCGCATGTCGAGGCGCGTTTGGGCAAGGGCGCGATCGCGGTCCAGGATCCTCCCCTCGGGACCGGCCACGCCGTCCTGGCCGCCAAGGACGCGCTAGCCGGCTTCGACGGCGACGTGGTGATCAGCTACGCCGACGGCCCGTCCCTGACGGCGAAGGACTTCGAGCCGCTGCTCACGCTGCGCGACGCCGGCGCGGACCTCGCGGTGATGGGCTTCCACGCCAGGGATCCGGGCGCCTACGGGCGCATGATCATGGGCGAGGGCGACCGGCTCGAGCGGGTGGTCGAGGCGCGCGAGGCGACGCCGGCGGAGCTTGCGGTGACCGCCTGCAACTCCGGCGTCTTCGCTGCGCCGGCGCCGCTGCTCTTTTCCTGGCTGGCGCAGGTGAAGAACGAGAACGCCAAGAGCGAATACTACCTGACCGACATCGTCGGCATCGCCAACGCGGCGGGAATGAGCGTGCGCGCGGTCTACGCGCCGGAGGAGGCTTTCATGGGCGTCAACAGCCAAGCTGAACTGGCGGCGGCCGAGGCCGCGTTCCAGACGCGGCGGCGGCGCGAGCTGATGGATGCGGGCGTCAGCATGGCCGCGCCGGAGACGGTCTACCTCTCGGCCGACACCGAGATCGCTGGCGGCGCGGTGGTCGAGCCGTTCGTCGTCTTCGCGCCGGGTGTGACCGTCGAAGCGGGCGCGGTGATCCGCTCGTTCAGCCACCTGGAAGGCTGCATCGTGCGCGCCGGCGCTCTGGTCGGGCCTTATGCGCGGCTACGCCCGGGCGCGGACATCGGCGAGGCGGCGCACATCGGCAACTTCGTCGAGGTGAAGAAGGTCACGGTCGGCAAGGGCGCGAAGGCCAACCACCTCGCCTATCTCGGCG
>DATGKF010000138.1:0-70288 GCA_035294785.1 Caulobacteraceae bacterium | reverse complement strand
GCGAAGGTTCCCGATACGCAGGAAACAACAACAATAACAATAACAACAACAATTTCTGCGCCGGCGGGAGCGGACTCTCGCCAAACAGGAACACTTCACATCGTACGCCGCGGACTGATGAGCATTAAACCACGGCCGAGGGGGCGCTCAGGGATTTGCTGAGCGGCCGCCCCCGGCGACCCCTCGCCTCAGCCTGGGATCGGGCCGACGGGCGAGCGCCAGTTCTTCGGGTCGATGCGTTCGAAGCCGGTGATGGCGAGCGGGCTCTCGCGCGGCACGCAGAACATGTTGAGGCTGACAGAGCCCGAGAAGACGTCGTTGCCGACGCCGTTGAAGTTCTTCGGGCTGAACAGCGGCGCGACGTGCCAGTACTGGACATAGTCCAGCGTATCGATGAGCGCGATCAGCTCGGCCTGATGGCGCTCGCGGTCGTTCTCGACGTAGAGGGCCGGGCGGCAACGGGCGATGGTGTCGGTCGCGCCGCGCAGCACCTCGGCCTCGAAGCCTTCGACGTCGATCTTGAAGAAGCCGCAGGCCGGCAGGGCGAGGTCGTCGATGGCGACGATGCGCGTCGGCTGTCCCTGGTCCCAGGCCATCGCGGCCGTCTGCTGCACGCTGACCGAGCCGAAGTTGTAGGCCGCGCCATAGTCGAGCTTGGGGATCACCGCCATGCCCGCCGCCGCGCCGACCGCGTCCGGGTAGACGATGGCGTTGGCGACCTGGTTCATCACCAGGTTGGCGCAGAGCAGCTGGAAGACGCGCTGCTGCGGCTCGAAAGCGATCAGCGGCGCCGGCGCGCAGGCGCGGGCGAGCACGACGCTGTGCGTTCCGATGTTGGCGCCCGCCTCGACCACGGTCATGCCCGGCCGCACCACCTGGCGGAAGAGGTCGGCCTCGTCGGCGCCGTACTCGCCATAGACCTCGAGCGAGCGTGTGACGTAGGCGTCGCCGGTCAGCGCCCACATGGGGCCGTGGCGGGTGGAATAGAGGGCGGCGTCCGGGCGGGTCACGAGGCCACCGCCGCGCCGAGGCGGGCGACCAGGTCGGCGGCGAACTCGGACAAGGAATCGTCCCGAGCGCCCATGATGAGGATGCGGTCGGCGGGGCGGGCGAGCGCGAGCAGCCGCTCGCCGCAAGCGGCGCGATCGCCCGGCGCTTCGGCGCTGCGACCGCGCGCGGCGATGGCGTCGGCGATGTCGCGGCTGGAGACGCTGCGGTCGGTCGTTCCGCCGTAGTAGACCGGCTCCGACATGAGCAGGACATCCTTGGCGGCCAGCGCCTGAACGAACGTCTCGACGAAGGCGTCTTTCATCATCTTCAGCGGCCCGAACCCGTGCGGCTGGAACATGACGAGGAGCCGGCCGGGGAAGGCGTGCAGCGTCGCCAGGCTGGCGGCGACCTTGTCGGGATTGTGGGCGAAATCGTCGATCACGGTGACGCCGCCCGCCTCGCCGGCCACGTCCAGCCGGCGGCGGATGCCGGTGAAGCCGGCGAGCGCGGCCGCCGCGTCGGCGAGCGGTACGCCAAGGGCGCGCACGGCTCCGATCGCGGCCAGCGCGTTGGCGAGATTGTGCAGGCCGGGCACGGGCAGGTCGATGCGAGCGCTGGCGCCGCTCGACCGTTCCGTGACGGTGAAGGCGACGCCGGCGGGCGCCAGCGTGGGCGGTCCGGCGAGCAGGTCGGCGCCGGCGTCGCTCAGGCTGTAGGTGATGTCGCGGCCGGCGTAACCGGCGAGCGCGCGAGTCTCGGCGTTGTCGAGATTGAGCACCGCCGTCCCGGCGCCGGCGACGAAGCCGGCGAACAGCGTCCGAAGCTCGTCCATCGACTTGTGATCGAGGGAGATGTTGTTGACCACCGCGACCTTCGGCCGAAAGAGCGCGATCGAGCCGTCGCTTTCGTCCACCTCGGCGACGAAGGCCGGCCCCCGTCCCACCCGCGCGCTGGCGAACGGCGCCCCGGGCCGCACGTAAGGCTTCATCTCGGCGCCGTTGACGATGGTCGGATCGGCGCCGGCGCGGTCGAGGATCCAGCCGATCATGCCGGTGGTGGTGGACTTGCCGCTGGTGCCGGCGACGCCGACGCCCATCGCGCTGTCGTTGAAGAGCTCCGCCAGCAGGGCCGCGCGCGTCACGATCGGCAGGCCGAGCCGGCGGGCTGAACGGACGTCGGGGATGGACTCCTCGACCGCGCCGGAGATCACCAGGATCTGATCCGGCCGGTTGACGCCCGAGCCGTCCTGCGGGTGCAGACGAACGCCCTTGGCGCGGAGAAAGTCGAACCGCGCGGCGTTGCGGCCCTGGTCGAGCGCGCGGTCGGAGCCCTCGACCACGCCGCCGAGCGCCTGCACGATGAGCGCAAGGGGCGTCATGCCGCTGCCGCCGACGCCGCAGAAGAAGTAGGCTTGGCCCGGAATCATCGCCGGACCCTATGAGCGCCCTGGACGCCACGCAATGAGCCGCAAGCCGATCCGCATTGGCGTCGTCGCGCCCGCATCGCGCATGTCGCCCGAGGTTCCGGAGCGGGTGCGGGCGGTGGCGGCCGCCCAGTTCGGCGAGGCGGCGCCCGAGCTCATCTTCCATCCGCAGACGCTGCTTTCCAGCGGCCACTTCGCCGGCGACGACACCGCGCGCGCGGCCGCGTTCGTCGAGACGGCCAACGACCCGACGCTGGACGCTGTCTGGGTCGCGCGCGGAGGATACGGCGCCTGCCGCATGGCCGAGGCCGCGCTCGCCCGGCTGACCGGCGCGGCGCGAAGCAAGGCCTACCTGGGCTACAGCGACGCCGGCGCCCTGATGGCCGGCCTCTACCGCGCCGGATTCACCGGCGCCGCGCATGGGCCTGTGGCGCAGGACGTGCTGCGCGACGGCGGCGACGCGGCGATCCGGCGCGCGCTCGCGTGGCTGGTCGACGGCGAGGCGGGCGCGCTGGAGCCCAGTCTTGCGCCGGGCCAGCCGGCCGCGGCTTTCAACCTCACCGTGCTTGGCCAGATCCTGGGCACGCCGCTGGAGCCGGACCTGTCAGGTCACGTGCTGATGCTCGAGGAGGTGTCGGAGGCCATGTACCGGATCGACCGCGCCTTCTTCCACCTGACCAGCCAGCCGGCGATCCGCCGCGTCGCCGGCATCCGGCTGGGGCGCGTAAGCGAAGTGCCGCCGAACGAGCCCGACTTCGGCATGACCGCCGAGGCGGTGACGCGCTTTTGGTGCGAGCGCTCCGGCATCGCGTTCCTCGGCGCGGCCGACATCGGCCACGACGCGTCGAACAAGGTCGTGCCGTTCGGCGGCCTGCGCTGAAGCCGGCTCAGGCCGGCAGCGGACGCCAGTTGCCGTGGAAGCCAAACGGAACCCGCCGCGGCAGCCGCGCGGTCGCGATCGGGCCGGCCGCGATGTCGAGGGCGTCGAAGACCACGAAGTCGCTGGCGTCCTCCAACGGCCGATAGACCAGCGTCACGATCCAGCCGTCGCCCTCCGCGGCGTCGGGCGCGCGTGGGACGAACACCGGCTCGCAAGGCGAAGCGCCGCCGTCGCCGCGCCACACCGCCCGCTTGCCGGTCGTGTGATCGATGTGCGCCAAGCAGTCGAAGCGGATCACGCCCGGGCGGCTCTCGCTGGCGGCGAACCAGCCGTGCCGGTAGGCGAGGCCGGCGCGCCGTTCGTCGAAGCGCGGGAATTCGCCGCTGAGATCGTCCAGCGGCTCACGCTTGATGGTGTCGGAGGCCCCGGCCAGGTCGAACGTCCAGCGCACCAGCCGCGCCGCGGCGTTCTCGCCGGGTGATCCGTCAGCGTTGGGAAAGAGCGGCGCCGATGGATATTCCATCACGTCGGCGACGATGCGCTCGCCGTCCTCCCAGGCGTTCATCGGGTGGAAGACGTAGACCGCGTCCGTGGTGAACCAGCGCATGGTTTCGACGCCGCCGTCGCGGGCCATCACGCCGACGTGGCTGCCCTTCTCCGGCTCCCAGGCGAAGGCGGGCCCGCCCGCCATGACCCGCTCGAGGCTGCCGGTCAGCGGCAGGATCGGGAACAGGACGTGGCGGCCGGTGACCAGGAAATCGTGCACCATCGATGAGAAAGGCGCTTCGAAATCATCGCGGCGCGTCACCCGGCCATCCGCCGCGGTCACGCCGAAGGAGACGGTGTTGGAGAAGGGCCGCCGGCCGACCGAGTAGGCGAACCAGAGCATCTCGCCCGAGGCTGGGTCGACCTTGGGGTGCGCGGTCACGCGGCCGCGGTAGGCGTTGCAATATCCCAGCGGGTCGAGCGTGTCCGGGTCGAGCGCGAACGGCGGGTGCGCCTCCTCGAGCGCCATGAGCCGGCCCGCGTGCCAGACGATGTTTGTGTTGGCGACGCCGCCATCCTCGTTGGCGACGGAGGGATCGGCCGCCATGGGATCGAAGCCGCCGAAGAGCGCCCGCCCCGCGGCGTGTTCGAGGCTCCATTTCGGGGTGCGTACGTAGCGATTGCGGTAGTGAACGCGGCCCTCGCCGACGCGGATCGCGTGAACCATCCCGTCGCCGGCGAACCAGTGATAGGCGCCGCGCGGCTCGAACTGAGGGTTGGGCCCGTTGCGATAGAAGACGCCGCGCAGACCGCGAGGCAACTCGCCGGCGACGACAAGGTCGGTGTCGAGTTCGTCGGCGACGGGGGCGAAGTTGCCGGCGAGGTAAGGATTTTTCGGTTGCGACCCGTCCATCGCCACGACCTTCCACCGTCTATTTCTTACATTGTAAATGTATGTAGTAAGACATATCGTCCCGCAAGTCCCGATATCGTGAAGCGCCGCTGATGCCCCGAACCTTGACCCAAGCCGAGATCGAACGGTTCCGCGGCCGACTGATCGCCGTCGCCGAGCGCCTGTTCGCGGAGAACGGCGCGAGTTCGGTGTCCATGCGCCAGATCGCGGCGGCGCTGGGAGTCAGCCCAATGACGCCGTATCGGTATTTCAAGGACAAGGACGAGATCCTCGCCGCCGCCCGCACCTCGAGCTTCAACCGCTTCGCCGACGCGCTCGAGGCCGCCCACGCGGGGCCGGGAGACGCCGCGGCGCGGGGCAAGGCCGTCGGCCGCGCCTATCTCCGCTTCGCCTTCGACAACCCGGCGGCCTATCGGCTGATGTTCGACCTCACGCAGCCGACCGAAGACGACTATCCGGGCCTGGTTCAGGCGGCGAACCGGGCGAGAGCCACGATGAGCGCATACAACCGCGGGCTGATGAACGCCGGCGTCATCGCCGGCGACCCGCTCGTCGTCGCGTACGTGTTCTGGTCGGCGATCCATGGCCTGGTGATGCTCCAGCTCGCCGGCAAAATCTCGCCTAAGGTCGACGTCGACGCTGTATGGCGCGAACTGCGGCGCGCTCTGAACGTCGGGTTTCGCCCCAATCGCGTGGACGCCTGAGCCGGCGCGTCCTACGGCCGCCACACCCTAACGTGGTAGACAGGGCGTCTTATATTGGAATTTACGCCGGCCTACATATGGCTTAGACGGATCAATGATCACCCAGGGGTCAGGCCTTTGCCGCGCACGTTGTCCGAAGAAGAGATCGAGGGTTTTCGCTGCCGCCTGATCGCCGCAGCGGAAAAGCTATTCGCCGAGGAAGGCCCCAGCGCGGTGTCGATGCGCCAGCTGGCGGCTGAACTCGGCGTGAGCCCGATGACGCCCTATCGGTACTTCAAGGACAAGGACGACATCCTGGCCGCGGCGCGCGCCTCCGGCTTCGATCGGTTCGCCGAGGCGCTGGAGACAGCCTTCGCCTCGGTCACGGACGGCCGTGAGGGATCGCGCGCCGTCGGCGAAGCCTACCTGAAGTTCGCCTTCGAAAACCCGGCCGCCTATCGGCTGATGTTCGACCTCAATCAGCCGACCGAGGACGAATACCCGGACCTGGTGCGCGCCGGCGCCCGCGCCCGCGTGCAGATGAGCGCCTACATGCAGTGCCTGCTGGACGCGGGCTATCTGGTCGGCGAGCCCGAGATCATCGCGCACGTGTTCTGGTCGGCCATCCACGGGCTGGTGGTGCTGAAGCTGGCCGGCAAGATTTCGCCGAACATTTCGCTGGACCTGCTGTGGAACGAGCTTCGCCGGGCCCTGCACGCCGGGTTCAGCCCGGCGGCCGCCGCCGCCGCCCGCGACGACCGCGCCGCCTGAGTTCGCCCGACGACGCTTGACCGTCGCAGCGTGAACGCCGCAAGGCTTGCCACGACGATCTGAAAGCCCGCGGAGGCGGCCATGGCCGAGATCAAGCCCTTCAGCGTGAGTTGGTCCAAGGACGCCGTGGGCGCGGTGTTCGACCGCGTTCGCGCCTATCCATGGCCGCCCCAGCCGGAGGTCGAGGACGGGTGGCCGTACGGCTGCGATGGCGCATTCCTGAAGTCGCTCTGTGCGCACTGGGTCGACAGCTACGATTGGCGCGGCGCCGCCGAGCTGCTGAATCGCTTCCCGCAGTTCACGGCGCGGGTGGAAGACTTCGACCTCCACTTCGTCCACGTTGTCGGCGAGGCGGAGGGCGCGCGGCCGTTGCTGCTCAGCCACGGCTGGCCGGGCAGCCACTACGAGTTCTGGGACGCGATCGAAAAACTCGCCTACCCCACGCGCTTCGGCGGGGCGAAGAGCGACGCCTTCGACCTGGTGATCCCGTCGTTGCCCGGGTTCGGATTCTCGTCGAAGCCGAAGCGGCCGATCGGCCAGCGCAGCACCGCGCGCCTGTTCAACGCGCTGATGACCGAGGTGCTCGGCTACGACCGCTACCTGGCGCAGGGTGGCGACTGGGGCGCGGTGATCACCTCGTGGCTCGGCTTCGACCACGCGCCGCACGCCCGCGCCATCCACCTGAACATGATGGCCTTCCGCCCGCCGGGTGGACCGCAGGGCGAAGCCGAGCAGGCCTGGGCCGCCCGCGCCGCCGCAGCCGGGCAAATGTTCGGGGCGTATCTGCAGCTGCAGATGTCGAAGCCGCAGTCGGTCGCCTGGCTCGGCGCCGGCAACCCGGTGGGACAGGCCGCCTGGATCGTCGAGCGTTTCCACGACTGGTCCGACCTGCGCGAAAAGCCGCTCGAGGGCGTCTATACCAGGGACCAACTGCTGACGAACGTGATGCTCTATGTGATGACCGGCTCGTTCACGACCGGCGCCTGGTACTATCGCGGGCTTCTTGAAGAAGGCGCCTTCGCCGCGGTGCAAGGCAAGCGCTGCGAGACGCCAACCGGCTTCGCCCGCTATCTCGGCGACACCGACTACACGGGCGCGCCGCCGCGCAGCTTCATCGAAAGGGCCTACAACATCGCCTACTGGAGCGAGCCCGAGCGCGGCGGCCACTTCGCCGCGATGGAACAGCCGGACCTGTTCGTCGACGATCTGCGCGCCTGGGGCCGCGTGGCCGGCTGACCATGGCGCGCTACGATTTCGCTTCGGACAACGTCGTCGGGGCCATGCCCGAGGTGATGGCGGCGCTGGCCGACGCCAACGCCGGCGCCGTCACCGGCTACGGCGGCGACCCGGTCACCGCGCGGGCGGCCGACCTGGTGCGCCAGGCGCTCGACGCCGATTGCGAGGTGCGGTTCACCGCCTCCGGCACCGCGGCCAACGCGTTCGCGCTCGCCACGCTGGCGCATCCGCACGAGGCGGTGATCTGCCACGAGCACAGCCACATCGCCACCGACGAGGCCGGCGCGCCGGGGTTCTTTTCCGCCGGCGTCGGACTGATCCCGTTGGCCGGGGCGGCGGGACGCATCGACCCGCGGGCGCTGGCGGCGGTGCTGGCGCAGCCGGACGTCTCCTATCGGCAGGCGCCGGCGGTGCTGTCGCTGACCAACGCGACCGAGTTCGGGGCGGTCTACACAGAGGCCGAGCTGGCGTCGTTGGCGGGACCGGCAACGGCTGCGGGGCTCGGGCTGCACCTGGACGGCGCGCGGCTGTCGAACGCCGTCGCCGCCGGCTTTCCGCTCGCCGCGGTCAAACGGCTCGGGATCGACGTCGCGGTGCTGGGCGGCACCAAGGCGGGTTCGACGCCAAGCGAGGCCGTCGCCTTTTTCGACAAGGGCCTGGCCCGGCGGCTGGACGCGCGGCTGAAGCACGCCGGCCAGCTCGTCTCCAAGGCCCGCTTCCTCGCCGCGCCCTGGATCGGCATGCTGGAGACCGGCGCCTGGACGGCGCGCGCCGCGCACGCGAACGCCATGGCGAGGCGGCTGGCGGGGCTGATGCCCTTTCCGCTCGCCCATCCGGTGGAAGCGAATGGAGTCTTCGTCACCATGGACGACGCCGCGCTGGAGCGGCTGCGTGTCGCAGGCTGGTTCGTCTACCGGTTCCTCGACGGCAGCGCCCGCTTCATGTGCTCGTGGGCGACGACGGCCGAGCAGGTCGACGAACTCGGCGCCGCCCTGAAGGCGATCGCCTGACTCGCCTCTTGATCTTCGCGCCAAATAGCCGCGTTCTATCGGCCGCGCCGTCGACGGTTCGACCGCGCCGCTTCAAGGGGGCGACGACGATGAGCTACCAACTTCGACAACTCCTGGGCGCGCCGGCGATGGCTGCCGCGCTGGCGCTCGCCGGCGCGGCCGCGCCGGCCCTGGTCGCCACGCCCGCGGCGGCGCAGGGCATCAGCGTCCAGGTCGCCAACAACCGCGGCGACGCGGCGTTCGCGTCCAAGGACTACGCCAGCGCGATGCACTGGTACATGCTGGCGGCCGCCCAGGGCGACGCCAGCGCCGAGTACAACGTCGGCTGGCTCTACGACAACGGCGACGGCGTGCAGCAAGACTACGGCCAGGCGATGCACTGGTACATGCTGGCCGCCGCCCAGGGCGACAAGTCGGCCGAAAACAACATCGGCGAACTCTATTATTACGGCCACGGCGTGCCGGTCGATTTCGCCGTCGCCGCCGGCTGGTACCGCCAGGCCGCGGCGCAGGGTGAAGAGAACGCCGAGTTCAGCCTCGGCTGGCTCTACGCCTATGGACAGGGCGTGCCGAAAGACGACGCCACCGCGCGGGTTTGGATGCAGAAGTCGGCGGCGCAAGGCAAGCAGGACGCCATCGACTGGCTGGCCAAGAACCCCGGATAGCCGGCCGCCTCAGCCCATGCCGGTGCGGCCGATCGCGTAGAAGCGGTCGGCGCGCTGTTTCCTGAGTTCGTCGGGCGAGAGGTCCGCGAGGGCGGAGAGTTCGTCCTCGATGGCGTCGCCGACGGAGGCGATCGCCGCGTGCGGATCGGCGTGCGCGCCGCCCGGCGGCTCGGGAATGATCCGGTCGATGATGGCGTAGCCGATCAGGTCCTGCGCCGTGATTTTCATCGCCGCCGCGGTCTTGGGCGCCGCGTCGCGGTCGCGGAAGATGATCGACGCCGACGCCTCGGGCGAGGCGACCGAATAGACCGAGTGTTCCAGCATCATCACCTTGTTGGCCGCCGCGATAGCCAGCGCCCCGCCGGAGCCGCCTTCGCCGGTGACGGTGGCGATCATCGGCTGGCCGAGCGTCAGGCAGCGTTCGAGCGAGCGCGCCATCGCCTCGCCCTGCCCGCGCTCCTCGGCGCCAACGCCCGGATAGGCGCCGGCGGTGTCGACGAAGCTGATCACCGGCAGGCTGAAACGGTCGGCCAGGTCCATCAGGCGCACCGCTTTGCGGTAGGCCTCCGGCCGGGCGGAGCCGAAGTTGTGCTTGATGCGCGTGGTGGTGTCGTGGCCCTTTTCGTTGCCGAGCACCACGACCGGCGTCCCGCGGAAGCGCCCCAGGCCGCCGACGATCGCCTGGTCGTCGCCGAACTTGCGGTCGCCGTGCAGCTCGACGAACTCCTCGATCAGACTGTCGATATAGTCGACGCAGTGCGGCCGCTCGGGATGGCGGGCGACCTGGGTCTTCTGCCAGGTGTCGAGGTGGGAATAGGCCTCCTCTCGCATGCGGGCCGCGCGTTCGCGCAAGGCGCCGATCTCGGTCTCGAACGACCCGGCGCCCGCCTCGCCTGAAAGCCTGGACAGCTCTTCGATCTTCGCCTCGAGCTCGGCGATCGGCCGCTCGAACTCCAGATAATGCGCGGCCATGAGCTCCCTTGGCGTCGCCGTTGGCGAAGGGCCGCGAAATTAGGCGCGATCATGGCGAGCCACAAGGCGCGGCCCGGATTCGACAAGCGTCGCCGATTGGATACGGTGAAATTCGAGAGTCTGCCCGCCTCTTGCCATGACGGTGGGTCAAGGGGCGCATGGTGCGCTGGAGACAAAGGGAGACGAGCCCGTGATCAAGACCAAAATCACCGAGATGTTCGGCGTCGAAACCCCCGTCGTGATGGGTGGCATGACGGGCGTCGGCTATGGCGAGCTGGTGGCCGCTGTGGCCAACGCCGGCGGGCTGGGCTTCATCGTCGCGCACCTCTTCCCGACCGCAGAGGCGCTGCATGCCGAGATCGAAAAGACGCGCAAGCTCACCAAGAAGCCATTTGGGGTGAACCTGACGCTGCTGCCGTCGCTGAATCCGATCCCTTACGACGACTATCGCAAGGCGATCATCGAGAGCGGCATCAAGATCGTCGAGACAGCGGGCCGCAGCCCGATCGACCACCTGCCCGACTTCAAGAACGCCGGCGTCAAGGTGATCCACAAATGCACTTCCGCCCGCCACAGCGTGACCGCCGAGCGGCTGGGCGTGGACGTGATCTCGATTGACGGGTTCGAGTGCGCCGGGCACCCCGGCGAGGACGACGTGACCCTGATGGTGTTGCTGCCGGCGACGGTGGATCAGGTGAAGATCCCCGTGATCGCCTCCGGCGGCATGGCCGACGGCCGCTCGCTCGTGGCCGCGCTGGCGCTGGGCGCCGACGGCGTCAACATGGGCACGCGCTTCATGGCCACGAAGGAAGCGGCCATCCATCAGAACGTGAAGGAGGCCATCGTCCGCAACACCGAGCGCGACACCATCCTGACCAACCGCACGCTGCGCAACACCTCGCGCGTGGCCCGGAACGCCATCTCGGAAGAGGTCGTCCGCATCCAGCAGGATCCGACCAAGACCATCGACGACGTGCGCGAACTGGTCAGCGGCGCGCGCGGCCGGGCCAACGTGATGCAGGGCGGCGACATCGACGGCGGCATCTGGTCGGCCGGCCAGAGCCAGGGCCTGATCCACGACATCCCGTCGTGCGAGGAGCTTGTGAAGCGGATCATGGCGCAGGCCGAAGGCATCATTCACAGCCGCCTGGATCGCATGGCCGGAGAAGCGGTGCCGGCCTAGAGCGCGGCCGGCCGGGGGCGAGCATGTCCGCCTTGCCGTCGCCGCCGGACACCCTGAGCGCCGAGGCGCGCGCCTACCTCGCGGCTATCGTCCCGATGGAAGCGGCCGGCGCGATCGACTTGGCGCAGACGCGGCCGATCACCGCGCAGATCCAGGCGATGGTCGGCGCCGAGCAACGCAAAGCCTATGCGGTCACGGTCGCAGACGACATCGTCGCGGGCGTCCCTGTCCGGCGTATCGCTCCCGCCTCGGGCTCTGCTGATCGCAGCCGCGTGCTGCTCAATCTGCACGGCGGCGGCTTTGCGACCGATTCAGGCTCGCTGACCGAAAACATCCCCGTCGCCGCCCTCGCCGGGCTGGACGTCATCGCCGTGCTCTACCGGTTCGCCCCCGAGCATCCCTTTCCCGCCGCCGTCGACGACGCGCTAGCGGTGTACCGAACACTGCTCGCCGCGCACGACCCGCGCGACATCGGCGTTTACGGCACATCGGCCGGCGCGGTCATCGCGCCGCAGCTGATGATGCGGCTGAAGGCGGAAGGCATGCCGCTGCCGGGCGTGCTCGGCGTCTTCTCCGGCGAGCCCGACCTGGCGGGGACGGCCGACTCCCTGCGCATCTTCGCTACAGCGGCCGAGGCCAGGATCCTCACCGACGCCAAATGGGCCTACGTCGGCGGCGCCGATCCTCTCGATCCGCTCCTCTCGCCGATCAGGGGCGACCTGTCCGGCTTTCCGCCGACACTATGCCTGTCGAGCGGTCGCGACGTCCTGCTGAGCGGCACCGTCAACCTCGCGCGGGCGTTGACCGACGCCGGCGTTCCGACCGAACTCGTGGTTTACGACGCCCTCCCGCACGCCTTCTGGAGCAGCATGCTGGCGCCGGAGAGCGACGATGCGTTCCGCCGCATGTCGTCCTTCCTCACCAAACACCTCGGCCGCCGCTAGATCGGTTTTTACCGGCCAACGCCGAGTGCCCGGTCGAGCGCCGAATCGTCTTTCGACGCCGCCATGTCGCGCGCGGATTCACCGGCGTTGTCCCTGCGATCCAGGCTGGCGCCGTGGCGGCGCAGGACGGCGGCGGCGGCAGGGTGGTCGGCCTGCACGCTCTTCATGAGGGCGGTCTCGCCAGCGGCGTCGGCGGCGTCGACAGGGACGCCCTTGGCCAGCAGGCCCTCGATGTCAGCCGCCCGGCCGGCGGCGGCGGCGGCGCGCAGGCTGGCCGCCTGATCGGCCGGCAAGCCGCCGGACGGTGCGGCCGGCGCGGCGTCGCGCGACTGGCCGGAGAACGTGGAAACGGCGACCGGAACCTTTTCCAGTCGCTGCTGGCGCCGCTCGGCCGTCACCACGACGCTATCCGACGACGCGGGCGGCGGCGCAGCCGCCTCGTCGGCCGGCGACGCCCGGGGCGAGGCCGCCATGGCGGCCGGCGGCGGGGGCGGGGGCGGTGGCGGAGCGGCAAGTTCGGTTGGCGGCGCGATCGTGGGCGCCAGGACGGGCGGCGCGGCTTGCGCGGCGACGCCGGAAGGCGGCGGGACGGCCTTGACGGCGGGTGCGGGCGGGGCCGGTGTTCCGACCGCCGGCGCCGGCGGGCCCGACGAGGCCGCGGCCTGGGCCGCCGGCGCCGGAGCGGCGGAGGGCGCGATCGGCGGCTGATGCTGGGCCGGCCGGTAGATCTGGGTGACGACGAGAAGGCCGAGGCCCGCGACGCCCGCCGCCGCGAGCCAGCGGGCGCGTCCCCAGGCGGGCCGCCGCGCGGAGGCGGTCGCCTGCGCCGGCGTCGCTTCCCGCGCAACGGCGGCCAGCACCCGGGCGCGACGCGCCGCGCGCGCGGCATCGTCGTCCAGCACCGCTTCGGCCTCGAGGTAAGCCTTGTCCATTGGATCGGGGCCTGGATCAGACATGCTCTGACCTCTCGCCCGCGAGCGCCTCTCGCAGCTTGGCGCGGGCATAGCGCAGCCGGCTCTTGGCCGTTTCCGCGGCGACGCCGGTGGCTTGCGCGATCTCCTCCAGCGAGAGCCCGCCGCCAGCGAACATGACGAAGGCGCAGCGCTGCTCCAGCGGCAGCGCGTCGACGGCGGCGATGAGCCGCTGCGCCAACTCGCGTGACTGGACCGCGTCCAGCGGCGTCGGACCTGGATCAGCGATCGTCATCATCACCGCGTCGTCCTGGGCGGACGCCAGCACGGCCACCTTCTGCCGGCGGAAGTGGTCGAAGACCTTGTTGCGCGCGACGGTGAAAAGCCAGGCGGGGAAGGCGGCCTGGCCGGGGTCGAAAGCGGCGGCGCTCTTGGAGATCGAGATCCAGGTCTCCTGATGCAGATCCTCGGCCGCGTCGCGGTGCGAAGGCCCGAGCAATCTGCTGATGAACCGGAAACTTGGTCGGTCATACCGGTCGTAGAGCCGCGCGAACGCGTGCGAATCTCCGGCGCTGTGGGCGCGCAGCAGTTCGGCGTCGTCCGCCGGGTCCGACTCCATCAGGACCCAGTTTAGACGCCGTACCGCCGCGGGCGCAAAGCTTAGCCTGGCGGATCGGGGACGAACCCTTCCGAGTCCGAGGGGAAAGGGTTGGGCTGGCGTCCGTCGTCGCGCAGCGTGGGGATCACGCCTCTGGCGAGAAGGTGCGCGCGGGTGTCGTACTCGATCTGGCGAACCCACTGCGGGTAGGAGGTCGCCCGCTCGAAATCCACCAGGTGAACCACCGACCATTCGCGTGCGCCGTGCGCCGTGCCCAGCCGCTCGTCCCGCCGCTCGGACTCGATGGCGACGCTGTCGGCCGGGGGGCCGGCGAGGCCGGCCTTGGGCGCCGACTGCGCGAGCGCCGGCGGCGGAGGCGCGATCGTCATCGGCGTGACCACCGGCGGTGCGAAATTGCCGCGCCGGCCAGCGCGCGACGACATCCTGTCCGACTCGTCGGTCGGCTCCTGTTCTCTCTCGGGCGGCGCCGCGTAGGTCTCCGGCGGGATGACCCGCTCGGTGAAGACGGCCATCCCGATCACGCCGACGTCGACGGGCCGGCCCGTGCGGGCGGCGTAGGAGTCCGGCAACGGTGCGAAGCTGAACGCGGCGACCTGGGTCGTCGACTTGCGCCAGCCTGTCACGTCGTAGGACTGATACGCATCGAGCACGTAGCCGCTCTGGTCGTAGCTGGCCGTCTCGCCGGTGTAGATGTTGACGCCGTCGACCGACATGACCAGCAGCACGCGGCCGCCCGTGTGATTGGCCACACGCAGGCTGTAGCGCTCGCCCGGCTCGCCGGCGACGAACAGGTGTCCGTCGTGGCGCCAGATGCGGAGCGGGCGGCCCGTGTCGCGATCCACCACCTGCAGATCCACCGGATCGGCGCGAGCCGCCGCCGCGCCGGCAAGGCCGATCGCGGCGACCATCGCCAGCGCCGCCCATCGCCTGAAAGGTGTTTTCGTTCGGTCAGCCGCCATAATGGGCGCTCCTCCTGAAGCTGTTCATGACGGACTACGCAGCGCGCCGCCAAAGGGGGTTAGCCGCCGAGGCGCTAAGGTCGAGAGCTCAGCCGACCGGCTTGCACCGCCCGACCTGAGCAGGTTGTATGGGCGCGCGCGGCTGCGGCAGGGTCCAAAGTGAATTCCTGAGCGTTTGTTGATGGAGGCGGCGCTTGGATGAATCCGCGCCGCTGGGCCGGGGTGAAGCTCAGGCCGGAGGCGTGACGCGACCGAGGGCCTCGGATTGGCGCGCCTGCCGTCTGAGCCTGCTGCTGGCCGTGCTGCTTGCTGGGTGCGGCGGCCAGAACAGCGGGGGTCAGCGACCGCCGCCGACCGTCGGCGTGGTCGTCGTCGAAGCGCAGCCCGTCGAGCTGACCACCGACCTTCCTGGCCGCACCAGTCCCTACGAGGTCGCCGAGGTGCGCCCGCAGGTGGGCGGCATCATCCGGGCGCGCCTGTTTGTGGAAGGCTCGATCGTGCAGGCCGGGCAGGTGCTCTACCAGATCGATCCAGCGCCGTTCCAGGCCGCCTACGAGCAGGCCAAGGCGCAGCTGGCCAATGCCGAGGCCAACCTCGTCACCACCCGCCTGAAGGCCGAGCGCTTCGCCACGCTCGTCAAGCAGGATTCGGTGGCCCGGCAGGACTACGACGACGCCCAAGCTGCGTTCAAGGAGGCCGAGGCGACCGTGCGCCAGGATCGGGCCGCGGCGGACGCCGCGCGGATCAACCTCGGCTTTACCCGCATCACGGCCCCGATCAGCGGACGGATCGGCATCTCGACGGTCACGAAGGGCGCCCTCGTCACGGCGAACCAGACCACAGCTCTCGACACCATCCAGCGGCTCGACCCGATCTACGTCGATGTGACCCAGTCGGTCGCCCAGGTCGTGGCGCTGCGTCGGCAAATCGCGCAGGGCCAGGTGACCGCTGGCGCGCCCGGGAGCGCCGAGGCGCATCTGGCGCTCGACGACGGCTCGACCTATCCGCTCGCCGGGCGCCTGCAGGTCACGGACATCACGGTCGATCAGACCACCGACGCCGTCACGCTCCGCGCCATCTTCCCGAACCCGTCGGGTCTGCTGCTCCCGGGCATGTTCGTGCGCGCGACGATCGTCGAGGGGGTGAACCCGGCCGGCATCCTCGCGCCGGAGCAAGGCATCGGCCACGACCAGAAGGGCCAGCCGACCGCGCTCGTCGTCAACGGCAAGGGCGTCGTCGAGCAGCGCCAGCTCACGGTGTCGCAGACGGTCGCCAACAAATGGATGGTCACTTCGGGGCTGAATCCCGGCGACCGGCTGATCGTCGAGGGGACCCAGTCAGCCGAACCCGGGGCGCGGGTCCGCGCCGTCCCCGCCGACAACGTCCGCTAGGGGCCGCTGTTGCTGTCGCGCTTCTTCATCGAGCGGCCGATCTTCGCGGCGGTCATCGCGATCGTGATCATGGTCGCCGGCGCCCTCGCCATCCGCACGCTGCCGATCGAGCAGTATCCGACGATCGCACCACCGTCCGTCGGCATCTTCACCAGCTATCCGGGCGCCTCGGCCGCGACCGTCGAGACCTCGGTGACACAGGTCATCGAGCAACAGCTGACCGGCCTGGATCATCTGCTCTATTTCTCCTCGACCAGCAGCTCGGACGGCAGCGCGCAAATCCAGGTGACGTTCGCCCCGGGGACCGATCCCGACATCGCCCAGGTGCAGGTGCAGAACAAGCTGCAGTCCGCCCTGCCCCTGCTGCCGGCGCAGGTGACGCAGCAGGGTATCGGCGTCGCCAAGGCGCAGGCGGGTTTCCTCATGGTCGTGGCGCTGTCCGACACGAGCGGTCGCTACACCTCCATCGACATCGCCGACTACCTGAGGAGCCAGATCGTCGACCCGCTGGCCCGGGTCAACGGCGTCGGCAACGTGCGCGTGTTCGGCGGCCAGTATGGGCTGCGGATCTGGCTCGATCCCAACAAACTCAAAACCTACAGCCTCATGCCGGCCGACGTGCGGGCGGCCGTGCTGTCGCAGAATGTCCAGGTGACGGGCGGCGAGCTCGGCGGGCTGCCGTCGCCGCCGGGGCAGGA
The DNA here is from genome assembly GCA_035294785.1 of Caulobacteraceae bacterium. GTDB lineage: Bacteria > Pseudomonadota > Alphaproteobacteria > Caulobacterales > Caulobacteraceae > Poindextera. The sequence goes on along the minus strand of DATGKF010000138.1, from coordinate 53,554 downwards.
GCTGAACGCGACGATCACCGCCCAATCGCTGATGACCAGCCCCGAGCAGTTCAAAGCGATCATCCTGAAGACACAGCCCGACGGATCGGCGGTGCGGCTCGCCGACGTGGCGCGCGTGGAGCTCGGGGCCGACGACTACTCGACCACCACGCGCCTGAACGGACTGCCGGCGGGAGGCGTCGCGATCCAACTCTCGCCCGGCGCCAACGCGCTCACCACCGCCGACCTGGTGAAGCAGAAGGCGAACCAGCTCGCCGCCGCCCTGCCGCCCGGGCTGAAACTGAGCTTCCCGGTGGACTCGACCACCTTCATCAAGCTCTCGATCCGCCAGGTCGTGGTGACCCTGATCGAGGCCATCGCCCTCGTCATCGCGGTGATGTTCCTGTTCCTGCAGGACTGGCGGGTCACGCTGATCCCGGCGGTCGCGGTGCCGGTGGTGCTGCTCGGGACGTTCGGCGTGCTGGCCATATTCGGCTACTCGATCAACACGCTGACCATGTTCGCCATGGTGCTGGCGATCGGCCTTCTGGTCGACGACGCCATCGTCGTGGTCGAGAACGTCGAGCGGATCATGAGCGAGGAAGGCCTGCCGCCGAAGGAGGCGACGATCCGTTCGATGAACGAGATCACCAGCGCGCTGGTCGGCGTCGCCCTGGTGCTCGCGGCGGTCTTCCTCCCGATGGCGTTCATCGGCGGCTCGACCGGCGTTATCTACCGCCAGTTCTCGATCACCATCGTCTCGGCGATGGCCCTGTCGATCTTGGTCGCGCTCGTCCTGACGCCGGCGCTCTGCGCCAACCTCCTGAAGCCGGTCGAGAAAGGCCATCGCGAGCGCGCTCGCGGCTTCTTCGGCTGGTTCAACCGCACCTTCGCTCGCACCGTCACGCGCCACCAGGCGTCGCTCGGGCGGGTGATCGCCCGCCCCCTGCCCGCGCTCATTCTCTACGCCGTGCTGATCGCGGCCCTGATCGTCCTCTTCGTGCGCCTGCCGACCGCCTTCCTGCCGGTCGAGGACCAGGGCTCGATGATCGGCCTCTACACCCTGCCTGTCGGCGCGACCCAGTCCCGCACGGTCGCCGTCGGCAAGCAGATCGAGCACTACTTCCTCACCGACGAGAAGACGAACATCGACGCCATGTTCACCGTCGCCGGCTTCAACTTCGGCGGCAACGGGCAAAACCTGGGGCAGGCGTTCATCCATCTGAGCGACTGGAAGCAGCGGCCAGGAGCCGACAACAGCGCGCAAGGGATCGCCCAGCGGGCGACGCGGGCGTTGTCGCAGCAGGTTCACGACGGGCAGGTTTTCATCCTGGTGCCGCCGGCGGTGCCTGGCCTCGGCAGCTCGTCTGGCTTCGACCTGCAGCTGGAGGATCGCGGCGGCCTCGGCCACGAACGTCTGATGGCGGCGCAAAAGCAGCTTCTGGCGCTCGCCGCCAACGATCCCATCCTCGCCGGCGTCAGGGCCAACAATCAGGAGGACACCCCGCAGCTGCACCTCGACATCGACGAAACGAAGGCCGCGGCGCTGGGCCTCGACCTCGGCCAGATCGACGACACCTTCGCCTCGGCCTGGGGCGGCCTCTTCCTCGACAACTTCGTCGACCGCGGACGCGTGAAGCGGGTGTTCATGCAGGGCGACGCGCCGTTCCGCTCGCGGCCAGAGGACATCGGCGGCTGGTTCGTCCGCGGCGCGTCGGGGACGATGGCGCCGTTTTCCTCTTTCGCGACCTCCCATTGGACGGTCGGCCCGTCGCAGCTGGCGCGCTACGACGGCCAGCCGTCACTCGAGATCCAGGGGCAGTCCGCCCCCGGCCAAAGCTCCGGCGCGGCGATGCGCGAGATGGAGAAGCTGGTCGGGGAACTGCCGCGCGGCATCGGCTACGAGTGGACGGGTCTCTCTTACCAGGAGCTGTTGTCGGGCTCGCAGGCGCCGCTCCTGTATGCGCTTTCGGTGCTGGTCGTTTTCCTCTGCCTGGCGGCGCTCTACGAGAGCTGGTCGATCCCGCTTTCCGTCATCCTGGTCGTGCCGCTCGGCGTGCTCGGGGCCATCGCTGCGGCCACGCTGCGCGGCTTCTACAACGACGTCTACTTCCAGGTCGCGTTGCTGACCACGATCGGCCTGTCAGCCAAGAACGCCATCCTGATCGTGCAGTTCGCCGAGGGGGCCGAGAAGCGCGGCGCCGTCCCGCGAGAGGCCGCGTTGGTGGCCGCGCGGCTAAGGCTCAGGCCTATCCTGATGACCTCGTTGGCGTTCATGGCCGGGGTCCTGCCGCTCGCCATCGCCTCTGGCGCCGGCGCCGCCAGCCAGCATGACATCGGCACCGGGGTGATCGGCGGCGTGCTGGCCGCAACCGTCATCGCCATCTTCTTCGTGCCGCTCTTCTTCGTCCTCGTCCGCCGCCTCCCGGGTCGACGCCCGGCCGGCGCGCCCCCAACGGACGCGCCCGCGAACTTTGCTTAACGCCCGCCCGGCGACAGCGCCCTCGGCGTATCCGTCGAGCCGCTGGGTCTGGACATGCGCGTCTCTCTACGGAAGGGTATGTTCGAAGATCGATGAAGCGGAGCACACAATGACCTACGCCGAGGGCCGCGTCATTCACGACGCCGACAGCCATGTGATGGAGACGCGCGAGTGGCTCGATCCGTTCATGGACGAGGATCTGAAGACCAAGCTTCGCCCCCTTTACGGACGCACCCCCGGCCGCATCGACAAGCTGCTGGACCAGGCCAAGGCCCGCAAGGGGAACCCAGACGCCGAGGCGAAGGCGTTTGAAAATCCGATCGCCGGGCCGAAAGGCTGGGTGGCCGCCGGCGCCTTCGACCCGGAGGAGCGGGCCAAGGTGCTCGACCAGTTCGGGTTCTCCAGCCAGCTGGTGTTCGGCACCTCCTCGCTCGGGCCGGCGCTCGGCGCCAAGGACCCGGGCGTCCTCTACGCCGGCGTACGAGCACACAACGAGGCGATGGGCGCCTTCTGCCGTCACGACAAGCGCCTCTGCGGTGTTGCGTTCGCCGCGCTCGACGATCCGGCGCGGGCGGTCGAGGAAGTGGACGCGGCGCTGAAGGCCGGCAACCGCGCGATCATGGTGTCGGCCGGCCCCGCCGGCGAACGCTCGCCCGGCCACCGCGATCTCGATCCCTTCTGGGCGCGGCTCAGCGAGACCGGCACGCCTTTCATGCTGCACATCGGCCCGGGCACGAAGACCCAGCCGATGGCGTTCCGCAACAACGGCCGCGAACGGGCGCCGGATCTGCACGGCGGCGGCGAGAACCTGCGCTTCGCCGACTACATCATGCTGTCGTTCGCGCCGCAGGTGTGGCTGACGGCCATGGTCTACGACGGGGTCTTCGAGCGCTTCCCCGAGCTGCGCGGCGGGATCATCGAGTCCGGCGCCGGCTGGGCGCCGGAGTTCCTGCGCGAGCTCGACCTTGGCTACAAGAGCTTCGGGCGCACCGATCCCTACCTGCAGGCCATGCCGATGAAGCCGTCGGAGTACATCCGCCGTGCGGTGAAGTTCACGCCCTTCCCGGGCGAGGACGCCGGCCGGATGATCCGCGACGGCGGCGCCGACCTCTTCATGTTCTCGAGCGACTATCCGCATCCCGAGGGCACGAACGACCCCAAGGGCCGGTTCGAGCGCACGATGCAGGACGTCGACGAGGACGAGCGGGACCGCTTCTACCGGCGCAACTACGAACAGATGATGGGGATGGAGGCGACCGTCGCGGCCTGACGGCGTGCGGCCCTCGCCTTAAGGGGCGGACGCGATCATGCTGACCCTGAGGTCGTTCGCCGCATAGACGCAGGCGCCGTCCGCGAGCAGCCGGCCATTGGCGACGCCAAGGGCGAGCCTGCCGCGCCTGACCTGCCTGATGTCCACCTCGTAGCGCACCAGCCTGGTCGCCGGCGTGATGTCGCCCCGAAACCTCACGTCGCCCACGCCGATGGCGCGGCCCTTCCCCGGCGAGCCGGACCAGCCGAGCCAATAGCCGACGACCTGCCACATGGCGTCCAGACCGAGACAGCCCGGCATGACCGGGTCACCGGGAAAATGGCAGCCGAAGAACCAGAGGCTCGGGTTGATATCCAGCTCGGCGACGATGTGGCCTTTGCCGAATTCGCCGCCGTCGAGGCTGATCTCGGTGATCCGGTCCATCATCAGCATCGGCGGCGCGGGGAGCTGGGCGTTGCCAGGGCCGAAGTAACCGCCGCGGCCGGACTGAAGCAGGTCTTCCTTTGTGTAGGAGCCCTTCGGGGTGTGAAAGTCGTGCGGATCGGCCACGGGTGGTCCTTTCGGTGAATCCCAAAATGAGCGGCGCCTGTCGCCGATTTCGGGAGGCGTTCGCCCGGCTACGGGCAGGGAGGCTGCAGCCCTATCCCACCACGTTCTTCGGGACGTCCCGGAACGGGCGGTCGTCGCTGGACCCCGGTTCCTTGGGCATGCGCAGGACGCGCTCGGCGATGATGTTTCGCTGGATCTCGTCGGTGCCGCCGGCGATGGAGACGGCGGGGACCGAGATCAGGATTTCGGCGATGATCCCGTCCTCCGGCCCGTCGGCGCCGGAAAGCATGGCGTCGGCGCCGCTGATCAGGGTGTGAACGCGCGCGGCCGCGCGGGCGACGTGGCTGGCGGCGAGCTTGCCGAGCGAGCCCTCCGGACCTTGCGGGCGGCCCTGGACCTGGGCGGCGCGGGCGCGGCGGGCGGTCCATTCGGCCGAACGGGCGAGGATGAGCAGCTTGGCGATCTCCTGGCGCACGACCGGATCGTCGATCTTGCCGGTCGCCTTGGCGCGCTCGAGCACGAGATCGACGCGGCCGGCGCGCTGCGGGTACCAGGTGTAGGGCTCGTTGGCGACGGCGGCCTCGGCGCGCTCCTCGTCGTGGATGCGGCCTTGGCGCGGCGCGCTCGGCTCGCGACCAGCGGCCGCGCCCGTGCCGTCTGCGCCGCGACGCTCGTGCATGAGGGTGGTGGTCGCCACCGCCCAGCCGCCGCCTAGCTCGCCGATCAGGTGCTCCGGCAGCACCTCGGCGTCGGTGAAGAACACCTGGTTGAACGAGGCGTGGCCGTTCATCTGCCGCAGCGGCCGCACCTCGACGCCCGGCTGATGCATGTTGAGGAGGAAGTAGGAGAGGCCCTGGTGCTTCTGGGCGTCCCAATTGGTGCGCGCGAGCAAGAGGCCCCAGTCCGCATGATGCGCGCTGGTGGTCCAGACCTTCTGGCCGTTGACGATCCACCGGTTCCCCTTCAGCTCCGCCCGCGTCATCGCGCCGGCGAGGTCGGAGCCGGAGCCCGGCTCGCTGAACAGCTGGCACCAGCTGTATTCGCCGGTGAGGCTGGGGCGAAGGAATGCGGCTTTCTGCGCGTCCGTGCCGTGGGCGAGCAGCGTCTGGGCGGCGAGGTTGCGCACGCCGGCGCGGGCGACGTTGACGGCGCCGACGCGGCGGATTTCCTGATCGACGACGGCGGCGAGCGCTGGCGGCAGGTCGCGGCCGTGCCAGGCCTTGGGCCAGGTGGGCGCCCCCCAGCCGGCGTCGATCAGCCGGTTGCGCCACTCGACGAGCCCGAGGTTGGGGTCCCAGTTGGCGTCCAGCCAGGCGCAGACCTCGGCGCGGACGGCCTCTTCGGTGGGTGCGGTCATGGTCGCGGCTTCGCTCATCGGTGTCCCCACGCCCGCATCATCCGTTCACGGTGCAAAGTCGCATCGCCGAGGAAAACCTCGGAACTCTTGGCGCGCTTGAACCAGAGGTGGGTGTCGTTGTCCCAGGTGAAACCGATGCCGCCGCGGATCTGGATCGCGTGGATGGCCGTCTGCAGATACGCCTCGGATGCGGCGGCCTTGGCCAGCGAGGCGAGCGCGGCAAGGTCGGCGGCGTCGTCCGCCGCGGCCTGGGCGGCGTGGTAGGCGGCGGACTTGGCCAGCTCGACCTCGAGCAGCATGTCGGCCTGCTTGTGCTTCATCGACTGGAAGGAGGCGATCGGGCGGCCGAACTGGACGCGCATCATGGCGTAGTCGAGCGCGTCCTCACGCAGCCGATCGGCGCCGCCGACCATTTCGTTGGCCAGCGCAATGGCCGCCAGCCGCAGAGTCTTCGCGAACGGTTCGGCGGCCTTGCCGAGTTCACCGAGCAACTCCGCCGGCGCGCCTTTGAAGGTGAGTTCGGCCAGCTTGCGAGTTGGATCGAGGCTCTTAAGCGCCCGGCGCGTGAGACCGTCCGCCTCGCCGCGGACGGTGAAGAACGAAAGGCCCTCTTCGCCGCTGGAACCAGGCGCGCGGGCGAGCACGACGATGAGATCGGCGGCGGCGCCGTCGAGGACGAAGCTCTTCACGCCATCCAGCCTGAATGCGCCATCGACCGCGACGGCCGTCGTCTCGACGCCGCCCGCGTCCCAGCGGCCGTTCGGTTCCGTGAAGGCGAGCGTCGCCACCGCATCGCCGGCGACCAGCGACGGCAGGAGCGCATCCTTCTGCGCCTCCGCGGCGGCGTTCATGATCGCGGTCGTCGCCAGCACGGCCGAGGCGAAATAGGGCGCGCAGACCAGGGCGCGGCCCATCTCTTCGACGACGATGCCGAGTTCGACCATGCCAAAGCCCTGCCCGCCATAGGGCTCCGGCACGTGCACGCCGCACAAGCCCAGCTGGGCGTTGAGGTCGCGCCAGCGGTCACGCTCCCACCCCTGCTCGGTTTCCATCAGTCGACGAACCTCGGTGGTCGGCGAAGAGTCCGCGAAGTAGCGCCGCAGCACGGCGCGGTACTCCTGTTGCTCGCTGGTGAAGGTGAATTGCATGCGCGCTCACTCCCGCCAGCCACTCTGGCGCTGGCGCGCCGCGACGGCAACGGGCGAGCCGCCCCCGCGCCTGTTGACGGACGTTAGGGCGGCGGGGTTCTTGGGCGGAACGGAGGATGCCGCATGAGCGACGCGATGACGAAGGCGCTGGGCGCCGTGCTGGACGAGGCGCTGGCGGCGAAAAAGATCGTCGGCGGCGTCGTCATGGTCGCCAAGGACGGCGAGCGGGTGTTCGCAAGCGCCTTCGGCCTGGCGGATCGCGAGGCGGGAAAGGCCGCCGAGCTGGACACGATCTTCCGCTTCGCATCCCTGACCAAGCCGCTGGTGGCGGTGCTGACGCTGGCGCTGATCGAGCGCGGCGCGCTGGCGCTAACCGATCCGGTGACCAAGTACCTGCCCGACTTCCGCCCACGGCTGGCGAGCGGCGAGGAACCGTCGATCACCATCCGCCACCTGCTGACCCACACCGCCGGGCTGGCGTACCGCTTCTTCGAGCCGGGCGACGGGCCCTACACGCGCGCCGACATCTCCGACGGCTTGGATATGCCCGGGCGCACCTTCGCCGACAACCTGAGCCGCATCGCTCGGGCGCCGCTCGCCTATCCGCCCGGCGCCGCCTGGGCTTATTCGGTGGCCTACGACGTCCTGGGCGCGGCGCTGGAACAGGCTGGCGGCAAGCCGCTGCAGACGCTGATGGCCGAGGTCGTCACCGGGCCGCTGGGGATGGCCGACACCGCGTTCGTGGCCACTGACCGTGCGCGGCTGGCCACGGCGTACGGCGACGGCGAACCCGAGCCGGTGAAGATGGGCGCCCATCACCTGGTGCCCTTTGCCGCCGGCGCCATCTCCTACGCGCCCGACCGCATGTTCGATCCAGCGTCCTTCCCGTCCGGCGGCGCAGGCATGTGCGGGACGGCGGGCGATTTCCTCGCCTTCCTGGAGGCCATCCGCAAAGGCGGCGCGCCGGTGATCGGAGCAAAGTCGGTGGAGGAGCTCTCGACCTCGGCGATCGGTCAGACGCCGATCCTGATGCCGGGGTCGACCTTCAGCCTCGGCTGGGCGGTGGTGACCGCGCCGGAGCTGAGCGGCTCGCCGCAGACCAAGGGCACGTGGAACTGGGGCGGCGTCTACGGCAACAGCTGGTTCGTCGACCCGGCCAAGGGCCTCTCGGTGGTGATCACCACCAATACGGCCATCGCCGGGATGACCGGGCCGTTCCCGAACGCCGTCCGCGACGCGATCTACCTGGCGCTCTGATCAGGCGAAGCGGAAGCGGTCGGCGGTCAGGCCCTCGCGGATCGCCGCGGCGACATCAGCAGCGGGTGCGTCGTCGTTCTGGATGACGTGGCGCGCCTCGGCGTCGAACATCTCGTAGAGCTCGCGGTAGGGCGCGTAATCGGCGATCACGCCTTCCGCCCGGTTCGCGGCTCGCGCGGCGCACACCTCAAGCGTGGGCTTCAGCACAACGAGGTGCACCGGGTCGTCCACCCGCACGGCCGCGGCCTTCAGGAAGGCCGGCGGCATTGAGAAATCGAGGATCGCCTCGTAGCCGCCGGCGGCCATCGCGGCGGCGGCGCGGAACATGGCCCGCATGACGATCGGGAAGTTGGCGTGGCGCGGCCGATCCGGCTTGACCAGCATGAACCAGAAGTCGTCGCCTTCGACGAAGGCCGCGGGCGGCGGAGCGGTGTCCGCCAGCGCTTTGGCGACCGTGGTCTTACCGGCGCCGACCGGCCCCGAGATGACGACGATCGCCCCCACCCTAACCAGGTCGTCCGGCGGGCCGCTCGAAAGGCACGCCCAGGTATTTGCGCACGTCCTCGAAATCGACGAGCCAGTTCGTCGCCGCGGCCCCCTCGGCGCGGGCTGGCGAGGCGTAGCCCAGCATCTGCTGGACGCGCGGCGGATAGCGGCGGGCGATCTCCCAAGGCACGCCGATGGGGCTCGCCTCCTCTGGCGTCAGCCAGCCGAGGCAGAAGCTCATGTGCAGGCCGCGCCGCCACTGGTCGCCCGTCGTGTTGGCGCCGGCCGCATGCACCGTCTTACCGAGGTAGAGCACCGCGCTGCCGGCCGGCATGACCGCCGACACGGTCTCGCCGTCGCCGGGTCTGCGATGGAAATCGGTCCAGGCGTGGCTGCCGGGGATGACGCGGGTGGCGCCGACCTCTTCCGTGAAGTCCGACAGCGCCAGCAGCATGCTGACCATCGCCTGCGGCGCGGCCAAGCCCGCCTGATCGATGAACGGCCAGATGGCGACGTCGCGATGCAGAACCTGGGCGCCCTGGCCGGGACCGACGATCATCGCCTGGCCGGTGTTCAGCCAGTAGCCGGCCTTCAGGTCCCGCTTCGCCCAGCGGTGCATGAAATCGTTATCGATCAGCTCCGCGAAGGAGGGCGCAAAGGCCGCCAGGCGGGTGAACCGCTTGGTCTGCTGACCCCAGAACCAGCCCATCAGTTCGCCGACGTCCGTCGAGCCCGGCGGCCGCTCGGCGATGCGCCCATCGAGTTCGGCGTTCAGGCGCCCCAGCAAATCCGCGTCGACGAACCGCTCGACGATCGCCGAGCCGTCGGCGTCGACGGCCGCCATGACATCGTCGAAGGCATCGTCGATGTCGAACCGCTGAAGCGCCCGCGGGCTGGTCTCGGTCATGCTCATGGCGTCGCTTCTCCGCCAACAGTGGAACGGCCCGGCGCGCGCTTGTCCAGAGCGGCCGAAAGCCATGCTATGGCTGAGCCATGGTGGAGCAACCCCCGCCTCGTTCACCGCCGCGTCCGCTCGGGGTCGGCCTGATCCTCGCCGCCTGCATCCTGGCCCTGGCGGGGGCCTTCACCACGGCGCTGCCCACCGCCGCGGGCACGGCGGTCTCGTTGGGCGTCGCGGCCATTGTCGCATTGTGGACCGCATGGTCGGCGCGTCCGGGCGGCGCGCTCAGCGGATCGACCGCGACCACGACGGCGCGCGCCCGATGGACGCGCAATCCTTGGCTGCGCGTCCCGGGGTTCGCGCTGATGATGGGGCTGTTCGCCTACAACGGCGTGGCGTGCGGCGCGATCGCGATCGCGGCGGCCGTGGTCGGCCAGCCGACCAGCCGCGCCCTCGCCATCTCGGCGACCGACACCACAGGCCAGTGGCAGCTGTGTACACACTTCGACGTGCGCGAAGCGCCGATGCTGTTCGACCGGGCGCTCTGCGCGCCCCCCAGCGTTCTGCAGCAGGCGTCGCCTGGCCAGATACTGACCGTGTACGGCCGAGGCTTCGCGCTCGGCATGAATGTGGAGCGCTACCAGGTCCAGCCGCCAGCGCCCTGAGCGAGCGGCTGACGCGACGGCGCCCTCGCGCCGGGCCGACCCTTCGGGTTAGGAAATGCCGGCGACGAGCCGGCCCGTCACGGCGCCGGCGGAAGGATTGGACGCTCATGCACTACGCCGAACTCGACAAGGCCTGGGCGGAACTGACGGCGCCCGGCGCGCCGTTCGAGGTCACGGAGGTCGTGGTCGGCGGGCTGCCGATCAAGACGTTCAAGAACGCCAACCCGAGCGTGCGCGACCTCTGGCTTTCGACCGCCGCCTTTGCTGAGCGCGACTACCTCGTCTATGGCGACGAGCGGATCACCTATGCGGAGGCGCACCGGCAGGTCGCCTCGATCGCCAACTGGCTGATCGCCAAGGGTGTGAAGCCCGGCGACCGCGTTTCGATCGCCATGCGCAACTATCCGGAGTGGCTCCTGATCTACTGGGCTTGCGCCTGCATTGGCGCGGCCTGCGTCGGCATGAACGCCTGGTGGACCGCCGCCGAGATGGCCTACGGGATGAAGGACGCATCGGCCAAGGTGCTGTTCGCCGACGGCGAACGCATCGCCCGCATGCTCGAGCAGCCGGAGATGCTGGGCGACACGATCCTGGTGGCGACGCGCGTCGAGGCGCCGCCCCCCGGCGCCGTCGCCTGGTCCGATGTCATCGCGCACGGCGGCGCCATGCCGGACGTGACCATCGACCCCGACAGCGACCTTTCGATCTTCTACACCTCGGGCACCACCGGCTCCCCGAAGGGCGCCGAACTCACGCATCGCAGCTGCATCAACAACCTCTGGAACATGATGTTCGCCGGCCAGGCGCAGACACTGGCGACGATGCGGGCGACCGGCGTGACCGCGCCGACCGCCGCGCCGCCTCCGCCATCCACGTTGGTGACGACGCCGATGTTCCACGTCACCGCCAACAACTGCGGCGCCTACGCGACGACCGCGGCGGGCGGCAAGATGATCCTGATGTACCGCTGGGATGCGGGCGAGGCGCTGAAGCTGATCGAGCGCGAGCGCTGCACCTCGGCCGGCGGCGTGCCGGTGATGGCGCGCGAGCTGATCGCCCACCCCGACTTCGGCAAGTACGACACCTCGAGCCTGCAGGCGGTGGGCGGCGGCGGGGCGCAGCTGCAGCCGGACCTGGTCGCGAAGATCGACTCGGCCGTCGCGACCGCCCGGCCGAACACCGGCTATGGCATGACCGAGACGTCGGGGATCATCACCGCCATCTCCGGCGACTTCTTCGTCGACAAGCCGGAGAGCTGCGGCCGGGCGATGCCGAGCTTCGATGTCATGGTGGTCGACGAGGACGGCAAGCCGTTGCCCGAGGGCGAACGCGGCGAGCTCTGGGTGAAGGGCGCCTCGGTCATCAAGGGCTACATCAACCGGCCCGAGGCGACGGCGGAGTCGATCACCGACGGCTGGCTGCACACCGGCGACGTCGCCTACCTGGACAAGGACGGCTTCATCTACATCGTCGACCGCAAGAAGGACATGGTGCTGCGCGGCGGCGAGAACATCTATTGCGCCGAGGTCGAGGCGGCGTTGCACAAGCACCCGGCGGTGGCCGAATGCTCGGTGTTCGGCGTCCCCGATCCGCGGCTTGGCGAAGAGGTGGGCGTGGCCGTGGTGCTGCGACCGGCGGAACAGGTGAGCGCGGATGAACTCCGCGAGCACTGCGCCCCGCTGATCGCCCGCCACAAAATCCCGCGCTACATCTGGATCCTCGACCAGCCCCTGCCTCGCAACGCGAATGGCAAGTTCCTCAAGCGCGAACTGCGCGAAACGCTGAAAACGGAAGCGGCGGTCTAGGGCTCACCAGGGCAGGTGGTCGAGGTCGACGTTGCCGCCGGTGAGGATGACGCCCACGCGGCGGCCGGCGAAGGGCTTGCGGCTCTCCAGCATCGCCGCGAGCGGGACGGCCGACGAGGGTTCGATGAGGATCTTCATCGCCGACCAGACGAGCCGCATGGCGTCGACGATGGCGAACTCCGGCGCGGTCACCACCTCGGCGACGCCCCGCAGCATGTAGCGCAGGGTGCGCTCGCTGAGCGAGGCGCGAAGCCCGTCGGCGATGGTCTGGGGGTTTGTCTGCGGGATGACCTGGCGGGCGACAAAGGAGCGGGCCGCGTCATCCGCGCCGGCCGGCTCGGCGCCGATCACGGCCACGCCGTGGCCAAAGGCGCGCGCGCTGAGGCTCGTGCCCGAAATCAGGCCGCCGCCGCCGATCGGGGCGACGATGATGTCGAGATCCGGCGCCTGCTCGATCAGCTCGGCCGCCGCGGTCGCCGCGCCGGCGATGACGACATCGTTGTCGTAGGGGTGCACGAAGACCGCGCCAGTCTCGGCCATGACTTGGGCGGCCAACGCCTCGCGAGCCGCCATCGTGGGCTCGCAGACGTGGATGATGGCGCCGTAGCCATCGATCGCGGCCCGCTTGGCTCCGGCGGTGTTGGCGGGGATGACGACGTGGCAGGGAATGGCGCGCGTTTGGGCCGCCAGCGCCAGCGCCGCACCGTGGTTGCCGGAGGAGTGGGTGCAAACGCCGCCGGCGGCCTCGTCGTCGGACAGCGACATGACCGCGTTGAAGGCCCCGCGCGCCTTGAAAGCGCCGCCGCGCTGAAAGTTCTCGCACTTGAAGACGAGGCTCGCGCCGGCGATGGCGTCGACGCGGCGGCTGGTGAGCACCGGCGTGCGGTGGACGAAAGGGGCGATGCGCTCGCGGGCGGCCGCGATCGCCGTGGCGGGATCGGAAAGACTCATCCGCGGAAGATGACGCGTTCGCGGGCCAGTTCAACGATGCGCTGACGCTCGACGCCATAGTCGACCAGCACCTCGACTCCATGTTCGCCAAGGCCGGGGTTCAGCCGTTGGAACGCCGCCTGGACGCCGTTGAACTGGGCGAAGCCGCGACTGCCGATCATCTCGCCGCCGAGCGGGTGGGCGTAGATCTGATAGTAGCCGTTGTCCCAGAAGAACTCGGTCCGTTGCGCCTCATCGCCGCGCAGCACCGGCGCGCATGGCGCCCCGGCCGCCGTCAGAGCGGCGACGACAGCGTCGCGGCGTTGCTCGACGAAGGCCTCGGCGAGCGCCTCGGCGAGGTCGCCGTCACGCGGCTCGCCCAGCGCGGCCCCGCCACCCCAACGCTCGGACCATTCGGGATGGCGAAGCGCCTCGGCGATCGCGTCGAAGTGGGCCGGCGCCGTCGCGGCGAGCGTCAGCCAGCCGTCGGCGCAGCGGTAGAAGCGGTCGAGAGCGGCAAAGCCGAGGCAGTCACGCGACCCTTGCGGCGCAGGAATGCGGCCCTCGTAGTCGACGAGTTCGCCGAACTGGTAGAAGGCGCTGGCCGCCGCCAGGCTGGTCTCGATGTTCTGGCCCGCCCCGGTCGTTTCCCGCGCGTAGAGGGCGGCGATGATGGCGAAGCTGGTCAGCGCGGCGGTGGCCACATCGTTGATCGGGATCGTGTGGAAAACGGGTTCGCCCCCCTCCCCGCCCTGCGCGGCCATCATGCCGCTGCGAGCCTGCAGCAGCGGATCGAAGCCGGGAAGGCGGGCGTCAGATCCTTTAGACCCGTAGCTGTTGGCCGAGCAGGAGATGATGCGCGGATTGACGGCGGCCAGCGCCGGATAGGCGACGCCCAGCCGCTCGCGCACGCCGAGGCGATAGTTGTCGAGAACGACATCGGCGTCCTTGGCCATGTCGAGGAAGAGGGCGCGGCCCTTCTCGGCCTTGAGGTCGAGGCCAAGCCCGCGCTTGCCGCGGTTGTAGTTGATGAAGCCCGGCCCGCCCGAGCGGAACGGGTCGCCGTCGGCCGGCTCGACCTTGACCACGTCGGCGCCGAAGTTGGCGAGGATGGTGGCCGCGTAGGTGCCGGCGATGACGGTGCCGAGATCGAGCACGCGCACACCCTCGAGCGGCAGCGTGCGCCGGGGCGTTGCGTCGAGCGCCGGCGTCGGCTGCGGCGCGGCGAAGGCGGCGATTTGTTCGGGCGTCGCCGGCGCAGCGAGGTGGCGCACGGACGCGGGCGTCGCCTCCAGCTTGGCCGGCGGGCCGGGCATGGCGATGCGGCCGAGCACCGGGTGGTCGAGCTCGGCGCACAAACCGTTCGCCTGGATGATCTCGCTGGCGAGCCAGTCGCCGCGGCGCCCGACCGGGCCGGCGGGCACGTCGCTGGCGCGGAAGAGGTCGAGCCAGTGCGCCCGCGGCGCGGACAGCAGCTTGTCCTGGATCGCCTCGCCGATATCGAAGACGTCGAGATCCTCGAGCTCGAGCGCCTCGAGCGCGCGCATGAAGAAGTGCGAGAAGAGCGTACCGAGGAAGAGCCACTCCCCATCGCCGCACTGGTAAAGCCGGTAGCTGGGCGACCCGCCCGTCGGCCGGCCACGCGGCAACGCTGGCGCGCCGAGCGCGCTGATCGGGCAGGCCGTCTCGGCCATGGCGTGCAGGCCGCTGACCACGACCGGCTGGCCGAGCCCGCTGGCGGCGCGCTCGTAGAGGGCGGCGGCGGTGGCCGCGGCGCCCAGCATCGCCTGAGCGTAGTGCACCAAAGGCGCAACGTGCCAGACGGGCTGATCGGCGTAAGACCCCTGCCGGAAAGCCGAGCCAGAGAGCCCCGTCAGCGTGGCGTGATGGGCGGGGAGTTCGCTCCACTCGCCGGTCGTCCCGAACGGCGGCGCCCAAAGGTGCACGAGACGCGGGTGTGCGGCCGCGAGCGCCTCGCCCGTCAGGCCGAGCGCAGCCATGACACTGGGCGCGAGGTCGAAGATGGCGACGTCGGCGCCGGCCAGCAGGCCCTCGAAGCGGGCGCGATCGTCGTCCTCGGCAAGATCGAGCGTCAGGCGATGCTTGTTGCGATTCCAGGCGACGGCGCCCGGCTTTTGGCCGGAGGGATCGCCGCCGGGCGGGTCGATCTTGAGCACCTCGGCCTCGAAGTCGGCCAGCAGCATCGCCGCCAGAGACCCGGCCATTCCGTGAGCGCAATCGAGGACGCGCAGGCCGGCGAACGCGCTCATCGGCCGCCTCGATGACGTGGAGACTGCATGGCTGTCTTCATCCCGCACGCCGTGGCCGAAGGCAACGGCGCGAGCGACTCAGTAGCGGGCGGCCGCCTCGGTGACGACGCCCTTGGGCGTGAGCCTAAGGTGAGTCAGCGTCCGCTCGTCGTGGGTCATGCGCCAGGAGAGCAGCGCCTGGGCGCTCTCCATCACGATCGCCGCGTGGTCGGGATCGCCGGCCAGATTGGTGGTCTCGTGCGGATCGCGGGCGAGGTCGAACAGAAGCGGCGGCAAGCGGGTGAAGTGGACGTACTTGTAGCGCTCGCCGCGGAGCACGTTCAGGGCGCATTGGTCCGGGGTGAGATCATGTTCGCCGGCGGCGGTCGCAGCGTCGTCGCGGAAGTCGTATTCCCAATGCGCGCCCGCGCGCCAGCTCGCCGGCGCCCCTTTGCCTGTCAGGAAGGGCGCGAGGCTGCGGCCATCGCATGTGCGCGGGACTTCGGCGCCGATCGCCTCCAGAAGGGTCGGCATGACGTCCACGTTCTCGCTGAAGGCCTCGACCTTGAGCCCGCGGCTCGCGTCGGCGCGGGCGCGCGGGTCGCGGATGATCAGCGGAATGTGGAACGAGCCGTCGAAGTAGCCGCCTTTGCCCAGCAACCAGTGGTCGCCCATCTCCTCGCCGTGGTCAGAGGTGAAGATGATCAGGGTACGGTCGATCAGTCCGGACGAGCGCATGAACGTCATCAGCCCGCCGATCGCGTCGTCGACGCGGGTCATCAGGCCGTAGTAGGCGGCTTTCAGGCGGCGGAGACGCAGATCGTTGTCGGTGGCGCGAAACTCCCGCCGGGCCAGGCGCCAGGCCAGCCAGGGATGCTGCTGGCTCTCCTCATCGACGCTGTCCGCCCGCACGAAGTCCGGCAAGTCGGCGGGGTCGTAGAGCGCGTTGTAGGGCTCCGGGGCAACGAAGGGCGGATGCGGGCGCAGCAGCGATAGGTGAGCGACGAAGGGGTCCTTTGCGCCCGCCAGGTATTCCGTCAGCCGCTCGACGAGGAAAGCCGTGTCATCGGCCTCTGCCGGAAAGGCGAGCGGGCGGGGATGGGCGAGGCCGTCCTCGTAGTCCGGACCGGGCTCGCGATAGCCATACGCGTGCGTCGGGTTCGACGGCGTCTTGTAGCCCTTGGCCTTCAGCCAGTCCGTCCACGGCTTCGGCTCCCCGTCCAGAAGGCAGCCGATGCGGATACCGGGCAGCGGGCCCTCGTAGGTGTTCAGCCAGGGATCGTCCTCGGCCACGCTGCGCGGGTCGACGCTGGTGTCGGTGTAGCCGTAGAGCACCGGATCGTAGCCAAGCCTCGCCGCCTCGAGCGCCCAGTTGGTGTGGCGCGCATCGAGCGGCGTCCCGTTCGCGTGGCTGCGATGGTTCTGCAGATAAAGGCCCGTGTGCAGCGTCGCGCGGCTAGGCCCGCACGGCGCGGTGTTGGCGAAGTGGCGGGTGAAGTGCACGCCTTCGCCGGCCAGCGCATCCAGGTTGGGCGTCCTGACCACGGGATGGCCGAGGCCGGACAGGCAGTCGCCGCGCCACTGATCGGCGGTGATGAAGAGGACGTTCAGGGGCGGCAAAGGTCGGCCCTCCAGGCGCGCGAGGATTCACAAGCTAGTGCGGATCGCCGCCGGAGGGGAGGCGCCGCGCGCCGCTCGCAATGAGCCCCTTGCCCGGCCGCGGAGCATGCGATATCGCGTCACCTATAGGTGACATATAGGTCCCCGCGCCGCCGGCGCCTGGGGTTGCTTATTTGTAATTACAACTAACTCTGCCGCGCCGGCTAACATGGCATGCGCTTGAGCCTACGCCGCGGACGCGGCCAAGAGAGGGACCGATGGTCGAACGCACGCTCAGCATCACCCACCTGACGCACGTCTATCCCAACGGGACCAAGGCCCTGGACGCGGTGACACTGGAGATTCCGCCCGGGCTCTATGGTCTGCTCGGCCCGAACGGGGCCGGCAAGTCGACGCTGATGCGCACGATCGCCACGCTGCAGGCGCCGACCTCGGGGTCGATCCGGTTCGGCGACATCGACGTGATCAAGGACCCGACGGCGGTGCGCCGCCGCCTGGGCTACCTGCCGCAGGACTTCGGCGTCTACCCGCGCGTCTCGGCCCTCGAGATGCTGGACCACATGGCCATTCTGAAAGGGCTCGCCGACGCCAAGGCGCGAAAGGCGGCCGTCGAACACCTGCTCAACCAGACCAACCTCTGGGAAGTGCGCAAGAAAGCGCTGGCCGGCTACTCGGGCGGCATGCGCCAGCGTTTCGGCATCGCCCAGGCGCTGATCGGCGACCCGGAGCTGATCATTGTCGATGAGCCCACCGCCGGCCTCGACCCGGAGGAGCGGCTGCGCTTCCTCAACCTGTTGGCCGAGATCGGCGAGAACGTGGCCGTGATCCTCTCCACCCATATCGTCGAGGACGTCTCGGATCTTTGCCCGCGCATGGCCATCATCGCGCTCGGCCGCATCGTGCGCGAAGGCTCGCCGGTCGAGCTGATCGCGCAACTGAACGGCCGCATCTGGATGAAGACGATGACCAAGGCGGAGCTGGAGGATGTCCGCACGCGCCGCCAGGTCATCTCCACCCGGCTGTTCGCCGGCCGCACCGTCGTGCACGTGCTCTCCGAGGGCGACCCCGGCGAGGGCTTCACGCAGGTGCAGGGCGGCCTCGAGGACGTCTACTTCTCGACGCTGGCCGCCGGCCGGCTGGCCGCCTGAGCGGAGCGGCCCAGATGTTCTTCAAGATCGCGGGCTTCGAGTACCGCTACCAGCTGCGGCAGCCGATCTTCTGGATCTCCGTCGCCATCTTCAGCCTGTTGCCGTTCGCCCTGATCGCGTCGGACTTCGTCTCGTTCGGCTCGACGGACAACGTGCACAAGAACTCCGCCTACGTCATCGCCCTGGCCAGCCAGCTGTTCGGGACGATCTACATGTTCGTGGCGCCGGCCGTGGTCGGGAACGTCATCCTGCGCGACGACGAGACGGGCTTCGGGGCGATCCTGCGCTCAACACCGGTGCGCAAGTTCGACTACCTCTACGGCCGCTTCGCCGGCGCCTTCCTGGCGCTGATGACTTCATTCCTTTCGGTGTCGATCGGGCTGGCGCTGGGCTCGGTGATGCCCTGGGTCGACAAGGAGACGCTGGGACCGTTCATCGCCGGCAACTACCTCTACGGCTACTTCGTGCTGGCGCTGCCGGTCATCTTCCTGACCTCGGCGATCTTCTTCACGCTGACGACGGTCACCCGCTCGCTGGTCTGGACCTACGTCAGCGTCATCGTGCTGTTCGCGGCGCGCACCATCGCCGGCTTTGCGCTCAGCCGGCCGGAGTACGTCCACATCGGCGCGCTGGTCGACCCGTTCGGCGGCGCCGCGTTCGGCGAAGCCACGCGCTATTGGACCGCCTTCGAGCGCAACACCCAGATGCCCGCCATCGCCGGCGACCTCCTCGTCAACAAGCTGATCTGGATGACGGTCGCGGCCGTGGTGCTGGCGGCCGCCTACTGGCTCTTCCGCTTCCAGACCGCCGCGGCCGGGCGCCGGTCGCGCAAAGCCAGGGCGCTTGCCGAACAGGCCGCCGTCGCGGACGTGCTGGAACAGCCGGCCATGCCGCTGGCGGCGGCCACCAAGCCGGTGTTCGACGGGCGCACCGCCTTCGCCCAGCTCTGGGCGCGCACCAAACTGGACGCCAAGCAGGTGTTCCTGAGCCCGGGCTTCTTCGTCCTGCTGGGGCTCGCCGCGGCGCTGTCGCTGAGCAACCTGTGGTTCTCGGTGCAGGCGACCCTCTATGGCGGTCGGCTCTATCCGGTGACGACGCTGGACATCAACACGCTGGCGACCATCTTCACCTTCTTCACCCAGATCATCGCGGTCTACTTCGCCGGCGAGCTCGTCTGGCGCGAAGCCGAGCGGAAGACGCACGAGATCATCGACGCCACGCCGCTGCCCGACTGGATGTACGTCGCGCCCAAGACGCTGGCGATCACCGGGGTGCTGTTCTCGACCTACGTGGTGGGCGTCGTCACGGCGATGGCCTTCCAGTCGGCGAAGGGGTTCTTCCATTACGAGCTGGGCGAGTACCTGCTCTGGTACGTGCTGCCGAACGCGATCGACGCCAGCCTGGTCGCCGTGCTGGCGATCTTCGTGCAGTCGCTGGTCCCGCATAAGTTCATCGGTTGGGCGGTGATGATCCTCTACGTGATCCTCACCGGCGTCATGGGCGCGGTCGGTCTGGAGCACAACCTCTACCAGTACGGCAACGGGCCGGCGGTTCCGCTCTCTGACCTGAACGGCCAGGGCCACTACTGGATCGGCGCCTACTGGTTCAGGCTCTACTGGAGCGCGTTCGCCCTCATCCTGCTGGTGTTGGCGTTCGGCCTTTGGCGGCGAGGCACCGAAACCCGCTTCCTGCCCCGGCTGCGGCGGCTGCCGTCGCGGCTGCGTGGGACCGCCGGCGTTGTGGCGGCCGCGGCGCTGGCCGTCTTCATCGGCTCCGGCGTCTACATCTTCATCAACACCAACGTCTGGAACGTCTACCGAAACCACCTCGACGTCGAGCGGATGACTGCCGACTACGAGAAGAAATACCTGCGCTACGAGACGCTGCCGCAGCCGAAGATCACCTTCGTGAAGGCGAACATCGCCATCTATCCGCACCAGACGCGGGTGGTGACCACCGGCGGATACGTGATCGAAAACCGAAGCGACAAGCCAATCCCCGACCTGCATGTGCGCTTCCAGCTGAACCTGGATGTGAAAGCGGTCTACGTGCCGGGCGCGACGCTGACGTCGAACGACACGCTGTTCAACTACCGCATCTACCACCTGGCGACGCCGCTTCAGCCTGGTCAGTCGCTAAACATCGGCTTCGTCACCAGCCACGGCCAGAAGGGGTTCAAGAACAGCGGCAACATCGTCAACGTGATGGACAACGGCACGTTCGTGAACTCGAACGACGTGATGCCCTTCATCGGCATGGACCGGAACCAGCTCCTGGTGGACCGGGCCAAGCGGCGGAAGTACGGCCTCGTCCCTGAACTCGGGCAACCGAAGCTGGGGACGCCGGGCGCCGATCAGTTCAACGGGCTGAGCCGCGACGCCGACTGGGTCCGCGCCGACCTCACCGTCTCCACCGACGCCGACCAGACGCCGATCGCGCCGGGCTACACCGTCTCCGACGTGACGAAAGACGGCAGGCGCACCGTGCACACGGTCACGGATTCGCCGATGCTGGACTTCTTCTCCGCCCAGTCGGGGCGGTACGCCGTCTCGACGGTCACCTACCAAGGCATCCCGATCAGCGTCTACTATGACCCGAAGCACCCGTGGAACGTCGCGCGCATCCAGCATGCGGTGGAGACCGGGCTCGACTACGACCAGGCCAACTTCTCGCGCTATCAGTTCCGCCAGGTGCGGGTGCTCGAGTTTCCCGCACCGCAGGGGTCGTTCGCGGAGTCGTTCGCCAACACCATTCCGTGGTCGGAGGGCATCTTCTTCATCGCGGACAACCGCGATCCCGATCTGGTCGACATGGTCACCTACGTCGGCGCGCACGAGCTGGGCCACCAATGGTGGGCGCACCAGGTGATCGGCGCCGACGAGCAGGGCGGCGAGATGCTGTCAGAGACCTTCGCGCAGTACTCCGCGGCGATGGCGATGAAGAAGCTGTACGGCCCGTTCATGATGCGCAAGTTCCTGCGCTTCGAGCTGGACAGCTATCTGCGCAACCGCGGCGGCTCGGTGCTGGAGGAAGAGCCGCTCGATCGAGTCGAGACGCAGGACTACGTCTACTACCGCAAGGGCTCGCTGGTGATGTACCGGCTGCAGGACGAGATCGGCGAGGCCGCTGTCAATCAGGCGCTGCGCCAGTTGATCCACGACTTCGCCTTCAAGGGACCGCCCTATCCGACCACCGCGGACTTCCTGAAGGATCTGCGCGCGGTGACGCCCGCCGACAAGCAGCAGCTGGTCACTGACCTGTTCCAGAAGATCACCCTCTACGACATCAAGGCGGTGAAAGCGGTCTACAAGAAGCGTGCGGACGGCCGTTACGACCTTATGCTGACGGTGGACGCCAAGAAGGAATACGACAACGGTCAGGGCCGGCCCGAGCCGGCGCCGATGAACGAGACGGTGGATGTGGGCGCCTTCGACGTCGAGCCGGCGACGCACGGCTACGGACCCAAGGACGTGATCGCGCTCGAGCGCGTGCCGATCCACTCCGGACTCCAGGTCATCGACCTCATCGTCAATCGCGCGCCGAAGTTCGCCGGCGTCGATCCGTTCAACACGATGATCACTCGCGACTCCGAAGCCACGATCACCAAGGCGATGGCGGGCTAGACGCCGGTCGACGAGGCGGCCAGCTGCGCCAGGACGCCGTCGACCAGGGTCCGCATGGCCGCGCGCGACTCGGTTTCGGAGTGGCCCATGTCGCGGCGGAAGAGCTTCCAGACATAGATGTCGGTCGCAGCGGTGAGGAGGTCGAGCCAGCGCTCGCGCTCCGCCGGCTGGCGCCCGGCTAGGAAGGGCGCGAACGTAGCGGCCGTCGTGATGCGATGGCCGGCGCGGCCTGCGGCGAGAAAGGGCGCGAGCGCCGGGTACAGCGACTCCTGCGCGAGGATCCGGGTCGTGGCGTCTCCGAGGTCTTCATAGAGCTCGAAGATGCGCGCGATGCCCCCGTCGACGTCTCCGGGCGCGACGGCCCGGCGCGCCTGAATCAGCGGCGCGCGATACTGAACGAAGCCTTCGACCAGTCCCTGCTTGCCGCCGAACTGGCGGATCACCGTGCGCACCGTGACGCCCGCCGCGGCGGCGACCTCTTCCAGCGTGATCTCGTCGAACCATTTGTCGCGCACGCCATCGGCGAACGCGTCGACGATCCGTCGCCGCGTCGCCTCGACCGCCTCGGCGCGGGCGGTCTGTCGGTAGCTGCGGCCGCTCATGCGCGCAGGGCGAGTTGTTCGACAAGGTCGGCGGCGCGGCCGGCGCTCGTCTGCCCGGCCACCGATCTGGCGAACGCTCGCGCCGCGCGCTTGACCTCTTCGTCGGCCAGCGCGGCGTTGATCTCCGCCCGGAGGTCGTTGGGCGAGGCATGCTGGTCGGCCACGCGGCCGATGCCCAAGGCCTCGACCTGGGCGGCGACGATCGACTGGTCGCGGCCCATCGGCAAGCAGAGCAGCGGTGCGCCGCAGCTCGCGCCGGCCATCACCGTCCCGTGCCCGGCGTGGCTGATCAGTAAGTCGCTCTCAGGCAGGACCGCCTCGTGCGCGACATGGCGGGCGACGGTGGTGTTCTCGCCTGCCGTCAGCGCCGCGGGGTCGATCCCGCGTCCGGTCGTCACGACCGCCTCGACCGTCAGCCCGGCGAGCGCGTTGCAAAGCCGCTGGAGCAGATCCTGTTGCCCTTGGAAGCTGGTGCTGAGGCTGACCACGACGCGCGGACGGTCGGGGAAGCGGCGCGGCCAGGGCGCGACGCCGGCGGCGATGGCGCGCAAGGGGCCTACATAGACCACGTTCGCGGGCGGATGCGCGGCCGCGTCAAAGCCACGGTAGCTGAACGCCAGCACAAGGTCCGCCGCCGCATTCGGCGCCTTGAAGGGCGTGGCCTCGATGAAGCTGTAGAGCGTATGGAGCATGGACACGCTCGGTCGCCTCGACAGCGCCGCGGCCTGAAGCGGCCCGGCAAGGCAGCAGTCCGCCAGCAGCACGCTGGGGTCGACCGCGTCGATCGCGGCCGCAAAGTCTTCGCCGAACGCCTCGGCGAACATCACCTCCTGAAAAACACGGCTCTCGTGCCCCGGGTCGCCGGAGTCGAGTTGCGCCGCCTTCGCCAGCGGCATGAAGCGGCCACCATCAGTTTCGACAGCTTGCCGTTGGACGTCATGGCCAAGCACGTGCACCTCATGCCCACGCCCGGTCAGCGTCTTCAGCAGAGCCCGCTCCGGCGGGAAGTTCCCCGCCCCGTCCCAGGTCGCCATCAGCATGCGCATCGTCGAGTCTCAACAGATTTTGCGTCACCGTGGATGACATCATCATTCATGTCAATGTGAGTGACGCGAATGAGACCGGCAGGCGCTTGCCGTCAGCGCTTGGAGACGTGTGGGGCGATTGGCTCGCCGGAGTCGCGTTCGGCGACCGCCTGTTTGAAACCGACCTCCTCCGCCCGTTCGCGGAACCAGATGCCCTCCGGGCTGTGGCGGGCGACGCCGTCGAAGAAGGTGGCAAGCAGCTGGGTCGTGGCCAGGCCCATGTTCTCGTAGGCCTGGTTGACCACCATCTTGGTCATCATCAGCTGGTTGCGCGGCACGCCCTTGAGGCGCCCGACGAGGGCGGCGACCTCCGTCTCCAGCTGCGCCGCCGGGACCGCCTTCAGCGCCAGCCCCATCTCCGCCGCCTCGCGGCCGTTGATCAGGTCGCCGGTCATCATCAGCCGCTTGGCCGCCTGCGGGCCCAGCCGATAGACCCACATGGCGGGCGTTGGCACGCCCCAGACGCGGGCCGGCGGGTAACCGATGCGGGCGTCCTCGGCCATGATCAGGAAGTCGCAGCAAAGGGCGATGTCCGAGCCCCCGGCCACCGCCGCGCCGTGCACTTGGGCGATGGTCGGCTTGCGCGAGCGCCATAGGCTCATGAAGTCCTGGGTGTTGCGCCACATCCCGGCGAAGTCGAGCGTCGGGTCCCAGGGCATCTCCTGCCCGCCGCGGGAGTCGGCGTCGGCCCGCTCGGCGAACTTCTTCAGATCGTACCCGCCGCAGAAGCCCTTGCCGGCGCCCTTGACCACGATGACGTGCACGTCCGCGTCGCGGTCGGCCGTCTCCACCGCCTCGCGAATCTCGCGTGGCATGCGCTGTTCGATGGCGTTGAACCGCTCCGGCCGGTTGAGCGTGATCGTCGCGACCCGATCGGCGGTTTCGTACAGCAGCGATGTAAAGGCCATGGCGCTCCCTCCGGTTGGCAAGCGGCGACGATAGACACGTTTGATCCGGCGTGGCGCACGATCGTCCACCGAAACCTCAGGCGGCTTGCCCTGACGCCGACTTTCCGCGCTTATGGGCGAGCTGGGGGTGTGCTTTTCAGGGGGTGCACCATGATTGCGCGGTTGATCGCGGCAACGGCGCTGCTGGCGCTGGTTCTCGGCATCGCTGGACAGGCGACAGCGGGCGAGCCATTTCGTGAGTTCCCGCCGCCGCAAGGCAAGGGGCGCGTGGTTGTGATCGCCTCGGGGATGTCGGGGCCGGACCACTATGCCGCCGCCGCAAAGGCCATCGCCGCACTCGGCTACGATGCGGTGCTGTTCGACGGCAACCCGATGGAGGGGACGCACGGCGCGGGGCTGTTGTCGGCGATCGAGTCGGCGAAGAGCGCCCCGCATGGTCTGCCCGGCAAGGTCGCCTTGGTCGGCTTCTCGCTCGGCGGCGGCATCGTGCTGTACTACGGAAGCCAGCATCCGGAGCTGGCGGTCGGCGTCGTGGCTTGGTACCCGGCGACCGCGGTCATTCGCAACGTTCCGGACTACGCTTCGCGCATCCAGACGCCGGTGGTGATGTTCGCCGGCGGCGCGGACAACTATCGCGACGGCTGCTGTCTCGCCGCAAAGGCCCAGGTGATCGCGACGGCCGCGGCGGCGGCCGGCAAGTCGTTCACGCTGACGGTCTATCCGGGCGTCGACCACGACTTCGTCATCGACGGGAGCCACTACGACCGCGCCGCCTATGACGACGCGATGCGGCGAACCGCCGCCGCGCTGACGAGCTTCTTCGCCCAGCCCTAAGCCGGCGCTAGCTTACGGGGACCGGCGTGGGCGCCGCGGGCGCGGTGCGGGCGAGCGGGGTGTAGAGCTTCTCGGCGCGGGGGAAGAAGTCCTTGAGGATGCCGGCGACGTCCCAGCCGCCCTCGCGGGAGAAGGTTTCGATCGGCCGCGGTTGCGAGAAGACCGAGAGATTGTAGCCGCCGGCGCCGAAGATCTGGCCGGAGATGTGCTTGGCCGCATCGGTCATGAGGGCGACCGTGAGCTCGGCCGGGCGGATTGGGCTCTGCACCTCGCGCATCGCCTCGCGGCGCTTGGCCGCCTCCTCGTCGCGCGGCACGGAATCGGTCATGCGCGTGGCGGCGCCCGGCGCGATCGCGTTCGAGCGCACGTTGTTGCGCGCGCCTTCCATGGCGATGATGCGCGAGAAGGCGGCGATGCCCATCTTGGCCGCGCCGTAGTTGGCCTGGCCGATGTTGCCGATCAGCCCCGAGGTCGAGGAGAACATCAGGTAGCAGCCGTCCTGCTGGCTGCGGAAATGGTTGATCGAGGCGCGCACGACGTTGAAGTGACCGCGCAGGTGGACGGTCATGATCTGGTCCCACTCCTCCTCGGTCATGTTGTGGGCCATGCGATCGCGAAGGATGCCGGCCGGGTTGGCGATGGCGTGCAGGCCGCCAAAGGTCTCCATCGCCTGTTGCATCATTCGATTGACCGCCGCGAGATCGGTGACGCTCTCGGTGTTGGCGATCGCCTCGCCGCCGGCCGACTTGATCGTGTCGACCACCTCCTGCGCCGGCGCCTTGTCCGCGCCCTGGCCGTGAATGTCGCCGCCGAGGTCGTTCACCAGCACCTTGGCGCCGTGCCTGGCCGCGATGATGGCGGTTTCGCGGCCGATGCCGCGCCCGCCGCCGGTCACCAGCACCACCTTCCCGTCGAGCAAACCCATCGTTCTCGTTCCCTTCAATCGCTTATGAAATGCGTGGTCAGCCCAGCTTACGGCTTGGGCCGCCGCCATCGCAAGCCGAGGCGAGGTTCAGCGGACCGGCGCGTCGGGCTGGCGGTCGGGGTGAGCAGCCTGAAACGCCGGGTGTTCGGCCGCCCGGGCGGCGACGCCCGCGATCGCGGGCCAGGGCGCAAGGTCGAGAGCGAAGCGCTGGGCGGAGTAGGTCTGCGGGACCAGGAAGCAGTCGGCGAAGCCCGGCGTCGGCCCGAACGAAAAGCCGCCACCGTAGCGGGCGATCATCGGCTCGATGGCGTCGAAGCCGGCGCCCATCCAACGGTGAATCCAGGCCGTCTGCGCCTCGCCGCCCATGGCATGGCCGAGCCCCGCCAGCGCCTGCAGCACACGGAGGTTGTTGAGCGGGTGAATGTCGCAGGCCACGACCTCGGCCATGGCGCGCACGGCGGCGCGGTCGAACGGGTCGCGCGGCAGGAGCGCGGGCTCGGGGTGCGTCTCCTCCAGCCACTCGAGGATGGCGAGGCTCTGGGTGAGCACGCGTTCGCCCACGTCGAGCGCCGGCACGAGGCCCTGGGGGTTGATGGCGCGGTAGGTCTCGCCGCGTTGCTGGCCGCCGGTGAGGTCGACCGGCGCGTACTCGTATGCCAGGCCCTTGAGGTTGAGCGCGATACGCACCCGGTAGGGCGCGGTCGCCCGCCACATGCTGTGCAGGGTCCAGGTCATCCGCGCCTCCCCAGATGCTCGAGCGGCAACGCCGTCGACTCCTTCGCCGCCTCCAGCGCGAAGCTGGAGCGGACGTCCTTCACGCCGGGCATCTTCAAGAGCCGCTGCATGGCGAAGTCGGCATAGTCGTCCAGGGTCGGCGTGACCACCTGCAGCAGGTAGTCGTACGGGCCGGTCATCGCGTAGCAGGCGACGACGGCGCCTTCGCGCTTCAGCGCAGCGGTGAACGCCTCGGCCGCGGTCTCGCTGTTGCGCTCCACCTGCACCTCGACGAAGGCCATGACGCCGAGCCCGATCGCACGGCGGTCGAGCAGCGCGACGTAGCCCTTGATGAGGCCGCGCGCCTCCAACTGCTTCACGCGCCGCAGGCAGGGGCTGGGCGAGAGGCCGACGCGCTCGGCCAGCTCGACATTGGTGAGCCGCCCGTCGGCCTGGAGGGCGCGAAGGATGCGGAGGTCGACCTCGGATAGTTCTGGCATTTTTCCTCGAAATTACGATCTTAGATGGCAGAATATGCCGATCTGATCGTCACTCAAGCCGACAACGCAACGATGCACCCCTCGACTCGCGTTATCGTGTCGTGCGGACGGGAGAGCGGAATGGCGGACCTATTCGAGAACCCCCTTGGGACCGACGGCTTCGAGTTCGTCGAGTTCACCGCCCCCGACCCGGAACGGCTGAAAGCGGTCTTCGAGACCATGGGCTTTGCCGCGATCGCGCGGCACCGGTCGAAAACCGTGCTGCGGTTCGCGCAGGGCGACGTGAACTTCATCCTCAACATGGAGCCGTCCGGGCAGCCGGCCGACTTTCGCAAGATTCACGGGCCGTCGGCGAACGCGATGGCCTTCCGTGTGCACGACGCCGGCAAGGCGCTGAACCTGGCTGTCGAGCGCGGCGCCACGCCGATCCAGGGGCCGGTGGGACCGATGGAGCTGAACATCCCCGCCATCGAGGGGATCGGCGGCTCGAATCTCTATCTGGTCGATCGCTACGGCGCGCAGGCGATCTACGACGTCGACTTCGTCCCGCTCGCCGATGCGTCGCGGCCCGACGGCGTCGGCCTGACCCACATCGACCATCTGACGCACAACGTGTTCCGTGGACGGATGGCTCACTGGGCCGACTTCTATCAGCGCGTCTTCAACTTCCGCGAAATCCGCCACTTCGACATCGAAGGCGAGCAGACCGGTTTGGTGTCGCAGGCGATGACCAGCCCGGACGGCAAGATCCGCATCCCCCTGAACGAGAGCCAGGACGACCAGTCGCAGATCGAGGAGTTCCTCCGCGACTATCATGGCGAGGGCATCCAGCACGTCGCGCTGGCCACCGACGACATCTTCGCCACCGTCGAGGCGATGCGTGCGCGGGGCGTGCGTTTTCAGGACACCCCGGAAAGCTATTTCGACATGATCGACCAGCGCGTCCCCGGCCACGGCGAGGACGTCGAACGGTTGCGCGCCAACCGCATCCTCATCGACGGCGCCCCGCGCGAGGGCCAGGGTCTGCTGTTGCAGATCTTCACCGAGAACCTGATCGGGCCCATCTTCTTCGAGATCATCCAGCGGAAGGGCAACGAGGGCTTCGGCGAGGGCAATTTCCAGGCGCTGTTCGAGTCTCTCGAGCGCGACCAGGTCCGCCGCGGCGTTCTGGGGGCCAAGGCGTGACGGCCAAACCGATCGGCATTCCCGTCCGCGGCGCGGGGGGCAAGCATTCGCGGCAGGCGCATGCGGACATGCCGGAAGGCACGTTCGAGCGGGAAATCTCGAAGGAGGGCTTCTACGGCCCGGCGGCCTTCATGCATCACCCGAGGCCGCCGACCGGCTGGACGCGCTTCGAGGGCCCTTTGCGGCCCCGCGCCTTCGACCTGACGCGGCTGAACGCCAGCGAGGCCTCGCCCTGGGACGCGCCGGTCGTGCTGTCGAACGCGGCGCTGGAGATGCGCTTCTGGAAACCGGACGGTCCGCTGACCGCGCTCGCTCGCAACGCCGACGGCGACCAGCTTCTGTTCGTGCACGAAGGATCTGGCGATCTCTTCTGCGACTGGGGCCGGATCGCTTTCCACGCCGGCGACTATCTCTATTTGCCGCGCGGCGCGATGTGGCGCCTGGCGCCGGCCGAGCCGGCCAGCGTGCTGATGATCCAGGCGACCAACGGCCACCTCAGCCTGCCGGAGAAGGGCCTTCTGGGCGGCCACGCGCTGTTCGACCCGGCGATGCTGGACAGCCCGGAGATGGACGAGGCCTTCCGCGCCCACCAGGCGATGACCGGCGAGTTTGCCGTGCAGATCAAGAAACGCGGCGAGGTCTCCGTCGCGACCTATCCGTACAATCCGCTGGACGCGGTCGGCTGGCACGGCGAGCTCTCGCCGGTGCGGCTAAACGTGAAGGACCTCAGGCCGGTCGCCAGCGCCCGCTACCACCTGCCGCCCAGCGTGCATTCGACCTTCGTCGCCGACCGGTTCGTCGTCGCCACCTTCGCGCCGCGGCCTTTCGAGACCGACCCGGGCGCGTTGAAGGTCCCGTTCTTCCACAACAACGATGATTTCGACGAGGTGCTCTTCTACCACGCCGGCGACTTCTTCAGCCGTGACAACATCAAGGCCGGGATGATGACCTTCCACCCGTCGGGCTTCACCCACGGGCCGCACCCGAAGGCGCTGAAGACCATGCTGATCCAACCGAAGCCGGCCACGGACGAATACGCGGTGATGGTCGACGCGCGCGACCCGCTCGAGGTCGGCCCGGACGCGACGCCAGTCGAGGACACCGGCTACGTCGACAGCTGGAAGGGCTCGTGAAGCTCGCCTCGCTGAAAGGCGGTCGCGACGGACGATTGGTCGTCGTCTCGCGCGATCTTGGACGCTGTGCGGACGCCGGATCGATTGCTCCGACGCTGCAGGTGGCGCTTGACGATTGGGTGGCCGTCGCGCCGGCGCTGAGGGCGCTGGCCGAGCAGCTGGAGGACCGGCGCGAGGCAGGCCAGCCGTTCGACCCGGCTGAGGCGGCAAGCCCGCTGCCGCGCGCTTATCAGTGGGCGGACGGTTCGGCCTATGTGAACCACGTCGAGCTGGTGCGCCGGGCGCGCGGCGCCGACATGCCGGCGAGCTTCTGGACCGACCCCCTGATGTACCAGGGCGGCTCAGACGGCTTCCTGGCGCCCACCGATCCGATTCCGCTGGCCGACGACGCATGGGGGCTGGACTTCGAGGCCGAGGTCGCGGTGATCACCGGCGACGTCGGCGTGGGCGCCGGGCGCGACGAGGCGTTGGCGGCGATTCGACTGGTCACACTCGTGAACGACGTTTCGTTGCGCAACCTGATCCCGGCCGAACTCGCAAAGTCGTTCGGCTTCTTCCAGTCGAAGCCGGCGTCGGCGTTCGCGCCGGTCGCGGCGACGCCCGACGAGCTGGGCGACGCCTGGCGGGACGGAAAGCTGCATCGCCCGGTCCTGGTTTCGCTGAACGACAGCGCGTTCGGGCGGCCCGACGCGGGAGAGGAGATGACCTTCGACTTTGGGCGGCTGATCGCGCACGCGGCCAAGACCCGCGCTCTGGCGGCCGGTACGATCGTGGGCTCGGGCACGGTGTCCAACAAGGGCGCCGACGGCGGGCCGGGGCTGCCGGTCGCCGATGGCGGCGCGGGCTACGCCTGTATCGCGGAACAGAGATCGGTCGAGACGATCCGCTGCGGCGCGCCCCAGACGCCGTTCCTGAAAGACGGCGACGTGGTCGAGATCGAGATGCGCGACGAGCGCGGCCGATCGCTTTTCGGTTCGATCCGCCAACGGGTGGAGGCCGTCCGATGAAGGCGGGCCTTTCCCACGCGTTCGACACGCCGCCGCCGGGCGCCGCGGCCGACTGGACCATCCCGCAGAACTGGGCGGCCTATACCGCCGAAGAGCACGCGCGCTGGGATCTCCTGTTCGCGCGCCAATCGGCGCAGCTGCCAGGCCGCGTCGTCCCGGCCTTCCTCGAAGGGCTGGATGTCCTGAAACTCTCGAAGCCCGGCATCCCCGACTTCGACGAACTGAACGCGCACCTTAAGGCCCGCACCGGCTGGACGGTGGCCGCCGTGCCGGGCCTCGTGCCCGACGCGGTTTTCTTCGAGCACCTGGCGAACCGGCGCTTCGTCGCCGGCCAGTTCATCCGCCGCGCCGACCAGCTGGACTATCTGCGCGAGCCGGACGTCTTTCATGACGTGTTTGGCCATGTGCCGCTGCTCGCGAACCCGGTGTTCGCCGACTACATGCAGGCCTACGGCGAAGGGGGCCTGCGCGCCGCCCACCTGGGCGCGCTGGAAAAGCTGGCGCGGCTTTACTGGTACACCGTCGAGTTCGGCCTGATCCGCGACGGCGGGAGCCTGAAGATCTACGGCGCCGGCATCGTCTCCAGCCACGGCGAGTCGATCTATGCGCTGGAGGACGCCAAGCCGCACCGGATCGGCTTCGACCTGAAACGCGTCATGCGCACGCGCTACAAGATCGATGCCTTCCAGGCGGCCTATTTCGTGATCCCGAGCTTCGAGACCCTGCTCCGCCAGACGGTCGAGACCGACTTCGCCCCGCTCTACGAGGCGATCGAACGCCTGCCTGAGCTCGAGCCAGAGGACATCCTGCCGGAGGACGAGCTCATCCGGCCGGCTTGACGCGGCCGCGCCTGGCTAGGGGGTGCGCGCTCTCCACTGCCGCGCGCAGGCGATCCTGGGCGACGTGCGTATAGATCTGGGTCGTCGCGATGTCCGCGTGGCCGAGCAGCTTCTGCACCACGCGCAGGTCAGCGCCCCCCTCGAGCAGGTGGGTGGCGAAGGCGTGGCGAAGCCCGTGCGGGCTGATCTTGGCCGGATCGACACCGGCCGCCGCGGCGGCTTCGGCGAGCAGCTGGGCGAAGCGGCGGGCGCTGAGACGTCCGCCCGCGCCACGCGAGGGGAAAAGCCAGGGGCTCTCCTTCGCGCCCTTGGGCAGGAAGGTCTTGCGCGCCGGCAGATAGGTCTTGATGGCGGCCCGCGCGGGCTCGTTCAGCGGCGCCAGCCGCTCCTTGCCGCCCTTGCCCCTGACGATCAGGTAGGCCGGATCGCCGGCGACCGCGGCCAGCGGCAAGGCGAGCAGCTCGGAGATGCGCAAGCCCGACGCGTAGAGCAGCTCGACCATGCAGGCGAGGCGCAAACCCGCCGCCCCGTCCTTGGCCGCGGCGGCGGCGATCAGTCGGTCCATCTCGGCGCGAGTGAGCACGTGCGGCAGCGGCCTGCCCTGCTTCGGCGCCTCGACACGGCGGGAGGGGTCGTCGTCGCGCCAGCCTTCGCCCAACGCGAAGCGGTAGAGGCCGCGAACGGCGGCGCGGCGCCGCGCCGCCGTGGCGGCCGAGAGCCCCCGTTCGCCGAGCGAGCGGAAGTAGGCCTCGATGTCCTCGAGCGAGGCGTCGGTCAGGTCGCGCCGGCGGCTGGCCAGGAAGACGCCGGCGTCGGCCAGATCCTTTTCATACGCCGTGAGCGTGTTGCGGGCGGCGGCGCGCTCGACCGCCAGCATCTCGAGGAAGGCCTCGACCCAGCCCGCCGCGGCCATCAGCGGCTCTCCAGATCGATCAGGCCCTCGATGGCGAGACCGCGGGCGTCGGTCTTCAGGCCGGCGCGGTCGAGGGCGCGGATGATCTGGGCGCGGTCGCCCGCCGAAGGGCCGGCCTCGCCGCCGGCTTCGGCGATGGCGAGCGCGAGCAGCGCCGCATCGCCGACCACCGCGCGGTCGGCGGCGGAGTCGAGCGCCACGAGACGGGCGGGGGCGGCCTGGGCGCGGCCGAGGTTGAAGTCGGCGAAGGCGGCGAAGGCCGAGGGGTCCACGGGCCAGCCGAGTGCGAGGACGAAGGCCGCGGCCTGTTGCGCCCGCGCGGCCTCCTTCGCGTCGCCCGCCCCGCCGCGCTCGATCAGCCGATCGAGGCTCGGCGCATCCGCCTGGCCGCCGGCCACCGCGAGCGCGGCATCGAGGATGGCGAGGTCGGTCGGGCTGGCGCCGGGGACGCTGTCGGCCGTGAGTGACGTGCGGATCGCCTGGGCGGTCGCCGGATCGTGCGCGGCGAGCGCGGCGGTCGCCAACTGCACCGGGTTGGCCAGCGCGCCCTTGGCCTGCACCAGCTGGACGATGCCTGGCAGAGCGAGCCTGGCGGCGGCGGCATAGGCGGTCGGGGTCTTGGCGGCGCGGAGGGCGGCCAGGACATCGGCCTCGGCCGGGGGCGCGGCGGCAGCCTCGGGCGCCACTGCAAGCCGGGCGGCGATCGGCGGAGCGGCGTCGGCGAGCGCCGGACCGAGGTCCAGCTTGAGGTTGCGCGACATGGCGTAGTCGAGCCCGTTCCGCAGCGAAGCTGGACCGGGATCGCCGGCCCCGGCGATGATCACCGGCAGCATGCGGGCGAAGACCGGATCCTTCCCCTGCTCCTGGGCGAGGCTGAAGGTGAGCTGGGCCGCGGGCTTGCCGGCGCGCGCCTGGCAGAAGGCCCGCAGGCGCAGCCAGTAGGCGGCGTCGCGATCGACCGCCAGCGCCTCGCCGATGGCGCAGGCCTTGTCGTCCTCGTCGTTGATCAGCGCCGCTTCCGCCGCCGTCTCGGCCAGCGCGGCGTTCTGCGCGACGTTCGCGGCATGGTCGAGGATCATGGTCGCGGTTTCGGCGTCGCCGAGCGCCAGCAGCGCGCGGGCGCGGGCGGCGCCGAGGGTGGCATCGGCCCCCGCGCCGGCGGGCGCGGTCGCGGCCGCGGCCAGCACCCGGCGCGCCAGCGCGGCGGCGGCCGGCGACAGCGGATGGTCGACGAGGCTCGGGATGACGGCCCGCGCGAGATCGGCGGAGGCGCCTTTCCAGAGGTCGGGCCCGAGCCCGGTGTCGCGGCCGGTCGAGAAGATGTCGAGCGGCGTCAGAGGCTGCTCCTGCACCGGCAGCGGCGGCGCGACCGTCTGGCCCGCGTCTGGCGCCGGGAGGTCGCCCGCGGGTGGCGGGGCGTGGTCGGCGGGCGGCGGCTGGTCCTGGGCCAGCGCTGGAGCGCCGAGGCCGACGAGCGCCGCGGCCAGGGCCGCGACGGTCCCTCTCAGCGTTCGTCTCCGACCGTCGATCGCACTGTTCCTTCTCGCAGCGTCGCGCGCGCCCGACACCCCCGATCATGGCGCGTATCCTGATCCTCGTGTAAAGCGCCAGGGACGATGATCAAGCGCCACACATGCGCGGACCCGCGCGGGGCGGGGTGCGCGCGATGAGCGTCGAGCCCGCCCTTCGCGAACGCACGATCGCCCTCGTCGGCCTGATGGGCGCGGGCAAGTCGAGCATCGGCCGCCGGCTCGCGCATGCGCTTAATCTGCCGTTCCGCGACGCCGACGAGGAGGTGGAGCGCGCCGCCGCCCGTTCCATTCCCGACATCTTCGAGGAGCTGGGCGAGGCCGCCTTCCGCGACGGAGAGCGGCGGGTGATCGCGCGGCTGTTGGACGAGCCGCCGCACGTGCTGGCCACCGGCGGCGGCGCGTTCATGAACCCGGAAACCCGCGCCCTCATTGGCAAGAAGGCGGTCAGCGTCTGGCTGAAGGCGGACATGGAGGTGATCCTGCGCCGCGTGTCGCGCCGGAGCGACCGCCCCCTGCTGGCCGGCGACGAGGATCCGCGCGTCGTGCTGGAGCGGCTGGCGGCCGAGCGCTACCCGATCTACGCGCTGGCCGACATCACCGTGGAGAGCGGCGAGGCGGCGCATCAGGCGACCGTGGAGGCGATCATCCAGGCGCTGACGCTGCGCGCCGAGCAAAGCGTTTCGCCCTCATGACCTCGACGATCAGGGTCGGGCTCGGCTCACGCGCTTATGACGTGGTCATCGGCACGGGCCTCATCGACGCCGTGGGCGCGCGCGTCGCGCCGCTGGCCAAGGGCGGACGCGCGGCCGTGGTTGTCGACGAAACGGTCGCGGACCTGCACGGCGAGCGGCTGCTCGCCTCGCTGAACGGCGCCGGCGTTCGGACCACCATGCTGGTCATCCCGCCGGGTGAAGCGTCCAAGAGCTTCGATGGGCTCGAGGACCTCCTCGACCGGTTGCTGGACTGCCAGCTCGAACGCGGCGACCTGATCGTGGCGCTGGGCGGGGGCGTGGTGGGCGACCTCGCCGGCTTCGCCGCGGCGATCTACAAGCGCGGCATCGACTTCGTACAGATCCCGACGACGTTCCTGGCCCAGGTCGACTCGTCAGTCGGCGGCAAGACCGCGATCGACGCCCGCCAGGGCAAAAACCTGATCGGCGCCTTTCATCAGCCGCGGCTGGTGCTGGCCGACCTGGACGTGCTGGCCACCCTGCCCGATCGCGAGATGCGCTGCGGGTACGCCGAGACGATCAAGTACGGGATGCTGGGCGACGCGGCCTTCTTTGCGTGGCTGGAGGCGAACGGGGCGGCCGTGCTTGCCCGCGATGCGGCCGCCCTCACCCACGCCGTCGGCCGCGCGGTGGAGATGAAGGCCGAGATCGTCGCCGAGGACGAGCGCGAGGAAGGCCGCCGCGCGCTGCTCAACCTCGGCCACACGTTCGGCCATGCGCTCGAGGCGGAGCTCGCGTTCAGCGACGTGCTGCTGCACGGCGAGGCCGTGGCGCTGGGCTGCGCGCTGGCGTTCCGCTTCGCGGTCCACGAGCGCCTCTGCACGGCGGAGGATGCGGAACGGGTCGAGCGCGCCCTGACCGCGGCGAAGCTGCCGGTCCATCTGGCCGACGTCGGCGGTCGCAGGTTCAAGGCGCAGTCCCTGGTCGGCCACATGCTGCAGGACAAGAAGGCCAAGGGCGGCCACATCACCCTCATCCTGCCCCGCCGTATCGGCGAGGCGTTCGTCGCACGCGACGCCGACGTGCGGCGCCTTGAGGACTTTCTCAGCCAAGAAGGCGCCTGACCATGATCGCAGAGCTCCTGGCCGTCGCCCCGGTGATCGTGGGCCTGCTCGCGATCTCTGGGCTGTTTTCCGCCGCGGAGACGTCGCTGACGGGCGCGAGCCGCGGGCGCATGCACCAGCTCGAGCGCGACGGCGACCGCGCCGCCATGCGCGTCAACCGCCTGATCGGCGACCGCGAGCGGATGATCGGCTCGGTCCTCCTCGGCAACAACCTGATCAACATCCTCGCCTCGGCGATCGTCACCGAGGTTCTTGAGCAGACCTTCCACGGCGGCCTGGGCGTCGCCATCGCCACCGGCGTGATGACCGTGCTGGTGCTGGTCTTCGCCGAGGTGCTGCCCAAGACGCTGGCGATCCTCCGCGCCGACGACGTGGCCCGCTGGCTGTCCGGGCCGACCGAGCTGGCCGTCTTCGTGTTCAGCCCCGCCGTGAAGACCGTGCAGTGGTTCGTCGGCATGACGCTGCGGCTGTTCGGGGTGAACGTGTCGGCCGTCGCGGGCACGGCCGAGGCGCACGAGGAGATTCGCGGCGCGGTCGAGTACCACCACGCCGGCGGCGTCGTCGAAAGCGGCGATCGGCGCATGCTGGGCGGCGTGCTCGACCTCTCCGACATGGACGTTGCGGAGATCATGGTGCACCGCAAGTCGATCGCCATGCTCGATGCCGACCTGCCGCCCGCGGAGCTGATCCGCGAGGCGTTGGCGGCGCCCCACACGCGAATCCCGCTTTATCGCGGCGAAGCGGAGAACATCGTCGGCGTGCTGCACGCCAAGGACCTGCTGCGGGCGGTGGCCGGCGCGGCCACGGTCGATGCGCTCGACATCGCTTCGCTTTGCCGCGAGCCCTGGTTCATCCCCGACACGACGAAGCTGAAGGACCAGCTGAATGCGTTTCGCAAACGACGCTCCCATTTCGCGCTGGTTGTCGACGAATACGGCGCGCTGCAGGGCCTGGTGACGCTGGAGGACATCATCGAAGAGATCGTCGGCGAGATCGAGGACGAGCACGATCTGGTCGCGGAGGGCGTCCGCCGTCAGCCCGACGGGTCGGCCAACGTGGACGGCGGCGTGACCATTCGCGACCTGAACCGGGCCATGGACTGGGACCTGCCGGACGAGGACGCGGTGACCGTGGCCGGCCTGGTCATCCACGAGGCGCAGGCGATCCCGGAGGTGGGCCAGACCTTCATCTTCCACCGCCACCGCTTCCAGGTGCTGCGCCGCGCCCGCAACCAGATCACCGCCCTGAAAGTCTCCCCGCCGCTGGACGAAACCGCGGGCGGCGTTTGAGTATTCTTACTGTCTGTGGTAAGAATGTGCGATGCGGATCACCTCGAAGGGCCAACTCACGATCCCACAGCGCGTTCGAGAACGGGCCGGGCTCATGCCGGGCACGGACGTCGACGTCGTTTTCGCGGACGGCGTCGTTCAGGTGCGGAAGGCCGACCCGCGCAAACGGGACGCCATCGACAAGCGCATCGAAGCGTTCGTCGGCAGCGGGAACCGCCGACGCACGACGGAAGAGTTGATGGCCTTGTTGCGCGATGACGACTGAACAGCGGTGTTCCTGGTCGACACCAACGTCCTGATCGACCTCGCCAATGTAAGCCCCGCCTGGCAGGCGTGGTCGCGCCAGGCCCTCGCAACGGCGATGCGGACCGGCGAGGTTGCGATCAACCCGATCATCTATGCTGAGCTCTCGGTCGCCTACGATACGATCGAAACCTTGGACGCCGCGCTCGACGCACTCGGCGTTCGCCGGCGGCCTCTCCCGTTCGAGGCGGGCTTCCTGGCCGGGCGGGCCTTTCTCGCCTACCGCAGAGCCGGCGGCGCACGAGCATCGCCCATGCCCGACTTCTACATCGGCGCCCACGCCGCGATCGAAGGCCTCACTCTGATCACGCGGGATCCGCGACGCGTCCAAACCTACTTTCCGAAGGTTGCCGTCGTCAGTCCGTCCTAGTCCGACACGGACGAGGCGGGCGTCGCCGGGCCGAAAAATGTTTGCGATCAGCGGCGATGTGTGCGACTTCGCCGCCGTCGAAACTCGTTTTGGTTCGGCTGTCATCCACGCTTGCCATCGACCAAGCCTTCGGACCCGCCTCGACCCTCTTCGAAATTTGATCGTGTCGCCGACTGGCGCGGCGCGTGGAAACTAAGACTGGAAAATCAAGACTATGCCTACTGGAACCGTGAAGTGGTTTAACGCCCAAAAGGGCTATGGTTTCATCCAGCCGGACGCTGGCGGAAACGACGTTTTCGTTCACATCTCGGCCGTCGAACGCGCGGGTCTCGGCTCGCTCAACGAAGGCCAGAAGATCAGCTACGAGCTGGAGAAGGACAGCCGCAGCGGCAAGTTGGCCGCCGGCCAGCTGGCCAGCGCCTAAAGCCTTTCAAGGAGCCCCGATCCTCGACGCCCTCAGGCATTCGGGGATCGGGCGTCTCACCCCTCGCCGGGCGCGAGCGCGCGGATCGAGAGGGCGTGAACCTTGCCTTCGAGCTCGTCGGCGAGCACGGCGTGAATCACGCGCTGGCGCTGAACGAGGCTCAAACCCGTGAATGCGGGCGTTACGATCACCACGTTGAAGTGCGTTTCCCCGCCCGGCCGCGCGCCGCCGTGGCCCGCGTGGCGGGCGCTGTCGTCCTCGATTTCCAGAACGTCGGGGGTGAAGGCCGCTTCCAGCTTGTCGCGGATCAAATCACTGACGGCGCCCATTAGGGTCGTCTCCAAATTCTCGACTGTCAATTCTTGAAAGCGAACGCTTCCACCGCATACTTCGACCCATGGCCGCGACGTTTCAATACAAGCCCAAGTTCGTCGATATCCGCGTGCGCCCGCCCGCGCCGGACGAGGCGACAGCGGAGCTGAAGGACGGTGAGCGGGGGTGCGACCACCCCGGCTGCCGCCGTCCGGCGGCCACGCGCGCGCCGAAGTCGCGCGACATCACCGACGAGCACTACTGGTTCTGCACGGCCCATGCGGCCGAGTACAATCGCAGCTGGGACTTCTTCGCCGGCATGAACGAGGGGCAGATCCGCGCCTGGCAGGCGCGGGCCGCGACCGGGGAGCGGCCGACGTGGTCGTTCCAGGCCTCGCGCCGCTCGCGCGAAGCGATGGCCGCCCGCGGGGCGAGCGAACGCGTCTTCGCCGATCCGTTCGGCCTCTTCGCCGCCGCGCGCCGGCGCGCCGAGCAATCGGCGCAGGAAAAGCGGCTGGGGCGGCTCGAGCGGCAGGCGCTGATCGACCTCGACATGGATGCGACAGCCGAGCCGCGACAGATCCGCGCCCGCTACATCGAGCTCGTCAAGCGCTGCCACCCGGACTCCAACGGCGGCGACCGCTCGGCCGAGCACAAGCTTCAGCGGGTGATCAAGGCCTATCAGACGCTGCGCAAGGCCAAGCTCGCCTGAGCTTCCGCTGCGGCACGGCGCGCAAGCCGTTTGCAATGCAGCGGGAAACCGCTAATCCGTCCCCCGCCATGGCTGCCCTGACCAAAGAACCCGAAGACAGACTGCTGACGCTGGTCCCCACCGAGAAGGTCTCGGTGCGTGACGCGCTCGGCGTCGATTCCGACATGTTGGTGCCTCGGTTCGTCGAGCGCGACCCGCACGTTCCCGACCTGGACGATGCGTACCGCTTCGATCCGGAGACGACGCTCGCCATCTGCGCCGGCCTCGCCTTCGATCGTCGCGTGATGATCCAGGGCTATCACGGCACCGGCAAGTCGACGCACATCGAACAGGTGGCCGCGCGCCTGAACTGGCCGATGATCCGGGTGAACCTCGACAGCCACGTGTCGCGGATCGACCTGGTCGGCAAGGACGCCATCGTCCTGAAGGACGGCAAGCAGGTCACCGAGTTCCGCGAAGGCATGCTGCCCTGGGCGCTGCAGCGCCCGATCCTGCTCACCTTCGATGAATACGACGCCGGGCGGCCGGACGTGATGTTCGTGATCCAGCGGGTGCTGGAGGCGGGCGGCCGGCTCACGCTGCTCGACCAGAACCGGGTGATCCGGGCCAACCCCTACTTCCGCCTCTTCTCGACCACCAACACGATCGGGCTGGGGGACACGACCGGGCTCTACCACGGCACCCAGCAGATCAATCAGGGCCAGATGGACCGTTGGTCGATGGTCACCACGCTCAATTATCTCGCCCACGACGTGGAGAACGAGATCGTGCTGGCGAAGAACCCGCACTACGACAACCCGGCTGGCAAGCGGACGATCGCGGCCATGGTGCGCACCGCGGACATGACGCGCAACGCCTTCATGAACGGCGACATCTCGACCGTCATGAGCCCCAGGACCGTCATCACCTGGGCGCAGAACGCCGAAATCTTCAACGGCGACATCGCGCTCGGCTTCAGGCTGACGTTCCTGAACAAGTGCGACGAGTTGGAACGGCCGACCGTGGCCGAGTTCTTCCAGCGCGCCTTCGGCTCCGACCTGCCGGAAGCGGCGACGCGGACGAAGGTGACCTAGGCCTCGAACCTAGGGTCCGGGCCGTGGGTGCGGAGCCAGACGTCGGCCACGATCAGGTTGGGGATCCACGAGATCCAGGCCGTCCACGGATAGAAGGCGAAGAAGCTGACGTGCGGGATCAGCGTCGCCAGCAGCTCCAGGCGGAGTGTGACCGCCGCGAAGGCCAGCGCGAAGGAGCGGATCATCCAGCGCCGGTGGCTGAGATAGTCGCCGCGGCGCGCCGCCAGCCAGGCCAGCACCGTCGTCGTCAGCCAGAGCGCCGCCAGAAGACCGAAGCCCGCCCGCGCGAAGTCGCCTGAGCTCGCGTTCAGCGCCAGCATCATGCCGGCGAGCCCGCCCGTGATGCAGAAGACGACGTAGGCGCGCCCCATCCAGCGGTGCCAGACCCTGCGGCGCCACGGCGCCGTGGCGAAGAACTGCCAGGGGCCGATGAGCAGCGCCGACCCGGCCGACGCCGCGTGCAACACGAGCCACGCCCGGCCGGCGTGGTTGGTCGCCGGGCCTGGCGGTGCGGGGTGGCCGGCGAGATACGACAGGCCATACAGCCCGATGATCCCGGCGAAGACGGCGAGGAGCCAGAGCCTGGGCGGATTCGCGCCACGGGCCGGCGGCGCGGCGATCGCCTTTGTTACCGCCATGACGGACGTTCCTCCCGACCCGCCCCTGCATGCGCCGCCTGGCGCAGCCGTTCAAGCGTCGGCCGGCTCGGCAAACAGCGCCCTGATGTCGCGATAACGCAGCGTGATCTCGCGCTCGCTGTCGCCCAGGCGGAACCGACGATCCTTCGTATCGCCGATCAGGTGGACAATGTTGATCTCCTCGAACGGATAGGTTGGCGCGTGCAGCTTGCGACGCTGAAGGTTGACGGCCGGAAGGCAACAAAAGCACAACCAGTTGTTCACCGAGCGCAACGGCGTGATCGCAATCTGATGCGATGCGACGAGCCGGTGCATCGGAATCTGGTCGGAGAAGTGGACGTCCGCCCCGGCCCATCGCAGCCGCAGCGCATCCAGTTCAGCCGGCCATAGGGGCCAGAGCGGAGAGCTGGCCCGAGCGCCGAAGACCCCGCTGTTGAAGCTGGCCACCCCTGCGAACCGCTCGGCCTCCACGTCTCCGTAGAGTTCGTTGTAGACGAACTTCAAATAATGCTCTGGCCCGCCGCCCCAGTCGTAGTTCGGATCGCGCTCGGGATGGACGCACAGATCGGAATAGCCGGCAGCGTTCACGATGTGATCCAGGCCGACGGCGTTCTGAACCCAGGTGTCGCCATCCAGCCAGACATAGGTGTCGAACCCCGGAAAGTAGTCCGGAAGCCGGGCTTTGACGCCAAGATAGGCGAGCCGAAAGCCTCTGATCGAGCGCGACTCGTGGTCCGGGTCTGCGACATGGACCACCCGGTCGGCGGCGTCGCGGATGGCCGGAGGCAACGCCTCGTCGCCGACATGGATGAAGCCGATTGTCACGTCGCGGCCACGGGCGTCACGCAGCGAGGTGAGCAGGTCGATCGCCAGCTCGAAGTGGTTGGCGTCGCAGCCGGTGACAACGATGGCGCCCGTCATCGGCCCAGCTTGGACAACTGGGTCCGCCGAGTCGAGCGCCGGCGGACCAGCGCTTGATCCGACGTGGCGCTGTCTGCGAAGGCCGCGCGTGGCGGCCTGACGCCGCCGCGTTTGACGCCGGCGCAGGATCGCCGATAGTCGGCGGCTCCAGCTCGCCGGGAGCCGCCGTCATGACGCCGCTGACCGAGTCCTACTGCCCGGCCCCGGCCGGCCCGCCGGTGCGCGAGACCACCGTCGGCGGCGTGCTGCGCGAGCAGGCCGCAAAGACGCCTGACGCCGTGGCGCTGGTGGAGGCGGGCATGAACGCCGAGCTCGGACGAAGCTGGACCTACGCCGAGCTGCTGGCCGACGCCGAGCGGCTGGCGCACGCCCTGCTCACTCGCTACGCCCCGGGCGAGCGCATCTGCGTCTGGGCGCCCAACATCCCCGAGTGGGTGATCGCCGAGTTCGCCATGGGG
This sequence comes from Caulobacteraceae bacterium, assembly GCA_035294785.1. Taxonomy (GTDB): domain Bacteria; phylum Pseudomonadota; class Alphaproteobacteria; order Caulobacterales; family Caulobacteraceae; genus Poindextera. The sequence goes on along the minus strand of DATGKF010000138.1, from coordinate 11,613 downwards.
CTGGCCGGCCTGACGCTGGTCACCGCCAACCCCGCCTATCGCCCGCGCGAGCTGAAGTTCGTGCTCGAGCAGTCGCGCTCGGTCGGCCTCTTCATCGTCAAGGAATACCGCGGCAACCCGATGGCCGAGATCGCCGCCGAAGTCGCGGCGGGCGTCAAAGGGCTGCGTGAAGTGATCGACATGGAGGATCGCGCAGCTCTGTTCGACTACGCGGGCCCGCGGCTCCGCTTGCCGGACGTGAGTCCCACCGATCCGGCGCAGGTGCAGTACACCTCGGGCACGACCGGCTTTCCCAAGGGCGCGGTGCTGCATCACCTCGGCCTGACCAACAACGCCCGGTTCACGATGGGCTGCGCCGGCGTCGGCCCAGGCGACACGCTGCTCAATTTCATGCCGATGTTCCACACCTCCGGCTGCGCTTGCGCGACGCTGGGCGCGGTGCAGCACGGCGCGCGGATGATCATCTGCAAGCTGTTCGAGCCGAACCGCATGCTGGACCTGATGGAGGCCGAGGGCGGGCAACTTCTGTTCGGCGTGCCGACCATGCTGACCGCCATGACCGAGGCGCAGGGCGCGCAGCCGCGCGACCTCAAGGTGCGCATGGCCCTCTCGGGCGGCTCGATGGTGCCGCCGGAGTTGATCCGCAAGATCAACACCCTGTTCGGCTGCCCCTTCCAGGTCGTCTACGGCCAGACCGAGAGCTCGCCGGTGGTGACTCAGGTGACGGGCGAGGACAGCTTCGACGACGCCTGCAACACGGTCGGGCGGCCTTCGGCGCACACGGAGATCTCGATCCGGGACCCGGGCACGAACGTGGTGGTCCCGATCGGCGCGGTCGGCGAGATCTGCGCCCGCGGCTACTGCGTGATGCTGGGCTACAACGACAACCCCGAGGCCACAGCCGCCGCCATCGACGCCGACGGCTGGCTGCACACCGGCGACCTCGGAACCCTGGACGAGCGCGGCTACGTGCGCGTGACCGGCCGGGTGAAGGAGATGATCATCCGCGGCGGCGAGAACCTCTTCCCCGCCGAGATCGAGAACGTGCTCCTGGAGCACCGCGACGTCGCCGAAGTCGCCGTCGTCGGCGTGCCGGACGAGCGCTGGGGCGAGACGGTGGCCTGCTTCGTCCGCCTGGCCGCCGGCGCCACGCTCGACCGCAACGCCCTCATCGCCCACTGCCGCGCCCACCTCGCCCCACAGAAGACCCCGGCGCAATGGATCGAGGTCACCGAATGGCCGCTGACGGGCTCGGGCAAGATCCAAAAGTTCGTGCTGAGGGACCAACTGGCCGCGGGCGAACTGCAGCCGGCGTAGGCGAACGACCTCAGGTCGATCCGCGGCGCCGCTGCCAGTCTAGGTAGTCACGCGCGCGTTCGCGGACCGCTTCCTCCGCGGTGCGGTTCGCTGCGACGGCACGCATCGCCGCTAGGTAGCTCAGTCGGCGCGCCGGATCGCGCTCGACGTTGAGCAGCCGATTCAACATCCAAGTCGTGTGCGCGACCGGGCGGCGCGCGAGGGATGCCAATAGCGCGGGCTCAAACCCACAGCCGATGCAATCGTCGAGGAAGTGGACGAGCGGACCAGGCGTGCCGAGATCGACATCGGGGTCATCTTCGAGGAACTCAAGAACTGGTTCGACCGCCTCCTGGCGGATGCCGGCTGCCTTCCAGCGCTCCACGAGTCGGTTGAGCTCAAATAGAAACCTGTCGTCGGTCGGCAAAGCCCGCAGATCTGCAAGGAGCGACTTCGTGTCCATGCCCTAGAATCCGTGCTTACGCGCGTGCTGCAACGCAAGGCGCTGCAGTTGAGCGATGTCACGCGGCGGGGCAACGCGGGAGATTGCGCATGAGTTGGGCGTTCGCTGCGATATTCTCACGGGGTGTCTGCGTCCTTGCAGCGATCCCGCGCTGGCCTGCTGTCACTCGGGCGTGTGCCTCCTTGGTCAGGACGATAACAGGATTGTCCTTGGATGCAGCCGTCGACAACCGGGGCGGCCGGCGACGCGTTCGGCGCGGCCACGGCGTCGACCGCTGTCGGCGTGGGGACGGCGGAAGCCAGCGGAGCGGAGTCCGGCCTCGAGGCCGTCGCCAATTGCCGCCGCCCGCCGAGCAGGCGGTAGAGGCGCGACCAGATATCGGGGCCGAGCGCGCCGATATAAGGGAGGTCTTCAGGTTCGGTCGGGGGGAACGGATAGCCGTCGGCGTCGATCGACAGGCCTGAGCCTGACCAGTCGACTCCCGCCCCGGCGGCGGCTCCAACGGCGGCCGGCGATGGCGCTTGGGGCGCGCCGATCAGGTCGGCGCCGGGCCAGGTTGCTCCGACGCCGGAAGGACTGTTGGCAAACACGTGAGGGCCGCCTTGTCGCTAGCGGGCAGCGGGTTGCTGCGCGCGGCGAGAAGGATGCGGCGCCTCAGGAGCCGATCAGGCGGCGGCTTAGCCCACGGCTTGCCGCATCGCGACCGTCAGGCCTTGCGGCCGGTGTCCAAGAAGTCTTGGCCGGCGAAACTCTCCGGCGCGGCGATCTCGACCACGGGCTCGTCGCGGTCGTCGTATTCGAGGCGGAGCGCCCGGCTGATCACCGCGTGCATGCCGTACATGCAGATGATGTAGGTGAGCTCCATGATCTGCTCGTCGTCCATGAACGCCTTGAGCGCGTCGAAGACGCCGTCGGACACCCGCCCGCCCTGCATGGCGAGGCCGTCGGCGTAGGCCATCACCGCGCGTTCTTTTTCGTCGAAGCAATCGGCGACCTGCCAGTTGGCGACGGCGGCGATCTTCTCCTCGGAGACCTTCAGGCCCCTCAGCGACTTGCAGTGCTGGGAGAACACGAACTGGCTGCCGGTCGCCCAGCCGACCCTGGTCTGGCCGAGCTCACGCAGCACCGGGTCGATGCGCCGGTTCGGGCTGCGGTAAAGGCCAAAGCCGCGCACCGCGTGGTCGAGGATGTCCGGTGAGTTGGCGAACACCGTCCACCAGTCGCCCCGTGTGCCGGTGGAAGTGCCCGGCTCGGCCACCGGATCGCGGTCGCCGAAGAGGAGATTGTACGAGCGCAGGACGGTTTCCGAGGTGACCTCCGAACGCGGGACCTCGCGCAGCCGCGGCATGGCCGCCTCCCCTACGCGGTGGCCGGCTGCTTGGCGTGCGCCGGCGCGTGGCGGACGTCCTCCGGCCGGTCGAGCTTGCGGGTGAGCGCGGCGAACTCCAGCATGATGCCGTTCGGGTCGGTGAAGTAGACCGAGCGGACGAAGACGCCCGGGTGCATCTCGCGCGAGACGCCCATGGGGGAGTCGTCGTGGTTCACCACCTGCGGCGGCGAGACGCGCACGCCTTTGTCCTGCAACCGCTTGATACTGGCTTCGAGCTCGGATTCTTCGAGGGTGAACGCGACGTGGTTCATCGAGCCGATGGCGCTCATCGGCGCCCTCGGGAAGTCGGCGACCGAGGCGACGCCGGGCGCCGCCGCCGGCGCGTTCTCCCACCAGAAGAAGGCGAGCAGGCTGCCGCCGCCACAGTCGAAGAAGAAGTGCTGGCCGCCATCCGGCAGCGCCACGGTCTTCACCAGCGGCATCTCGAGTACCTCTGTGTAGAACGCCACCGTCTCGGCCATGTCGCGGCAGACGAGAGCCAGGTGGTTGATGCCGTTGGTGCGCATGGCGCGGCCTCCCTTTGGACGGCCCTTTCGGGCTGGCCCAATGATCGGCCGAAACCCGCAGGCTGGCCAGCCTGACCTAGCGGCACGCCCATGAGCCCGGCAAAATCGGCCGATGCCGCCGGACGCGCCCGGGGCTCTAGCGGGCGAAGCAGCTCACAGCGCCAGCTGCAGGTCGCGCGCCGCCAGGTGCTGCATCACGCCCGCCAGCCGGGGATAGGGCTCCGGCGCCGGAACCGCCCGGGCCTGCATGAACTGGGTCAGCCGCGGATATGGGTCGCGCGCGGCGGCGGCCTCGATCGCCATGGCGAGCGCGTAAAGGCTTCCGGTTGAATGCGCGCGTCGTCTCATCGGTGTCCCGCCAGGCTCCGGCCGCTGTGGCCGCTCCCGGGGCTCCCCTTGCAGGATTCGCGCCAATTTGACGCATCTGGGCGGCTGCGCAAGGCCGCCGAGCGCGCGCGGTCCGGCAAGATCAACCGTCCTGGATGAAGGCGGCGAAGGCGTCCTTATGGTCGGCGTGCCAGCGGGAGAGCGCCGGCCGGTTTTCGATCACGTCGCCGGCCATCCAGGCCATGCGCTTTTCGTCCAGCGCGCGGGTGACGTCATTGTCGGGGCAGAGGATGTAGAAATCGCCCCGCCCCAGGCTCTCCAACATGAAGTCGGCCACCTGCTCCGGCGTCCACGCGCCGGGCGGCTTCTCGCGGCCGGAGCGCGCCGTCATGCCCGTGAAGGTCGAGCCGGGGATCAGGAGGTGGGCGGTGATCCGCTCGCCCGCCGCACCGCGCAGTTCGTGCGCCAAGAGCTCGGTGTACGCCTTCAACGCCGCCTTGGAGACGTTGTAGGCGCTGTTGCCAGGCGGGAGCGTGATGCCCTGCTTGGAGCCGGTGTTTATGACGAGCCCGGGCGAGTCCGACGCCAGCATCGCCGGCAGGAAGGCCTGCACGCCGTTGATCGGACCCCAGAGGTTGATGTCGATGAGCGCCCGCCAGCCGTCCAGCCCTTCCCAGGGCTTGCCCGGATTGCGGCCGGCCCCGGCGTTGTTCATCAGCACGTGGACGGCGCCGAAGGCCTCGGCCGCCGTCCGGTGCAGCGTCTGCAGATCCTCAAAGCGGGCAACATCCACCACGGCGCTCTCCACCTGCCGCGGCGCGGAAATGGCGGCGACCTCGGCGCGCGCGGCGTGCAGATATTCGGCCTGCAGGTCGGCCATCACCACGTTCAGCCCCAGCCTCGCGAAGGCCTTGGCGGCTGCGAGGCCGATGCCGCTCGCCGCGCCGGTGACGACGGCGGTGTGACCGGGATTGAGGGCGGGGTGGGGCATGGCTCGTCTCCTGCTGGCGCGCGCCGAGCGTTTGCGCGAGAGTGGCTTCGACGACAAGGGAGCACGCCCATGGCCGACGACGCCCGCATCGAAACGAAGACCGCCGAGGAGGTGATCCGCCTCTGGCCCGACGGGCCCCCGCGCGGCCTTCCGGAAACCGGCGGCGAGCAGAGCTTCCGCCAGTCGGCCGGCTACCCGGACGGGCCGGTGACCACGATGCTGCGCAACGTCGATGAGCCGACGCTGACCGTCTATCGGCCCGATGCGGTGAAGGCGAACGACGTCGGCGTTATCGTCGCGCCCGGCGGCGGCTGGCGCATCCTCGCCTGGGAGCACGAGGGCGTCGATATCGCCAAGTGGCTGGCCGAGCGCGGCTACACCGCCTTCCTGCTCAAGTACCGCGTCACCGCCAGCCCGCGCGATCCGAAGGCGTTCGCCGACGAAGCGGTCCGCTCGGCCGAGCGGGTGAACCGGCCGTACACCGGCAAGACCGCGCCACGCAGCCTCGCCGGGTTGCTCGCCGGCAACGAACTCCTGACGCTCGGCCGCGAGATCGCCGCGGATGACGGCCGTCGCGCGCTCGAGACCGCGCGCCAGCGGGCGGGCGAGTTCGGCTTAAAGCGCTTCGGCATGATCGGCTTCTCGGCGGGCGCCTTCCTCACCGTCGACGTGGCCATGGACCCCGGCGGGCCGCCGCTCGACTTCATCGCCCCGATCTATGGCGGCGAGACCAACGCGCGGCCGGTTCCAGCCGACGCGCCGGCGCTGTTTACCTGCATCGCCCAGGACGACCTCATCCTCTTCAAGGTGGTCGAGGGCCTCTACCGCGACTGGTCGGACGCCGACCGCCCGGCCGAGTTGCACATTTTCCGCCGCGGCGGCCACGGGTTCGGCATGGTGAAGCAGGCCGCGCCGGTCGACCGCTGGATCGACCTCTTCGGCGACTGGCTGATCGACCTGGGGTTCGGGTAGGCGGGTCAGTTCATCAGGCAAGGAGCCGGCACAGCTCCGCGACGACGAGCAGGGCGAAAGCCAGTTGGGCGATACGGATCGCCCAGTTGAAGTGCCAGAACTTCGAACGGCAAATCCCCGCCAGCATGTGCAGATGCAGCAGCATGTCGCGCCGCTCGGCCTCCCGGTCGAGCCCCTCCATCGCCGCCAGATAAGCCTCGCTGCTCAGCTTGAAGACTGAGGACTCCCAAAAGATGTGATCGTCGCGCCGGCGCAGGAGGCGCGGGACAACCGTACTCAGCGAGAAGTGGCACGAGACCAGGAACGCCAGCCCAGCCAGCGCCGCCAGCACCTCCGTCAGCGAGATCGAGCGCCCCGCCGCCTGGTGCGCCGCCACCAGCGTCTCGATGCAGAAGATCACCATCCCGCCGCTGAACGCCAGCAACACGCCGGACTTGGCGTCGCACAGGGTGATGTTGTCCTGCAGCACCCCGCGCTCGAAATCGAGGAAGCGTTCATGCGACAGCCGGGCGCCGCCCGGCTCGGTCTCTTCCACGGCGGAGGTCAAGCGCTCATCCAGGGCCGTTGGCGGTCGGCCAAGCTCGTATCACAGGCGCCTGCCGGCGTCAGCGGCGGCGCGATCGACGCGACGCTTCAGAACCCGTGGAACTCGGCGATCTCATCGAGCGGAGCGCGGTCGGAGCGGAGGCTGTTCACGGGCGCGCTTTCGTCGGCGTAGCCCAACGCCATGCCGCAATAGATCATCTCCTCGGCCCTTAGCGCGAAGTGCACGGCCAGAGCCTCGCGCACCCTCGCCCACGCCTCCTGCATGCAGGTCGAAAGCCCACGCTCGCTGGCGGCCAGCGCGACCGACTGCATGAGCATGCCCAGATGCGCCCACTGACCGTGGCCCATGGCGCGCTCGATGACGAAGAAGAGGCCGACCGGTGCGTCGAAGAAGACGTAGTTGCGCGCCAGGTGGGCGAGGCGGGCGGGCCGGTCCTCGCGCGGGATGCCGAGCAGGGCGTACATGTCCTCGCCGACCTTGAAGCGCCGGGTCCGGAATGGCTCCCAGAGGTTCTCCGGATAGACGGGCCGGTCGCCTTCCCCGCCGCCGCCCGTGGCCATCGCAGCGCGGGCCGCGTCGATCACCGCCTGCCGGGCCTCGCCGGCGACCGCGATGATGCGCCAGGGCTGCAGGTTGCCTCCGGAGGGCGCGAAACGGGCGATGTCGAGGATGTCGCGGACGGTCTCGAGCGGCACCGGGTCGGGCTTGAACACCCGGATCGACACCCGTTTGCGCAGCGCCTCGCTGACGTCCATCGAAGGGTCCTCCTCGTCGCGCCGGGCTTTGCGATTGCAGCCCAGGGCGGCGTCCATGCGTTCATGCTCTGCTATGATCGAAGGAGGCGCGCAATGAAAACGCCGCTCATGCTGGCCGCGCTCGCCGCGGCCGCCGTCGCAATGCCCGCGCTCGCCCAGGACGGGATGACCGAAAACGCCGTCGAACAGGCAGGCGTGCCGCTGGCCGTGAAGGACGCCGCCGCCCAGGCCTGGACGCTGGAGACCAAGGGCCGCTCGATTTGCCGCGTACGGCTTACCGCCGAGCCGGCCGGCGCCGGCGCCTATCGCGCCGAGGTTCCAGCCGACTGCGGCGACGCCCTCCCGGTCGGCATCTCTAGCTGGAAGCCGGTCACCGATGGCGCGGGCCTTCTGGACGGCGCCGGGCAGGTGGTGGTCGACTTCAATCGCTGGAGCAACAGCCTGCTGGTCTCACACCGGTCGAGCGGCGTCGATCTGCAACTCCGCCGCGGCTAGCGGCGCTGATAGCGCTCGAACCGGCCGGACGGGCCGATGAACCACGAGGCGACCCAGCTCGTCAGCCCCACGACGATCGCGCCCAGAATGGCCGAGACCAGGCCGTGCACGTGGAAGCCGATCGGCAGAAGCGAGACCAGGCCCAGCATCAGCCCGTTGATGACCAACAGGAACAGGCCAAGCGTCACGATGGTGATCGGAAAGGTCAGGATCACCAGGATCGGACGCACGATGCCGTTGACGATGCCGAGCAGCAGCGCCGCCCCGACCAGACTTTTCCACGAGTGGGCGTAGACGCCGATCGGCAACAGCGTCGCGACGCCGAGGCCCGCGGCGGTGATCAGCGCCCTGATGATGAAGCCGAACATGATGTCCTCCGAACTCCCGCGCGACCATAAGCGCGCGCGCCGCCTACGGCAAAGCTGCGCGGCCGGACTTCAGTCGGCCGGCCCTGACCGAAGCTCGCGGTCGAGCGGCCATCGAACGCCGTCCGTCAAACCCCTTGAAGGAACACTCCGCGCGTTCCCGCTTTCCCGGCAGGCCGACCGAGGAGAACCGCCATGACTGATGCCCGTTTGAAGATGCAGGATCCCCGCCACCAGTACCCCGAGCCTCCATTCCCTGAGCAGCCGCAGCCGGCGCCTGGCCTGGCTGCTGAGATGCAGCCCAAACCAGACCATGGCGAAACCAGCTATCGCGGCTCGGGCAAACTGGAGGGCCGCAAGGCGCTGGTCACCGGCGCCGACTCCGGCATCGGCCGGGCGGCCGCGATCGCCTTCGCCCGGGAAGGGGCGGACGTGGCGATGGTCTACCTGCCGCAGGAGGAGCGCGACGCCCGCGAGGTCGTCGAACTCATCGAGCAAGCCGGCCGCAAGGCCGTCGCCATCCCCGGCGACATCACGGACGAGCGCTTCTGCGAGATGCTGGTTCAAAAGGCGGTCAAGGGCCTCGGCGGGATCGACATCCTGGTCAACAACGCCGGCAAGCAGCGCACCCAGCGCGAGATCGGCGAGATCACCAGCGAGCAGTTCGACGCGACGCTGAAGACCAACCTTTACGCCATGTTCTGGATCACCAAGGCGGCGGAGAAGCATCTGCCGGAGGGCGCGGCGGTGATCAACACGGCATCCGTCCAGGCGGTCGAACCGTCCGAGGCGCTGCTCGACTACGCCACCACCAAGGCCGGCATCGTCGCCTTCACCAAGGCGCTCGCAAAGCAGCTGATCAAGAAGGGCGTGCGCGTGAACGCCGTCGCGCCGGGCCCTGTGTGGACCGCGCTCCAGCCCAGCGGCGGCCAGACGCAGGAGAAAGTGCAGCACTTCGGCGAGAAAGCTCCGTTGGGCCGCCCCGGCCAACCGGTCGAACTCGCGCCGGTCTATGTTCTGCTGGCCTCGCAAGAGGCGAGCTTCATCACCGGCGAGGTCTACGGCGTCACAGGCGGCGAGGGCATCGTCTGACGCTTCAACGGCGCGGGTCGCCGCAGGCGCCTTCACCCGGTTTCACGGCGTTGCAGGGAGCCGGTCGGTCCTTGTCGCGGCGGACGTAGCGCTTGTCGCCCTTGTGCGGCTCGATGCGTTCGCGCTTCGGCATGGCCGACCTTCTTTCCCGACGGCGATTGGCGGCGGCGGTTTTGGTTCCTGGCGACCCGACGGGCTTGCGCATTGGAACGCCTTGGCGGGTGTCGCTGTTGTCGCATCGAACGCAACCCACACGGAGGGACAACCCATGCCGACCGCACCGACCCATAGCCACGAAAAGGGCGCCACGGCCCGCCGGACCCGTCGCACCGGCCGTCGCGACCCGCTCGCCGTCCGGCTGCTCAAGCAGGACCACCGCGAAGTGGAGGGGTGGTTCGACGAATACGAACAGCTGGAGGCCGATCGCGAAAAGCTGGCGTTGTTCGGCAAGATTGCACTGGCGCTCAAGGTGCACACGCAGATCGAAGAAGAGATCTTCTACCCGTCCGAGCGCGGCGACGTCGAAGACGACCTTCTGGACGAGGCGCTCGTCGAGCACGATGGGGCCAAGAAGATGATCGCCGAGATCGAAGCGATGCAGCCGTCCGACGATCTCTACGACGCCAAGGTCAAGGTGTTGGGCGAATACATCAAGCACCACGTCAAGGAAGAGGAACAACCCGGCGGCATCTTTGCCCAGGCGAAGCGCGGCGATCAGGATCTCGACGCCATGGGCGAGCGCATCAAGGCGCGCAAGGAAGAGCTGATGGCCGAGATGAAGCCGGCGCGTGCGCACTGACGATGCCGCACAAAGCGCCGTCATGAGCGCCCGCCGCGGGCGCAAGCCTCAGTCAGCTGTCGCCGCGGATCCGGCGGCCAAGGCGCGGCGTCTGCTGCGGGTTCTCGGGCCGGGGCTGATCACGGGCGCCTCGGACGACGATCCCAGCGGCATCGCCACCTACTCACAGGCCGGGGCTCAGTTCGGTTACGACACCGGCTGGCTGCTGCTGTTCAGCTGGCCGCTGATGTGCGCCATCCAGGAGATCAGCGCGCGCATCGGCCGGGTGACCGGGCGCGGTCTCGCCGGCAACCTGTCGCGCGCCTACCCGAAGGGCGTTTTGATCGTCATCGTGGCGCTGCTGGTCGTCGCCAACACCATCAACCTGGGCGCCGATCTCGGAGCGATGGCGGCCGCGCTGAAGCTGGTCATCGGTGGACCCCAGCTGGTCTACGTGGCGGCCTTCGGCGCCGTTTGCGCCCTGCTGCAGGTGTTCGTCCAATACGCCCGCTACGTCTTCTTCCTGAAGTGGCTGACGCTCGCCCTGCTCGCCTACGTCGCGGTGGCCGTGATCGTCCACGTCCCTTGGCGCACGGTGGGGCTGAGCCTCGTGCTGCCGCACGTTCGCTGGAGCACGGACTACCTGACGGTGATCGTGGCCATCCTCGGCACGACCATCAGTCCCTACCTCTTCTTCTGGCAGGCGGAGGAGGAAGTCGAAGAGGTCGAGGAGAAGCCCGGAGCCGAGCCCTTGGTGAAAGCGCCACGGCAGGCCGAAGCTGAGTTCCGGCGCATCCGCATCGACACCTACATCGGCATGGCGCTGTCCAACGCGGTGGCCCTGGCCATCACCGTAAGCTGCGCCGCCGCCCTCGCGGCGCACGGCGTGACCGATATCCAGACATCGGCCCAGGCCGCGGAAGCGCTCCGCCCGATCGCCGGGCCAGCCGCGTTCGTCGTCTTCGCGCTCGGCATCGTCGGGACGGGCATGCTGGCGGTGCCTGTGCTGGCCGGCTCGGCGGCCTACGCCATGGGCGAAGCGCTCGGCTGGCGGGTGGGTCTGAGGCGCCCCTTTCGGCGTGCGCGTGAATTCTACATCGCCATCACGGCGGCGACGCTGATCGGGGTGATCCTCAACCTGACCCCGCTCGACCCGATCAAGGCGCTGTTCTGGAGCGCGGTGATCAACGGCGTCGTCGCCGTCCCAGTCATGGTCATGATGATGCTGCTCGCCAGCCGCTCCGCCATTATGGGCAAGTTCCCCCTTCCGGCGCCCCTGAAGGCCGTCGGCTGGCTGAGCACGGCGGTGATGGGCGTCGCCGTGATCGGCATGTTCGCCACGTTCGGGCGCTGAGCCTCCGCGGGCGGAGCGGCCGCGCAGATCCAGCGTTCAGCAGATATGGCCAAGGCACGCGACGACGAAGCTCTGCACCGGATGATCGACGCCGGCGCCTCGCCCGACTTCACCGATCCAAAGCTCGAGTGGCGGCGCGTGCTCGCGGAAGGCTGGGGCGCGTTCCTGCTGGTCGCCGCCGCGGCCGGCGCGGCGATCTGCGCCGACGTGAGCCCGGACAAGATCTCCTACGGCGCGGCGGCCGTCGCGCCGGGGCTGGCGGTCATGGTGGTGATCTACATG